>CANQBD010000001.1 GCA_947589245.1 uncultured Anaeroplasmataceae bacterium
ATTAGAATATAGACAACAATCCTTATCTCAATTATAATATTAAATTACTTAGTCCAATTTATTGGGTACCTAACATTATAATCGAAGTATTTTTTTCATATAGTAATTTGTTTTTTGGTTTGTTGGGATATGTTTTTTAAGTTTTCTTAATTTGTTTTCCTAATGAATCTCCATTCTCATCATAGCTAAATTGGGCTTATTCATTTGGCATTTTTTAGCGGATTTTTCTTTTTCAAGACTCTTTTTAAAAGTTACAACCTTTGTCAGTGGAATTTACTTTTATAATTAACATAACCATAATTTTTTAGATTATTACAACATTTTATTGACTTTGTTGATTATATTTATTATAATATTAAAATGCGTAATGTTTGTTTATAAATGCTCTTTTCTATAAGAAAAGAAAATTATAATTTGTTTATGTTAGTCGCTTTTTAACGATTTTTAGATACTTTTTTTGTGGGAATCTTAGTGAGGGCTATAAGACAAGCCTAAAAGCCTAATGGCAGTCTAATAAATAGGGAAGGGAAAAGGCTTTTTTAAGCGAATAAGGTTATTTTTATGAATTACAAAAATGTAAATTATGGAAAGAAATCTGTGAGACGTAATTACTCTAAAATTCGTACTGAAGTTGAATTGCCAGATTTGATTGAAATTCAAACTAAGTCTTTTGACTGGTTTGTTAATGAGGGTCTTGAAGAATTGTTTAGAGATATCTCTCCAATAACTTCATTCAATGGTGATTTAAAACTTTATTTTGGTGAGCATCACTTTGAGAACCCAAAATTTTCGATTGTTGATTGTAAGTTAAGAGATATTAACTTTGCACGTCCTTTAAAGGTTAATGTACGTTTAGAGAATGCTCAAACCGGTGAAGTTCTTGAACAAGAATTATTTATGGGTGATATTCCATACATGACACCAGTTGGTACATTTATTATCAATGGTGCTGAACGTGTTATTATAAGCCAAATCGTTCGTTCATCAGGCGTTTACTATGCTAAAGAAATTGACAAGAAGACTGGCGATACTAAGTATACTGGTACAGTTATTCCTACTAGAGGTGCTTGGATTGAATATGAGATGGGGTCTAAAAATGTTTGGTATGGTAAACTAGATCGTTCTAAGAAAATTCCATTAACTACTGTTTTACGTTCTTATGGTTTATCTACAAACCAATCAATCATTGATTTATTTGGTGATTCTGAATATTTACAATCTACTTTTGAAAAGGATTTAACAACTAATTCTGAAGAAGCTGCTATTGAAGTCTATTCAAAATTAAGACAAGGTGAAAAAGTACCTGTAGATGGTGCTCGTGCTTTAATTGTTCAACGTTTATTTGATGATAGACGTTATGATTTACAAAAGGTTGGTCGTTTCAAATACAATGTTAAGCTAGATGTTTTACAAAGAGCTAAGAATTTAACTTTAGCTCAAGATGTTGTAGCTAAAGAAGATATTTTTGATGATGAAACTGGTGAATTATTATTTAAAGCTGGTACTAAAATTGCTGCTTATGGTGATTTAATTACTGGTGATACTTTAGCTAAATTAAAAAAAGCCAGAGCTGCTTTTCGTCAAAAGCTAGATTTGGGCAATACTCTTTGTGAGGATCCATATAATGAAATCTTACTTGTTTCTGTTGTTAAGCACGATGAGTCAGAGATTGTTAAGATTATTGGTAATGACCAAAGAGAAAAATGTTTACATATTACAATGTCTGATATTATTGCTTCTGCTAGCTATTATTTAAATCTTTACCAAAATGTTGGTACTCTAGATGATATTGACCATTTAGGTAACAGAAGATTAAGGCTAATTGGTGAATTATTAAAAAATCAATTCCGTATTGGTTTTGCCAAGCTAGAGAAGAACATTATTGATAGAATGTCTACTGTTGAGGGACATGAGGCAACTCCTCAAAACCTAATCAACATCAAGCCTTTGACCTCATCATTAAAGGAATTTTTTGGTTCATCACAATTATCTCAATTTATGGATCAAATTAATCCACTTGCTGAAATCACTCAAAAGCGGCGTATTTCCGCTCTAGGTACAGGTGGTATTGCTCGTGATCGTGCTGGTGTAGAGGTTCGTGATGTTCACAATTCTCACTATGGTCGTATGTGTCCTATTGAGACACCAGAAGGACCTTCTATCGGTCTTATCACATCACTAGCTACTTATGCTAAAGTTAATGAATATGGTTTTATTGAAACCCCATATTTTGTTGTTAAGAAAGATGCCACTGGTCGCAAGTATGTTTCTGAAGAGCAAGTTTATCTTTCTGCTGATAAGGAAGAAGGTTTGGTTATTGCTTCAGCTTCAACTAAGTTAGATGCTGATGGTCATATTGTTGAAGATCGTGTTATTGGTCGTCGTAATGGTGAAACTGAAATGGTTGATCCAGAAGAAGTTGATTATATGGACGTATCACCAAAACAAATTGTTTCTGTAGCGGCTGCGTGTGTACCATTCCTTGAACACGATGATGCTACTCGTGCACTAATGGGAGCGAATATGCAACGTCAGGCAGTTCCAATTATTAATCCTGAAAGTCCAATTGTTGGTACTGGTATGGAGTATAAGGCAGCTAAGGATAGTGGGTCTGCGTTAATTGCCACTATGCCTGGTATTGTTGAATATGTTGATGCGAAGAAGATTATTGTTAAAGAAGATTCTGGCGATATGCATCGCTATGACTTGTATCAATTCTTGCGTTCAAATTCTGCAACTGCTATTATGCAAAGACCTATTGTAAAACCAGGTGAAAGAATTGACCGTGGTGATATTATTGCTGATGGTCAATCTATGAAGAATGGCGAATTAGCTTTGGGTCGAAATGTTAGAATTGCATTCATGACATGGGAAGGATATAATTTTGAGGATGCCGTTATCATGTCTGAAAAAATGGTATACGACGATGTTTATACTTCAATTCATATTGATGAATTTTCAATTGAATGTCGTGATACTAAGTTAGGTAAAGAGGAATTTACTTATGAAATTCCTAATGTCAAAGAAGAAACAAAGAAAAACCTTGATGCTAATGGTATTGTTATTCCTGGTACAGAGGTTAAGGAAGGCGATATTCTAGTAGGTAAGATTACTCCTAAGGGGGTAACAGATCCTACTCCTGAAGAAAGATTATTATTAGCTATTTTTGGTGAAAAGAGCCGTGATGTTCGTGATACTTCCTTAAGAGTTCCACATGGCGGTGGAGGTGTTGTTCAATCTATTCAACATTTCTCTAAGGCTAATGGTGATGAATTGGCTCCAGGTGTTAATGAAGTAGTAAGAATTTATATCGTTCAAAAACGTAAGATTCAAGTTGGTGATAAAATGGCAGGTCGTCATGGTAACAAGGGTGTTATTTCTAACATTTTACCTGTTGAAGATATGCCATTTACATCTGATGGTGAGCCTATTGATATTATGCTTAACCCTCAAGGTGTACCATCTCGTATGAATATTGGTCAAGTTCTTGAGTTACATTTAGGTATTGCTGCTAAGAAGCTTGGTATTAAAGTTGCTACCCCAGTATTTGATGGTGCGACCATTGAAGATATTGAAGCTATTATGGCTGAAGCTGGTATGAATAAAGATGGTAAAGAAGTTCTATTTGATGGTAGAACTGGTGAACCATTTGAAAATAAGATTACAGTTGGTATCATGTACTTCGTTAAGTTAAGTCACATGGTTGATGACAAGTTACATGCTCGTAACGTTGGTCCATATACTTTAGTAACTCAACAACCTATGGGTGGTAAAGCTCAAAATGGTGGTCAACGTTTTGGTGAAATGGAAGTTTGGGCTCTTGAGGCTTATGGGGCTGCTAATACTTTACGTGAAATGTTAACTGTTAAGTCTGATGATTTAGTTGGCCGTGATCGAGTATTTGATGCTATCGTTGATGGCAAGCCTATTCCAGAATCTTCAATTCCAGAATCATTCAGAGTATTAACTCGGGAATTACAAGCTTTAGGTATTCATGTTGAGTTAATTAATGAAGATGGTGAAAACGAAGTAAATCGTTCAATTGTTGATTTAAAAATAAGAGAAACTGTTAGATAATGGAGGGAAAAACTATGAGTACACAATATAAATATATTAAAATTGGTTTAGCCTCTCCAGAAGAAATTTTATCATGGTCACATGGTGAAGTTTTAAAGCATGAAACTATTAACTATCGTACTTTAAAACCTGAACCAGATGGCTTATTCTGTGAGAAAATTTTTGGTCCTATGAAGGATTATCAATGTGCTTGCGGTAAATCTAAACGTAACACCGATAAAGGTAAAATTTGTGAAAAATGTGGTGTTGAAATAACTGAATCAAAAGTAAGAAGAGAAAGACTAGGCCATATTACTTTGGCAAGTCCAGTTGTTCATACTTGGTTTTTAAGAACTAGTAATTCACCGCTTGCAACTCTACTAGATATTAAAACAAAAGATTTAGAAGAAATCGTTTATTTAGCATCATATATTGTTATTTCTGCTGATAAGGATACTGGTTTAGTAAAGAAGCAAATTCTTTCTGAAAGTGATTATTCTGTTAAAAGTGAACAATTTCCAGGTAAGTTTAAAGCTTTAACTGGTGCTGAAGCTGTTAAGGTTTTATTAAAGGAAATTGATTTAGAGAAAGAAGAAAAGGTTTTAAGGAAAAAGCTAAAGAGTTCTTCAAAACAACGTCGTGATCGGGTTATTAAGCGTCTTGAAGTTGTTGAATCTTTCCTTCATTCTGATAATAAGCCTGAATGGATGATTCTTGAAGTATTACCAGTTATTCCACCTGATTTAAGACCAATGGTCCAACTTGAAGGTGGCCGTTTTGCAACAACAGATTTAAATGATTTGTATCGACGTATTTTGAATCGTAATAACCGTTTGAAAAAGCAATTTGAACAAAACGCCCCTCACTTAATTACCAAGAATGAAAAGCGTATGCTTCAAGAAGCTGTTGATGCCTTAATTGATAATTCTAAACGTGGTAAAAAAGCTGTTGTTGAAAAGAATCATCATTTAAAGAGTTTATCTGATATGCTTCGTGGTAAGCAAGGGCGTTTCCGTCAAAACTTGCTTGGTAAACGTGTTGACTATTCTGGTCGTTCAGTTATTGTTGTTGGTCCATCTTTAAAAATGTATCAATGTGGTATTCCAAAGGAAATGGCGTTAATCTTATTTAAGCCTTTCGTATTAAGAGAGTTAATTAAAGCTGGTAACAGCATTGCTGTTGCCTCAAAGGCTTGTGATAATCAAGATGATAGTGTTTGGGGAATCTTAGAAGAAGTTATTAGAGAACATCCAGTGCTTCTTAATCGTGCACCAACACTTCACCGTTTAGGTATTCAAGCATTTGAACCTGTACTTATTGAAGGTAAGGCTATTAGACTTCACCCACTTGTTTGTACACCATTTAATGCTGACTTTGATGGTGACCAAATGGCTGTCCATGTGCCTCTATCTTTAGAAGCACAAGCTGAAGCTCGTTTATTGATGTTGGCTTCCAATAATATTTTGAATCCAAAAGATGGTAAACCCGTTGTTACACCATCTCAGGATATGATTTTAGGTAACTATTATTTAACACTTGAAAGAAGTGGCGAACCTAACGAAGGTCATTTCTATAAGGATTTTAATGAAGCATATATGTCATATAAAAATGGTGACATTACACTTCACACTCGTATTTTTGTCGATCCAGCATATTTACCTGCTGAAAAATTTGAAAACAATCCTAATCATGGCAAGTATTTATTTACTACTTTAGGTAAGATGATTTTCAATAACATTCTTCCAGATGAGTTTCCATATTTGAATGAACCAACTGAGGAAAATTTATGTGTGGCTACTCCTAGTAAATATTTCTTAGATAACAAGAATCCTGAAAACACTTATGAGGCTTTACTGGCTCATGAAGAAGTATCACCATTTAAGAAAAAGAATATTGCTAGAATCATTGCTGAAGTATTTAAAAGATTCCATATTACCGAAACCTCTAAAATGCTAGATCGTATTAAGGATTTAGGCTTTCAATATTCAACCATTGCCGGTTTAACAATTTCAGCTGCTGATGTACTTGATTATAAAGGTAAACAAACACGTATTGCTGAAGCCGATAAGAAAATTGATGAAATTACAATGATGTATGAGCTTGGCCAATTAACTAACAAAGAACGTAAGAAATTAGTTGAAAAAGAATGGGGCGATGCTCGTAATGAAATTCAAGAAGGTCTATGGGAAGAATTATCTAAACAAAAAGATAATCATATATTTATGATGGCTGATTCTGGTTCTCGTGGTAATGCTTCTAACTTTGCTCAATTAGCTGGTATGCGTGGTTTAATGGCCAACACAGCTGGTGAGACAATTGAAGTGCCTGTTAAGGCTAACTTCCGTGAGGGTCTTACTGTATCAGAATTCTTTATTTCAACTCACGGTTCTAGAAAAGGTTCTACAGATACAGCTTTAAAGACTGCTGAATCTGGGTACTTAACTCGTCGTTTAGTTGATGTTTCTCAAGATGTAATCATTTCTCAAGTTGATTGTGGTACCGAAAAGGGTATGTATGTTGAGGATATTGTTGACGATGGCGGGAAGGTTGTTGTTACCGTTGCTGAACGTATTATTGGTCGTTTTGCTGCTAAGGATTTAATTAATCCTGAAACTGGTGAAATTATTGTTAAACGAAATGAAATGTTTACAGAAGAATCTGCAGCTTTAGTTTCTGAGGCCGGAATTAAGTCAGTATGTATTCGTACCAACTTAACTTGTGATGCCAAGAGTGGTGTATGTATGATTTGTTATGGTCGTAACCTTGCAACTAATAAGGTTGTTGAAGTTGGTGAAGCAGTTGGTACTGTTGCTGCTCAATCAATCGGTGAGCCAGGTACACAGTTAACAATGCGTACATTCCACACAGGTGGTGTTGCTTCGGCAGCTGATATCACACAAGGTCTTCCACGTGTTCAAGAATTATTCGAGGCTCGTAAGCCAAAAGGTAAAGCTACTATTTCCGAAATAGATGGTATAGTTGAACATATTGAAAAAACCAAGAATGGTTTGGCTATTTCAATTAAGAATGATACTGAAGAAAAAATTTATACTGTTGATGCAACATCAGAATTGTTAGTATCTGTTGGTTCTCAAATCAAACGTGGCGAAAAGTTAATGAAGGGTTCTATTCATCCAAAAGAATTATTAAGAATCAAGGATGCAGAGGCTGTTCAAAAATATATTGTAGAAGAAGTACAAAAGGTTTATCGTTCTCAATCAGTTGAAATTTCAGATAAGCATATTGAAATTATTGTACGTCAAATGATGCGTAAGTTATTGGTTGTTCAAGAAGGCGATACTGACTTATTACCAGGACGTGATATATCTATTAATGAATATAGAGAGGCTTGTAAAAATATTCTTCAAAAAGGTGGCAAGCTACCTACAGCTAAGCCATTATTATTGGGTATTACTAAAGCTGCTTTAGCTAGTCAATCATTCTTATCTGCATGTTCATTCCAAGAGACAACAAGAATTTTAACTCAAGTTGCAATTCAATCTAAAACAGATTATTTAGTTGGTCTAAAGGAAAATGTTATTATCGGTGGCTTAATTCCTGCTGGTACTGGCGTTTTAGTAGAAGATGAATTCTCTTGTGAACATCGTCCTGATGAAGAGGGTATTGAAGAAAATGTTTATCAAGAGATTAATGATTCATTTAATAATGAGGAAACTTTAGAAGAAGATTTAGAAGATGTTCCTGAAAGCTTAGATGAAGAAAATCTTGAAGATGATATTGTAGAAGAAAACGAAGAATCTGTTGAGGAATAGTTTTCATAAAAAATAAATAAGTTTTATTCTGTCCCTATATATTTTAAAATTAAGTAGGGACAGTTTTTTCATTTGTCTAAATTGATTTCTTTATTTGTAATTTGTTTTATGCTAAAATATTAAAGAGGTGTTGGCTATGGAGGAAATAATTTATAATCCTTTTGCTGGTGTATATAAACGAGCCGTTGAATTATATTTAAATAAAGAATATCAAGAAGCTTTTATAAAATTTTTTTCAGTTGTAGAAAACGATCGTGAAAATTATCATGCCAGCTTTTATTTAGGCGAATGTTATTTTTATGGCTATGGCACTGAGCAAAATTATGATAAAGCTTTTCCTTGTTATATGACAGCTGCTGTTAAACATGAAGTTGAGGCAGTATATAAGATAGGTCTAAGCTATGAAAAAGGCTATGGGGTAGAGATTGATGAAACTCAAGCTGTATCATGGTATATGGAAGCTGCTAAAACGGATCATACAGAAGCAGAGTATCATTTAGGTTTGTGTTATAAACTAGGTAAAGGTATCGAACAAAATTATCCTTTGGCTGCCAGGTGGTTATTAAGAGCAGCTCAAAAAGGAGTTGTTGATGCCCAGAAGCAAGCTGCTGAATGCTATGAAGTTTTAAATCAACCTTTAGCCGCCGCAACTCTCTATTTGGCAGCTGCTGAAAATAATGACAGTTATTCTTGTTATAAAATAGCTAACTTTTATGCTGATGGCTATGGCTGTCCTAAATCTATTGACTTAGCCTTAGAATTTTTTAAAAAGTCAGCAAATCTAGGATATATTGAGGCAATGCTAGCTTTAGCTGATCGATATAAATTTGGTAATGGTTTAGAAAAGTCAATTCAGAATGCTATTTATTGGTGGCTTAAAGCTTCTGATAAAAATGATAGAGCTCAAATAGAACTTGCCGAATGTTATTTGGAAGGCAATGGCGTTTTACGTGATATAGATCAAGCAATGCAGTGGTTTGGCAAAGCCGCAAACAACAATAATGTTGAAGCTATGATGAGGCTTGCAGACCTTTCTTTAAATCCTCCTAAAGGATATGACAAAGATGAAGTTGGAGCTAAAATTTGGTTTAGTAAAGCTGCCGCTTTAGGTAGCAGTGAGGCAATGTATAAATTAGGTCTTTGTTATGAAGATGCAATTGGAAGTGCTAATCCAAATTACAATGAGGCATATCGTTGGTATCGTCTAGCTTCATTAAATGGTTATGAAGCAGCAACTGAAGCTTGCAAAAGATTTTCTAAATCAATGTTTGGAACTATAAAAAGAAAAAAATAAAAAGCATAAGTTTATTTTTTTAGAAAATGTTATTAAAGAAATTATGAAAAATATTGTCTAAGTGAGTTTTTTAAAGAGACAGCTATTTAACTACTGAGATATTTATAATTCATAATAAAAACTCCTTTTTATAATGGTTTTAAGGATTCTCATTATAGAAAAGGAGTTATTTTTATTTATAGTGTGGTTGGCTCTAACAAATCCTCGATATTGCATCCTAATACAATAGCAATTCGATATAATGTTTCAGCTTGCGCTTTATTTATATTGTTGTGTCTTTGTTCATACATTTGAATAGAACGAATGTCAACTTGTGCCCTATTGGCTAGCTCACTTTGTGAAAGGCCTCTTGCCGTTCTAATTTTTCTTAAGTTTGTTTCGCTAGCTGGTTCATGGAAATAAGTTTTAGCAATATCAAAAAATTTGGTAACATCGGCTTCGTGTAGGGTAGGATACAACTCTAAAACTTTTTTTATAGGCAAGTGTAAGTTAATTCTATAAAAAGAATATCCTGTCAAAAACTGAAATTGTGCTAAAATCCAACCAGCCCAAAAAAAACGATTTTTGCTTATGTGTTCAATATTGTTTATAGCTATCCGGTCATGATAAATTTCATCTAAATAATCGAGTGCAGAACAAGTTAAATATTTTGGATTGCCCTTTTCAATTTGTTTTGCTACAACTGAAGATATAAAAGTATGCCAAAATATTTCCGGGTTAAAACCTATATCAACAGCATGTTCAAACATAATGCCAATATTTTCGGCGACGTAAGGCAAATAAGATTTATTATACGATTGTATCACCATCTTTTAACCCCCTTCTTATAATATCAATCACAAATAAATCATCAGCAACACTGTCTTTTCGTATAGAACCTTGCAAGTAATTGTTTCGTGCTTTTTCATCTCTTGCTATGCGTTTTGAATAATATTCATTATGATTGACAGTTTCAAAACCTTCAAATTTTAATTTTTCAAATGCTTTTTTACTTATAATTACCACTTGCTTTCCGAGTTGGCCAAGTTCCATTGCGTGACTAAGTTGTCGAACTGAAATAGTATTATTAATAAAATCTCTTGCAAAAGTAAAATATGAATCATCTGCTCGATAACCAATTACTATATCATAATCGGTTACATCTATATAAAAATTTTTTATTAAATAATCTTTGGCCTGTTTGGAGATATCATTGGTAAAATCGAAAGTTCTATGTTTTAGGAGTATGGCCATCCAATTTAAAATAGAATATCTTTTATCTGTTAAATTCAAAATAGAAAGGACAGTAATGTCGATAGTATATTTATTTGCAAATCCATTTGTTTTGTTATTGGTACAAGACCATTCTTTTGCGAGTTCTAGACTTTCAGTGCAATAAAAACCAAAGCCATAATCATTTTGGGGTTTACCTTGATGATAGATTGGTTTTTCAATTATGTCTTTTGAACCATGATATATTGTTATTTTTTTCATATTTGCTCCTTTGTTATTACGATAATTATATCATTGTAATGATACAAAGTCAATTATCATTGTTGACAATTTTAAAACTTATGTATTAAATCTCAAATCAAAAATAAAAAAGCCATATAAAATGACTTGTTAAATGGCGTCCTCGAGAGGATTTGAACCTCCGACCCCTTCCTTAGGAGGGAAGTGCTCTATCCAGCTGAGCTACGGGGACATTAAAAACCTTAATAATTATAGCAAATTATTATGATTAATACAATAATTTTTATGTCTTAAGAGGTTTAATCATTATAAAAATAATATTTTTACTTATATATTATATTAATTGTAGTGTTTACAAACAAACTCGTGTGTTTGTTTGTTTTTTTTAAAAAAATATAAATAATAAAAAATATTGAAATTTCAATGTTTTTATAGTCCACAAACTCGTGTGTTTTTAAAGAAAATTAAAAAAATGCAAAAAATTGATTTTTTATCATTGACTTATAATATTTTTTTGATATAATCAAAATGCTGTGTCTATGACACCCTTTTAAAAAGGGGTTTACAGTATGGTATAAATTGAAATATCCTTAAAAGGGGTAGAAAGGAGAAAAATATGCCAACTATTGAACAATTAGTACGAAATGGAAGAACTGCTAAGGTTTCTAAGTCTAAATCACCAAGTTTAGGTGTTGGATTTAATAGCTTAGAGAAGAAATATACAAAACTTCCATCACCTCAAAAGCGTGGAGTTTGTACCCGTGTTACTACTATGACACCTAAGAAACCAAACTCAGCTTTACGTAAATATGCCAGAGTTCGTTTGACTAATGGAATTGAAGTAACTGCTTATATTCCAGGTATTGGTCATAGTTTACAAGAGCATAGTACTGTTTTAATTCGTGGTGGACGTGTTAAGGATTTACCAGGTGTTCGTTATCATGTTATTCGTGGTGCATTAGATACTACTGGTGTGGCCAATAGAGAACAAGGCCGTTCTAAATACGGTGCTAAAAAGCCAAAGCAAAAATAATTAAAAAATATATTTTAAAAGGAGGAATCGCTCATGCCTCGTAAGGGACATATTGCAAAAAGAGATGTGCTTCCTGATCCAATATATAATTCAAAAGTAGTTACAAGAACTATTAATACAATTATGTTAGATGGAAAGAAAGGAACTGCACAGACAATTTTATATGGTGCTTTTGACCGTGTTAAAGAAGTTACTGGTCAAGATCCACTAGAAGTGTTTAACAAAGCACTAGAAAATATTATGCCAGTTTTAGAAGTTAAGAGTCGTCGTATTGGTGGTCAAAACTACCAAGTACCAGTAGAAGTTAGACCTGAAAGGAAACAAACCTTAGGTTTAAGATGGTTAGTTAAATACGCTCGTCTACGTAATGATAAGACTATGGAAGAAAAATTAGCAAAAGAAATTATGGATGCTGCCAACGGTCTTGGTGGTGCTTGCAAAAAGCGTGAAGATACTCACAAAATGGCTGAAGCAAACAGAGCTTTTGCTCATTATCGTTGGTAATATAGGAGATAGAAATTATGCCTAGAGAATATTCATTAGAAAAAACTCGTAATATCGGTATCATGGCTCACATCGATGCTGGTAAGACAACTACTACTGAACGTATATTATTCCATACAAAGAAAATCCATAAGATTGGTGAAACGCATGATGGTGCATCAACAATGGATTTCATGGAGCAAGAGAAGGAAAGAGGTATTACAATTACTTCTGCAGCAACAACTGCAATTTGGAAAGGCTATCGTGTAAACATTATTGATACTCCAGGTCACGTAGACTTTACTGTTGAAGTTTCTCGTTCATTACGTGTACTAGATGGTGCAGTTACTGTACTAGATGGGCAAGCTGGTGTTGAACCTCAAACTGAAACTGTATGGCGTCAAGCTACTGATTATAATGTACCTCGTATCGTATTTGTTAATAAAATGGATAAGATTGGTGCAGACTTTGAATATTCAGTAAATACAATTCATGACCGATTAGGTGCTGTTGCGGCTGCTGTTCAATGGCCAATTGGGGCTGAGGATTTATTCAAAGGTCAAATTGACTTAATTGAAATGAAGGCTTACATATATGATGGTAATCCTGAAGAAAATTTTAAAGAAGTAGAAATTCCTGCTGATTTATTAGATTTAGCTAAGGAAAAGAGAGAGGTCTTAATTGATACTTTATCTCAATTTGATGATGATTTAGCCATGATGTATCTAGAAGGAGAAGAAATCCCTACTGATTTAATTAAGAAAGTCATTCGTAGAGCTACTCTAGATGTTAAATTCTTCCCAGTGTTCTGTGGCTCAGCTTTCAAGAACATGGGTGTTAAGAAGGTTCTAGATGGTGTTATTGACTATTTACCAGCTCCAACAGATGTTGCTGTTATTAAAGGTACTGATGAAAATGGTAATGAAGTCGATATTCATGCAACAGATGATGCTGAATTTGCGGCCTTAGCTTTCAAGGTTGTTTCTGATCCTTTCGTAGGAAAACTTACATATTTCCGTGTATATCAGGGTAGAATTACTTCTGGTTCTTATGTAAAGAATTCAACTAAAAATATTAAAGAGCGTTTAGGCCGTATTATGCAAATGCATGCTAATCACCGTGAAGAAATTAAAGAAGTTTTTGCTGGTGACATTGCCGCTGCAGTAGGTCTAAAGGATACAACTACAGGTGATACATTATGTAGTGAAAAATATGAAGTAATTTTGGAAAAGATGGTATTCCCTGAACCAGTTATTAGTGTTGCTGTAGAGCCAAAGACTAAGGCAGATCAAGAGAAGATGACGGCTGCTTTAATCAAGTTAGCTGAAGAAGATCCAACTTTCCGTACTTATACTGATGTTGAAACCGGCCAAACAATTATTGCTGGTATGGGTGAGCTTCACCTAGATATTATTGTTGATCGTATGAAAAGAGAATTCAACGTTTTAGCTAATGTTGGTGCTCCTCAAGTATCATATCGTGAAACAATTACTGTACCTGCTGATTGTGAAGGTAAATTCATTCGTCAATCTGGTGGTCGTGGTCAATATGGTCACGTTTGGATCAAGTTTGAACCAAATCCAGATAAGGGTTATGAATTTGTTGATAAGGTTGTTGGTGGTACTGTTCCACGTGAGTATATACCAGTTGTAGATAAAGGTCTTCAGGATTCTCTGCCTAATGGTATCTTAGCTGGTTATCCAATGATTGATATCAAAGCTACTTTATTTGATGGTTCATACCATGAAGTCGATTCATCAGAAATGGCATTCAAGATTGCTGCATCTATGGCTTTAAAGGCTGCTAAAGATAAATGTAAGCCAGTATTATTAGAGCCAATTATGGAAGTAGACGTTACAGTTCCAGAAGAATATGTTGGTAACGTAATCGGTGATTTAACAAGTCGTCGTGGACGTCTAGATTCTCAAGAAAAACGTGGTAATGGTATGAAGATTCGTGCTTATGTACCACTAGCTGAAATGTTTGGCTATGCAACATCTCTTCGTTCAAATTCTCAAGGACGTGGTAATTTCGTTATGCAAACTCACCACTATGAAGCAGTCCCTAGAAATATTCAAGAAGAGATTGTTAAAAGTAGAGCTTAATTTTACAATAATCTACTTGCAAACCCTCACCAATTAGGGTAAAATATATATTGGTAAAAAAATGAAATTATAAAATAAAAATTAGGAGGACCATTTAAAATGGCAAAGGAAAAATTTGTACGTACCAAACCACATGTTAATATTGGTACAATTGGACACGTTGATCATGGTAAAACTACTTTAACTGCTGCTATTACAACAATTCTTGCAAAGAAGGGTTTAGCACAAGCTAAGGCTTATGATCAAATCGACGCTGCTCCAGAAGAAAAGGAACGTGGTATTACAATTAATACCGCACACGTAGAATATGAAACAGCAAGCCGTCACTATGCACACGTTGACTGTCCAGGTCATGCCGACTATGTAAAGAACATGATTACTGGTGCTGCTCAAATGGATGGTGGTATCTTAGTTATCGCTGCAACTGATGGACCTATGGCTCAAACTCGTGAGCACATCTTACTTGCTCGTCAAGTTGGTGTACCTAAATTAGTTGTATTTTTAAATAAGTGCGATATGGTTGATGATGAAGAATTAATCGACTTAGTAGAAATGGAAACTCGTGAAATGTTAAGCGAATATGATTTCCCAGGCGATGAAATTCCATTCATTCGTGGTTCTGCATTAAAGGCTCTTGAAGGTGATCCAGTTTGGGTTGCTAAGATTGAAGAATTAATGGATATCGTTGATACTTATATTCCAACTCCAGTTCGTGATACTGATAAGCCATTCTTAATGCCTATTGAAGATGTATTCACTATCACAGGTCGTGGTACAGTTGTTACTGGCCGTGTTGAACGTGGTCAAGTACGTGTTGGTGATGCAGTTGAAATCATTGGTATTAGAGAAACTCAATCATCAGTTGTAACTGGTGTAGAAATGTTCCGTAAGCTTCTTGATTATGCTGAAGCTGGCGATAATATTGGTGTATTACTTCGTGGTATTAACCGTGATCAAGTACAACGTGGACAAGTATTAGCTAAACCTAAGTCAGTTACTCCACATTTAAAGTTTACTGCTCAAGTTTATGTACTATCAAAAGAAGAAGGTGGTCGTCATACTCCATTCTTCTCTAACTATCGTCCACAATTCTATTTCCGTACTACTGATGTTACAGGTATCATTACTTTAGCTGCTGGTACTGAAATGGTTATGCCTGGTGATAATACAACTATGACAGTTGAGTTAATTCATCCAATTGCTATGGAACAAGGTACTAAGTTCTCTATCCGTGAGGGTGGTCATACTGTAGGTGCTGGTTCAGTAGTTCAAATTCTTGAATAATTATAATATTCATAAAAACATCAAGGCTATGCTTGCTGCGTAGCCTTTTTTTAATATAATAGATTAAGTAAGCATAAGATTGAATAATATTATTTTTTAATTTAAAAATAAAAATAAATTAGAAATCTATTGCCAAACTATTAATATCTAAGATTATTTGTGTGTAATATGCTATAATAGAAAGGAGGCTTATAGTGAAAATTTGGTGGTTAAGGGTTTTACTAATAATTTTAACTATCACCTGGATGGGTATAATATTTTATTATTCAAGTCAAAATGGTAGCTTATCAGCTAACATGAGTGGTAAGATTACAAATTTTACAATTCAATTGTTTATTAAAAATTATGCTGATTTGCCTTTGAATGAACAATCAAATATTTATAAAAATGTTTCCTATTTAATTAGAAAAATAGCTCATTTTTCCGAGTATGCTATTTTGGCAATGCTATTATTTTTTACTATGAGATCCTTTACTAAAAATTATTTATATATCCATACAATTTCATTTGTTTTAAGTTGTTTATATGCTGTTAGTGATGAATTTCATCAATCATTTGTAGCGGATAGATTACCATTATTTAAAGATGTATTAATTGATAGTTTAGGTTCTTTAACTATGCTGTTATTTATCGCGTGTATAATAAATATTATTAGATTAAAGAAAAAGGTACAATGATATGATTGACACTCATTCTCATCTCTTTGATGATGCTTTTAAAGAAGATTTAGAGGCTTGTATTACGAGATGTATTAATGAAAATGTTAATAAGATTGTTTTAGTAGGCTTTTCCCACGAGACGAACCAAAAGGCTTTTGAGATTGCTACAAAATATAATCTTTTTTATCCAACTGCAGGCCTTCATCCAAGTGAAGCGACCAAAGACTATCAAAAGGACTTAGAAGATTTAGAAGTTTTTGTTCAAAGCCATAAGGTATATGCGATAGGTGAGTGTGGATTAGATTATCATTATGGTAAAGAAAATATAGTTGAACAACAATTACTATTTGAAGGACAAATTAATTTAGCTATCAAATATAATTTACCTTTAATTATTCATATGCGCGATGCCACTTTAGATACTTTTAAAATTTTAAAAAAGTATCAAGGAAAAATTAGAGGTGTAATGCATTGTTATAGTGGTTCTTATGAAATGGCAAAAGAATTTATAAAATTAGGATTTATGCTTTCTTTTGGTGGACCTATAACTTTTAAAAATGCGAAAGAAAATAAGTATATTGTTGAAAATATTGATTTAAAATATATTTTAACTGAAACAGATTGTCCCTATTTAGCTCCGATGCCTTATCGAGGCAAGCGAAATGAATCAAGTTATGTGAAAAATGTTTTGATTGAAATTGCTCGTTTAAAACAGATGAGCTTTGAAGAAGTTGAAAAAATAACTGAAGCTAATGCTATCAAACTTTTTAATTTAGAGGTGTAATTATGAAAAAAAAGTTATTATTAATTGCTATATTCTTTTCGATAATATTATTAGTAGGTTGTACTGAAAAGGAACCTACAGAAATCCAAAAAGAACCAAGCATTGTCGAAATTCAAAATAATATTTCTGATGTTTATAATAAAGTATCTTCTGGATGTGTAGGTATTTATGCAGCTAGCTCAACTAAAGCTTCCACTGGTTCAGGTGTGGTATATAAAGAAGAAAATGGTCTATATTATGTAGTTACAAATTGTCACGTAATAGAAAATACAACAACTGTAAGAATTTTTCTTGGTGGATCTAAATATTATCAAGGATCAGTTGTGGGCTATGATGCCAAGAACGATATTGCTGTTATAACATTTTCCCTAGATTTGTTTGGTGGTCCAGACATTTATGTTAATGATTTTTTTAATTATGATGAAGAAATTGTAATTCCTGGTCAAACAGCTATCGCTATTGGTTGTCCTTTAGGATTAGAAAATTTTAATTCTATAACAACTGGTATTGTTTCCCGCATTGAAAATGGTTTGATTCAAACGGATACGGCAATTAATCCTGGTAATTCTGGTGGTGGTTTATTCAATTTGGCTGGAAGACTTATCGGCATCAATACTGAAAAAGAAATTTATACTAGTGGCTTGGATTCAAATGGTAATGTTATTAGCATTCCTGTTGAAGGTATTGGTTACGCCATTTCTTTAGATGTTGTTAAGAAATGTATTGAAGATATTGAAGCTAATGGTGGTGAAATAACTCGTCCTACCTTAGGTTTAACAATTTCGGTAGTAAATAGGTATTTAAATGACCAATCACCTTATCTAGATTATATGCCTAATAGCTTAGATGAAGCTTTGGTTGTTTCAGATATTACTAGTACAGGTGTAGCTGCAAAAGCCGGAGTTAAGCTTTATGATGTAATTATCTCTGTAGATGATGTAGAAGTGACAACCTTAAATGACTTAAGTAATATTTTGAATCTAAAACTTATTGGTCAAACTTTAAAGCTTAAGGTTTATAGAGCTAGTGCCACAACAAAAGAAGTAACTATAACTATTACCCTTTAAAATGTTTTTTAAATATCTATTTTAAAAGCCTTATCAATCATTAAGGCTTTTTTCATATATTATATTAGGGGTGATATAATGGCAAATACATGTTGTAATAATACAAATACTACCACTTCAAACAATAACTGCAATACTTCTTATGGTGGCGGTTTTGCGTTTATTTTAGTATTATTTATTTTAGTAATTCTTGTAGGAGCTGCTTGGGCTTACTAATTTGATAATATATATATCTTGCCTAAAGAAATATTCTTTGGGTTTTTTGCTATCGAAATGTTGGACCCTTTTTGGAAAAAAGGGTTTTAATTTATTTCATTTAGAGTTCATTTGTGATATCATATAAATATACTTTTAAAAAGGGGATGGTTTTAATGCTAAGTGATTTAGAAATCGCCCAACAAGCTAAATTATTACCTATTAAGGATATAGCTAAAAAGCTTGGTTTAAAGGAAGATGATTTAGAGTTTTATGGTAAATATAAAGCTAAAATTAATTTAAGTAATTTTAATACGTTTCAAGAAGCCAAAGTTATCTTAGTTACAGCAATTAATCCAACACCAGCTGGTGAAGGCAAGTCAACAACTACTATTGGTTTAGCTGATGCTTTAAATAAATTAAATAAGAAAACAGTCGTAGCTTTAAGAGAACCTAGCTTTGGACCAGTTTTAGGCGTTAAGGGTGGAGCTACTGGTGGTGGTTATGCTCAAGTTGTTCCAATGGAAGATATCAATCTTCATTTTACGGGAGATATCCATGCTATTACAACTGCCAATAATGCTATTGCAGCCATTCTAGATAATCATATTCATCAAGGAAACAATTTACATATCGATCCTACAAAAGTTATTTGGCATCGCTGTTTAGATATGAATGATCGAGCGTTAAGAAATATTATTATTGGTTTAGGTGGCACTAGCAATGGTGTTCCAAGAGAAGATCATTTTGATATTACAGTGGCTTCTGAAATAATGGCCGTTTTATGCTTGGCTGAATCAATGGAAGATTTTAAAGAAAGAATAAAACGGATTGTAGTCGCATATACTTATGACAAAAAGCCTATAACTGTTGGCGATTTAAAAGCAGATGGTGCTGTTGCAGTCATTATGAAGGATGCATTAAAACCAAATTTAGTTCAAACGCTTGAACATACACCTACTATTATTCATGGTGGTCCTTTTGCCAATATTGCTCATGGTTGTAATTCGGTTATTGCAACTAAGACAGCTATGACCTTAGCTGATTATGTTGTTACTGAGGCGGGATTTGGGGCTGATTTGGGTGCTGAAAAATTCTTAGATATTAAATGTCGTCAAGCTGGAATTAAGCCTTCTTGTGTAGTCATAGTTGCAACAATTAGAGCTTTAAAGATGCATGGTGGAGTTTTAAAGGAAGATTTAAAATCAGAAAATGTTTTAGCTTTACAAAAAGGAATATGTAATTTAGAAAAGCATATTGAGAATATTAAAAAATATAACTTGGGCTATGTGATTGCTATTAATCGATTTGCTGATGATTCAGATGCTGAGGTAAAAGCTTTAGAAGCATGGGCAAAAGAAAATAATCATCCAATCGCTTTATCTGATGTTTTTACAAATGGTAGTGCTGGTGGTATTGCCCTTGCAAATGCAGTACTAAATGTTGTTGATAAACCTAATAATTTCAAGGTTTTATATGATAATGATATGAGTATTAAAGAGAAGATCACAACTATTTGTAAAGAAATCTATGGCGCGGCAAGTGTTGATTTTACACCAACCGCAAAGAAACAAATGGCTAATTTCCTAAAATATGGTTGGGACAAATTACCTATTTGTATTGCTAAAACCCAATATTCATTTTCAGATAATCCAAAGCTTCTGGGTAGACCTACCGATTTTAAGATGACTATCCGTGAACTTAAGCCTGCAATTGGAGCTGGTTTTATTGTGGCTTTAAGTGGGGATATTATGACAATGCCGGGTTTACCAAAAGAACCAGCTGCTAATAATATGGATCTAGTTGATGGTAAGGTTAAAGGCTTATTTTAAAGAAAGGACATCTATATATGGAATATGTAATGGGTTCAAGACAAGTAATTATGAATTTCTCAGAGCTTTTTTGTAAAAGTGAAACAGAAATTTTAAAATCAGCTTGTTTTGGCGAAGTATGGCGTAGATTTTTAGAACACATTTATAAAGTTGAAAAACAAGATGTTTTACAAATAATTAATATTTTTTCAAATCCTCAAAAAGATTTTATTACTTTGTTTAAATTACTTTTGGAATTTGAAATAGAAGAAATAAAGCAAATGACCCCTTTTTATAAGCTAATATTAGATCATAGGGATGTCTTATATGAATTAATTGAAAATTTCTATGATTATTGGCGGCGTTTAGAAAGATATGGTTTGGTTAATACTAAAAGTAATTTAGATGGTTTAGAATCATCTTCTTTTACAAGTGCTATGGATCGTTTCACATCTGTAGTATTAAGCACCTATCGTACGATATCGCAAAAGGTACTTGGTGAAAAATTTGCCATATACCGAGCATTACCAGCAGGGGTTAATGCGGGAGTTTTAATCTCAACAAATAAGTGGATGGATAAGAATAGTCCTTATGCTTTTTTAGCTAGATCTAAAGCAATAGATCAAGTCCTAATTAGACCACCATTTATTTCCTATTCTGCTAAAAATAAAAGAACGGGTATTTATAAAGAAGTAAATTATAATCCAATTGATTTAATTAGTCGTAACTTTAATTATAATGAATATTATTGTTATTCAGCTAGAGTTGGTAGTTCTTTAGCCTATGTTTATTTTCATCGTGATTATTTTGCTCATGGTGTAACTTTAAGTAATTTATTTGAGTTTGTTCCTTTAAATAAATGCTTAGGTAAGAAGCCAGAACTATTATATATTTTTGGTGCAGAAATTACAGGAGAATCTGTTTTCTATCACGATGAAGTAGAAGATATTTATGTTGGGGTAGCTCCTCATGACACCAGCATTGATTATTTTGGTTATATGAAAAAAATGCTTTTAACTTTATATAATGTTAAAATGATTGATAATGGCTATTTACCACTTCACGGAGCTTGTGTAAATATAACAATGAAGAATGGTAATACTAAGAATATTGTTATTATTGGTGATAGTGGTGCTGGTAAGAGTGAATCACTAGAAGCTTTGAGTGAATATGCTGGTGACAACATATCTTCCCAACTAACTATTTTTGATGATATGGGAACATTTAAATTTGTTGATGGGGAAATATTAGCGTATGGTACAGAAATTGGAGCCTTTGTTAGACTTGATGATATGACATCCGGCTATGCTTATCGTGAAATGGATAGGGCGATTTTTATGAATCCAGACAAACAAAATTCGCGTTTAGTAATTCCTGTTTCCACTTATGGTCAAATTATGAAGGGCTACAAAGTTGATATGGTTTTATATGCTAATAACTATGAAGATAATCATCAATCATTAAAGCTATTTGATAATAAAGAAGAAGCTTTAAAAACTTTTATAAGAGGAGCAAGAAAAGCTAAGGGTACGACTCAAGAAATTGGTTTGGTTGAATCTTTCTTTGCTAATCCATTTGGTCCTGTTCAAAGACAAGAACAGACTCTAAAACTTTTAAATCAATATTTTGATGTTCTTTTTGCCAAAAATATTTTAGTTGGTGAACTTTATACTAAATTGGCTGTACCAGGTTATGAACAAAATGGTCCCGCTTTAGCAGCTAAGGATTTATTTAAAATGCTAGATAAATAGTAGTCAATTTTAAATTTATAATAACTCTATCTTTTAAGGTAGAGTTTTTTAATTAAATTGATTAAGAAAAAAATAAAAAAGATGTTATAATATAAATATGTATTTTGTAAAGGTTGGTGATAAGATGGCCGTTGTTGTGAGTGGTAAAACTTTGGCAAGTCAAATTAAAGGTAATTTGACAATTAAAATCGCAAGTCTAACAAAAAAATATGGCCGTGCACCTCACTTGGTAGTTATCTTAATTGGTGATGATCCAGGTAGTGTTTCTTATGTTAAGGGTAAAGAAAAGGCTTGTCTAGAGGTAGGCATTAAAAATACAACTATCCGCAAAGCACCTGATATTTCAGAAGCCCAACTTTTACAGTTGATTACTACTTTAAATGAAGATACTACAGTTGATGGTATATTAGTTCAATTACCATTGCCTAAGCATATTGCTGCCGATAAAGTAATTGCTGCTATTAGAATTGATAAGGATGTTGATGGATTTCATCCTCATAATGTAGCCGCTTTATATTTGAAACAGCAAGGAATCATATCCTGTACGCCAAAAGGTATAATTGCTTTATTAGACTATATGGGCTGTGAAATAGAGGGTAAGAATGCTTGTGTCATTGGTCGTAGTAATATCGTAGGTATGCCTGTTGCTAAGCTATTATTAGATCGCAATGCTACTGTTACTATTGCGCATAGTCGTACTAAAAATTTAGCCGCCATTACTAGTCAAGCTGATATTCTGGTAGCGGCTGTTGGTAAACCTCGTTTTGTTACAGCTGATATGGTTAAAGAGGGAGCTGTAGTCATTGATGTTGGTGTGAATCGTGATTTAAATACAGGTAAACTTTGTGGTGATGTCGATTTTATTGAAGTTGAAAAAAAGGCTAGCTACATTACTAAGGTTCCTGGTGGAGTTGGACCTATGACTATTTGTTGTTTAATGGAGAATACTTTAGAGTGCTATTTAAAGCATATGGAGGATTAAAAAGATGATTGAACGTTATTCAAGGTCAGCAATGCGTAAGATTTGGACTGATCAAAATAAGTTTGAAGCTTTTTTAAAGGTTGAAATATTAGCTTCTAAGGCTTTTAGTGAATTAGGTATAGTTCCTAAAAAAGATGCTGAATTAATTGCTAAAAAGGCTAGTTTTGATTTGAATAGAATAAGAGAATTAGAAGCTTTAACCAAGCATGATGTAGTAGCCTTTACAAGAGCTGTTTCTGAAACTTTAGGGGAAGAAAAGAAATGGGTTCATTACGGACTTACATCAACTGATGTTGTCGATACTGCCAATGGTTACCTTTTAAAACAAGCCAATGATATTATATATAATGACATTGTTGAATTTATGGCAGTGTTAAAAAAGCAAGCTTTAGTTTTTAAAGAAACACCATGTATTGGTAGAACTCATGGCATTCATGCTGACATTACAAGTTTTGGTTTGAAATGGGCTTTATGGCATGAAGAAATGAAGCGTAATTTAGAGCGTTTTAATAGTGCTAGAAAAGAAGTGGAGGCTGGAAAGATTAGTGGGGCAGTTGGTAATTTTGCAAATATTCCCCCTTTTGTTCAAGATTATGTTTGTCAAAATTTGCAACTAGCATCTGCAAATATTTCAACGCAAGTTTTACAAAGAGATCGTCATGCTTATTATTTAGCTACTCTTTGTACAATTGCAACCAGCTTAGAACAAATGGCTTTGGAAATAAGGCATTTACAAAGAACAGAGGTTCATGAATTAGAAGAGGCTTTTACTAAAGGTCAAAAAGGATCTTCAGCTATGCCTCATAAACGTAATCCAATTTCTTCAGAAAATATTTGTGGTTGTGCAAGGGTTATGCGCGGCTATATGTTAACTAGCTTTGAAAATGTAGCTTTATGGCATGAAAGAGATATTTCTCATTCTTCAACGGAAAGAATTATTTTACCTGATGCGACAATGTTACTTGATTATATGCTTAATCGATTGAAGGGTATTTTAGAAAATGTTGTTGTCTATCCAGAAGTTATGCTTAAGAATATTTATTTGACAAATGGTGTAATATTTTCACAAAGAGTTATGAATGCTTTAATTGCAAAGGGTCTAGCAAGAGAAGAAGCCTATGATTTAGTTCAGCCTTTAGCTATGGAAGCTTATAATGAACAAAAAGATTTTCAAACTTTATTAGCAAATAATCCGTTAATTTCAAAGCATTTGTCAACAACGGAATTAGCTAATTGCTTTACTTTAGACTATTATTTTAAAAATGTTGATTATATTTATAAGCGTTGTGGATTGTTATCATGAATGATATTATTTTAGCGGCATTAAATTTTGTTAAAGAGTTCTTTGCTAATGATTTTAGTGGTCATGATTATGATCATACTTTAAGAGTTTATAAAATGGCTTTAGAAATTGCTAGTAATTATGATGTAGATGAGTTTGTAATTAGCTTAGCAGCTTTGCTTCATGATGTTGATGATCATAAAATTTCAGCTTTAACAAATAAAAATAAAGCCAATGCAGTTGGCTTTATGAAACAAAATAAGGTTAATGAAAAAATAATTGGCGAAGTAATTAAAATAATTGATGAAGTATCTTTTAAAGGATATGATACAATTATTCCTTCAACTCTCGAGGGTAAAATCGTTCAAGATGCTGATAGATTAGATGCTATAGGAGCAATTGGAATTGCTAGAGCTTTTACTTATGGCGGCAGTAACAAGCGCAAGATGTATGATGCTCAGGATATTCCTAATCTTAATATGAATGAAGAGGAATACTTTAACCATGTATCGACAACTATTAATCATTTTTATGAAAAGCTTTTATTATTAAAGGATATGATGAATACTGAAGTTGCTAAAGAGATTGCTTTAAAAAGACATCAATTTATGAAAAGCTTTTTAGATGAGTTTTATGCCGAATGGGATGGCGAAAGGTAAGAATTAATTAACCTAACAAATAATTCCTTTGGTAGTCTTTTAGTTTCTAAGTCGGTTAATTCTTGACTATCTAAGTAGCCTGCCCAAACTCCTACTAAAACAGCATCATTAAAGCCTATCATATAGGAATCAAAATCAGTTAAGCCACTTTTTCCATAACATTTCGTTTTAAGTAAACCAGCAATACTTGAGGCTGTAGCGTGTGGTATGCTAGAGCTAAATAAACCGGTCATTAATTCTTTGATGGTTTTAAAGTGAATAGGTTCTCCAAGTATTTGATATTTATCTTCACAAGTATATTTAAGTTTATCATCAATAAATATTTTATCAATATATTTCAAGTAAAGGTATTTGCCTTCTGTGAAAAATTGTGTATAAATTCTAATTAATTGTTTAAGACTCATTCCCACACTTCCTAAGGCTAAGGAAGGTAAACTTTGAGCTTCTATATTATATTTTTTTAAATGATTGGCTAAAGTTTTAAAGCCTAGCGCTTGATGAGTTTTTATAGCATAGATATTATCTGAAGTCGCAAGTGCTTCCTTCATTCCAATATTTTTATAGGGATAGATGGAAGCATTATTTTTTATGGTTATTTTTTCATTATGATAATCAAAACTATATGGTGCGCTATAGTAGGTTGTATTAACCGAATAGCCACATTTTAAGGCTTCATAATAAAGGATAGGTTTAATTGTTGAACCAATATCTCTTTTTCCACTTGTTGCAATATTAAAGGCTGATTCATAGTAATCTTTATTTCCAATAAGCGATATTATATAGCCGTCCTTATCGACGGCTATGCTGGCATAGTTGGCAGCTGTAGTTACTTTAATTTCGTTCATTTCTTTTTGATATTTGGTATGAATCGTTATTTTTTCATTAAATTTAGGATTTAAGTGAATATTATCATATTCATTTAATAAAGCATCTGTAAAGAAGAGAAGATTACTATTATATATTTGTTTATTAATTTTAAATTCTACCGGCTTTAATGCTTCTAAGTACTCAGCATTTGTAATTATGCCATCATTAAATAAGATTTCTAATAAAGAATTTTTCTTTTCCTCTAATTTATCTAAATTAGTACTATAATATGTTGGAGCATTTAATAAAGCAACAAAGGTTGTCATTTCTTTAATAGTTAAATCTTTATAGCTTTTATTAAAGTAATATTTAGAGGCATTTCCAATCCCATAAATATCATTGCCAAAATAAACACAATTAAGATAATTAGTTAATATTTCATCTTTAGTTGCCACTTGTTCTAGCTTAATAGCATAATACAATTCTTTTAACTTACGCCAAAAGGTTTTTTCACTACTTAGATAGACATTTTTAATATATTGTTGAGTGATTGTTGATGCTCCATAGGATTGATTATTATGAATATTAGAATTGATTGTTTTAAAGATTCGATTTAAATTAAAGCCATTATGTTTATAAAATGACTTATCTTCAATATTTAAAAGAATTTCAATATTTTTAGGATGCATTTCTTGTAGGTTAATAGGTGTAGTTTTATGATTGTTGATTAAATGAATGAGCTCCTCATTATTTTCATCAACAATACTAATTTCAGCAGTATAATTAATATCTTTGATAGATTCAATTGGTTTTAAAAAGAATAAGAGAAGAATTATGATAGTTAAAATTACAATAATTGTAATTATTATTTTCTTTTTCATTTTTATTCACCAATCTTATTATGCGAATATTTTTTTGTAATTATAAAGAATTTAAGAAAAAATGCTTGTTTTCAAGGCTTTTTTTCAATTGCAAGAGCTATAATATTGTGCTATAATTTATAAAGTTATTTTGAAGGTGATTATATGGTCAATTTGCTAAGAAAAATATTTATAAAGAATTATAATAATGTTAATGATTCAAAGGTTAGAGGTGCTCATGGCAAGCTAGCTAGTATCTTTGGAGTAATATCAAATCTATTTTTATTTATTATAAAATTATTTGCTGGTATTATTTCAAGTAGTGTATCCATAATTGCTGATAGTATTAATAATTTATCAGATATGGGGTCATCGATTGTTACACTAGTAGGCTTTAAATTAGCTAATGCGCCAGCTGATAGTGAGCACCCATATGGTCATCAAAGAATTGAATATGTAGCTGGGTTAATTGTTTCCATATTTATTATTTTTGTTGGTGGCAATCTTTTCTTTTCTTCGATTGAGACCATTATTGGCTATAAAGTAGAAAATATTGATCAAAACATTTTAGTTATTTCTATTATTATTTTAGCAATATCCATTTTAATTAAGCTATGGCAATCATATGTCAATCGTAAAATAGGAAAAATCATTAATTCAGTGGCTTTAGAGGCAACAAGTAAAGATAGTCTTAATGATTGTTTTTCAACATTAACCTTATTGATTGGCAATGTTGTCCTATTATTTGTTAAGGATATGCCATTTAGTTTAGATGGGGTTATGGGTATTATTGTTTCGATTTTTATTTTAATTTCAGGTATTAAATTAATTAAAGAAACTGTTAATCCTTTAATTGGGGTAACCTTTGATGAAAAGTTAATTAAACAGGTAACGGATATTTTAAAAGAAGAACCTTTAGTTTTAGGATATCATGATCCTATTTGTCACTCTTATGGACCAACAATGTATTTTATGACTATTCATATTGAGGTTGATCAAAATGAAAAGATGATTAATGTTCATGATGCTGTCGATAATCTTGAGAAGAAGGTTTTTGAAAAGTGTGGAGTTATTTTAACTATTCATATGGATCCTATCCAAACGGATAATGAAGAAGTAAATGCGTTAAGAAAAAAAGTTAAAGAAGCTGTTAGTAAAATTGATAGTCATTTAGCTATGCATGATTTTAGAGTTGTTGTGGGGCCTACTCATACTAATTTGATTTTTGATATTATTGTTCCTTTTAAATTCCATTTAACTGAAGAAAATATTTTAAGATCATTACAAGAGCTAATTACTGATGAAGGAATTAATTATGAATTTACTATTAATTTTGATAAAGAATATGTAAAAAATGAGATAATGAACAAAGAGTACTAATTATATTTTTTTGAGTTTTCCGTCTTTCTTATTAAAAAATTCTTTCAGAATGTGGGGACACATTCCCCTCGTCTTTGTTATATTTGGGAAATAATCAAAATATAACCATTAGGAAATTATTATAAGATAATTATAAAACGGGGAACTCAAATATATTTTTTTATTGCTATTAAAAAAGTTTTGTGTTATAATTATTAAGCATTTTTGAGAAATGCCCTTGCCTAGAAGCTATGCTAGGCCAAAAGACCATAAGGAGGTAACAAAATATGAAAAAGTATGAAGTAATGTATATTATTCGTGCTAACTTAGAACAAGAAGCTATTAAAGCTACAGTTGCTAGTGTAAATGAAATTTTTACTAACAATGAATCTAAGGTTTTAGAATGCAAGGAATGGGGTTTAAGAGAATTAGCCTATGAAATCGAACATGCTCGTAAGGGTTATTATGTTTGGATGTTAGTAGAAGCTACTCCAGCTGCCTTAAATGAATTCTCTCGTATTGCAGGCTATAGTGAAAATATTATTCGTAATATTGTAGTGGCTGAAAACGAATAAGAATAAGAGGTAATCGTATGAATAAAGTTCTTTTAATTGGTAGAATTACTAAAGACCCAGAGGTACGTTATACACAGTCTGGTATTCCAACTGTGTCATTCAGCTTAGCTGTTGATCGTGGCATTCGTGATGCTAATGGTAATCGTCAAGCTGATTTTATTAATTGTGTAGCATGGAGAGGGCAAGCTGACTTTATAGCTAGATTTATTAAGAAAGGCTATTTAATGGCTGTTGAAGGTCGGATTCAATCCCGTAGCTATCAGGGTCAAGATGGCCAAACAAGATATGTTACAGAAGTTGTTTTAGATGCTGTTGAAAATTTACAGCCTAGAGATTCTAATCAAATTCCTAATAATTATCAGTCAAACACAGGCTATCAACAACCACAATATCAACAAAATAATTATCAAGGCTATAACAATCCTACTTATGGAGCTAATAATCAAGCTCCTGTTCAGGAAGAAGCTCCTGAAAGCTTTAATGTAGATGTAGCTGATGATGATTTACCATTCTAATAACAAGGAGGATTTATTGTATGCAACAAAATCGTAAGAACGAACGTGGCGAACGTCGTGGACGCAAGAAGGTTTGTTATTTTACACAAAACCATATTGAGCATATTGATTTTAAAGATGTTGATTTATTAAAAAAATTCATTACTGAAAGAGGTAAGATTTTACCTCGTCGTATTACAGGAACATCTGCAAAATACCAAAGAAAGCTAGCTATTGCTATTAAGCGAGCTCGTCACATGGCATTATTACCATTCGTTAAAGACTAGTTAATTAGAGGTAATCCGTAATTGGATTACCTTTTTTATTTTATTTGTAAAATAAAACATTTTACTTTTAATTTTCTTAAAATAGGTGTATGATATTAAGTGTTGCGAGGCGAGATTTATGAAAAAATTATTTTTATTATTAACTATTTTCTTTTTAGGATTAACTTCTTGTAATAAAGAAGAAACTTCTAGGGAAGTGAATGTTTATATGCCAGATGGTACACCTGCATTAGCTTTGGCTTCAATGCTTGATGAAGGCTTTGAATATGAAAATGTAAAAACAACCTTTCATATTGTTACAGCTAGTGAGATAGCTGCCACAGTAAGTCAAAGTACTTGTGATTTAGCAATTATGCCAACAACTGCGGCTGCTACCCTTTATAATAAAGGCATTGGATTACAATTAGCTAGTGTTAATGTTTTTGGCAATCTATTTATTGTTGGAACTAAGGAGACTACCTCTTTAGAGGATTTAAAAGGCAAAGTTATTTATACAACTGCCGCAACAACCATCCAAATGGTTCAATATGTTTTAGATGCTAATAATATTGAATATACTGATGGGGCTGAAGCAGTAGAAGGCAAAGTAGCCTTAAACTCTGTTGGTGATGCAACCGAAATTATTGCTAATTTAAAAATGGGCATTCAAAAGGGTACAGAAGCCTATGGTGTTTTAGGTGAACCTCAAGTTACTAAGGTTCAAGGCATGATTGCAGGTTTAAATATTAATTTTGATTTACAAAAGGAATATAAAGCTATAACGGGTTTCGATGGCTATCCTCAAGCTTGTCTTATTGTTAAGAAGAGCTTTGCTGAAAGCTATTCTGGTTATGTTGAAGCATTTTTAAATAAGTTAGAGTATAATACTAATTATTTGAATAATAATGTAACTAAGTTACCAAATGTTTTTGCTAAATATGATAGTAGCTTAGCTGGAATGTCTTTTACAGTTGATACAATTACTAGATGTAATTTACGGTTAGAATTAGCAAGTAGTGTTAAGGATTCTGTTATTAGCTATGTTAAAGCCCTTGCTAAAATTGATTTAAATAACGAATTTTTCTATATTCAATAAAATTTAAGGAGGATGATAGGTATGAAGAAAGTGGTAATGAATTTATTATATCCACTTATTGTAGTGCTATTTATCCTCTTTTTTTGGGAAATAGCTGCCATTGCTATTGATGTTGATTTAATATTACCTAGTCCTATAGTTGCTCTGCAAAATGTTGGTTTTTATTTAAGTGATCAAGCCTTTTGGATTGCTTTAGGCTGGACATTTTTAAGATGTATTGAAAGTTTTTTGATTGCTTTTATTATTGCTTTATTATTAGCTTCTTTAAGTTATACTTTCAAAGAAGTAGAAAAGTTTATCAATCCTTTTATGGCTTTTGTTAGAGCCATTCCAACTATGGCGATAATTCTAATTTTGACTATTTCACTTTCACCCCATAGTGCACCTGTTATTATTGCTTGTATTGTTATTTGTCCAACCCTTTATCAAAGCTTTTTAACTGGTTTTAAGGAAATTGATCCAAATCTAGTTGAAATGGTAACTGTTTATCAAGTTCCAAAAAGAAAACAAATTTTAAAATTTTATATCCCTTCGGTTTTACCTACTATTTTAAGTAATAGTGCTACTGGCTTTAGTTTGAATATAAAGCTAGTTATAGCAGCTGAAGCTTTAGCCCAAACAAGACTTAGTATTGGTAGGTTAATGCAATTTTCAAAAATTAATTTAGAAGTAGAAAAACTATTTGCTTTAACGATAGTTGCAGTATTATTAAGTGTCATTTGTGAATTTATAATTCGTTGTTTAATGAAGAGGTTATGTAAAAATGCTTAAATTAGAACACATCTCTAAAAGTTATGATAAAGAGCTTTTTAAGGATTTTAATTTAAATATTGAAGCTGGCAAAATTACTTGTATTTTAGGTGCGAGTGGGGTTGGAAAAACAACACTTTTAAAAATGATTGCTGGTTTAACTACTTTTTCTGGTACTATTAGTCGGCCAGACCGGATATCCTATATTTTTCAAGAAGATCGATTAATTCCTGGCTTAACTGTTTGGGAAAATCTAAAATTAGTTAATCCTGAGGCAACCCAAGAACAGATAAATACTATACTTGCTACTTTAGAACTAGCTGGCATGGAAAAAAGATATCCTAAGAGTTTAAGTGGGGGAGAGGCTAAAAGAGTTGCGATGGCTAGAGCTTTCTTATATGATGGGGAAGTTATTTTGATGGATGAAGCTTTTTCATCATTAGATTTAGCGTTAAAGATTAGATTAATAAATTATTTTGCTAATCTTTGGCAACTTCAAAAAAGAACAGTTATTTTTGTTACACATGAGATAGATGAGGCTTTACTTTTAGCTCATAATATTTATATTTTGCAAGATGGAGTAATAGCTAAACAATATCAAATTGATTTTGCTTTTCCACGTAGTTTGGATACCAGCTTAGATTTAAGAAGAAAAATTGTTTCGGACATACTTAACGACAAGCTTTAATTGATTATTTATGGATATTTTGATATAATGTTAATCTAGAAGAGGGGTGAATGAATTTGAAAAAATTTATATCAACACTTATTTCTTTGGGCTGTACAGCTATCTTAGGTTATTTTACCTATTATTTTTATAAAGATGATATATGGTTTATTGTTTTTTTATCTTTAGCAATTGCTAGTTTGGTAATGGCTGTTGTTTTTGTAATGCGCTTATTAAATAATAAAAACATTGATAAGATAACTTGGTTAGAAAACCGTTTAAATGTCTGGAATTCTATATCTCATCATGTTTCTGCTGCTGGGGATGAAGCTTTTACTAAGCTACCTATTGGTATTATTGTTTATGATAATAATTTAGAGGTTAAATGGGCAAATGATTTTGCCAAGCAAACTTTTAAAAGTAATTTGATAAATAGTCCGCTTGATTCTATCAATCAGGATTTTATTGATGATATTCAAGCTGGTAATTCGCAAATGCTAATAACTGCTTTTGAAAAGAATTATGATGTAATTCATAATGCTGAAAATAAAATATTATACTTCTTTGATGTTACGGAAAGAGAAAAAACATTAAAACGCTATAATGATCGTATTACCGCCTTTATGTTAATAGATATTGATAATCTAGAAGAAGCTTTAAAGCGTTATGATATGCAAGAACAAACTAGTATTAGAGGCCAAATTCTTGGTGTTATTTCGGAATGGATTGATAAACATGGCTGTTGTTTAGAGACTTTGTCTGATGATAGGATGTTTGTTGTTTGTGACCATGAAGCTTTAAATAAAATGATCGATGATAAATTTTCTGTTTTAAATGATGTTAGAGAAATATCAAGTAAGAACCACTTAAGAGCTAGTATGTCAATTGGTGTAGCTTGTTATGATGTTGAAGCAACTGAATTAATTAACTTAGCGCAAAATGCGATGGAATTGGCTGCTAAGCGTGGTGGTGATCAGGTTGTTGTTAATATTCAAAATGAGAAGATTCAATATTTTGGTGGTAATACTAATTCAGTGGAAAAGAATACTTTAGTTGAAGCACGTATTCAAACTGTGGCGTTGAGGGATGCTATCGAGGAAAGTAGTAATATTTTAATTATGTGTCATGACTTAGCTGACTGTGATGCTTTAGGTTCAATGCTTGGTTTATGGAGTTTGGCTAAGACATCAAATAAGGATGTTAAAATGGTTTTTGATCCAAGATTAGCTGATGTAACTGCTCAAAAGATTTTTGAAAAAATCAAGACTTATGAAAAACAAGAAATTTATGAGAGCTTTGTTAGTAAAGTTGAAGCTAAGGATTTAATTAAACCTTCGACATTGTTAATTATGACTGATACGCAGTCTCCTAAGCTAGCAATGTTTCCTGATATTTTAGCTGAAGTTAAAAATATTTCTGTTGTTGATCATCATCGTGCTAGTGATGCTGGCTTTACTGAAACTGTTTCTTATTATGTTGAAACTTATGCCTCATCAGCTGTTGAGCTTGTTTCAGAAATGTATTTATTCTATGGCAAGAGTATTGAAGTTGATCCTTTAATAGCAACAATAATGCTGGCTGGTATTGTTGTAGATACTAATAATTTTACTTATCGTACGGGCGCTAGAACCTTTGAAGCGGCCTCAACCTTAAATTCAATGGGGGCTGATATGGTTTTGGTTAAACGGTTATTACGTGATTCATATGATGAAGAAAAATTCTTAGCAGAAGCGTTAGTCAGAGCGATGATTTTTGAAAAGCGGTTTGCGATTGTTGCTGAACCAGAAGATGTTATTATTGAAGATCGTACTACACTTGCTAAGATATCTGATAAGTTACTTACAATTGAGGGTATTGAATCAGCTTTTACAATTGGTCGTATTAGTAAAGACACTATTGGTATTTCAGCAAGAAGTATTGAAAATGTTAATGTTCAAATCATTATGGAAGAAATGGAGGGTGGTGGTCACTTTAATGCCGCTGCTACTCAATTAAAAGGAGTAACTATTGAAGAGGCTAAAAATCGTTTACTCCAAATATTAAAACGAGACTTTGTAGATACTGGAGATGGTACAATGAAGGTTATTTTAATTGCTGATGTTAAAGGCAAAGGTAAAAAGGATGATATTTTAGATGTTGCTAATGGTTATGGTAATTTCTTAATTAGTAATAATTTAGCTTTAATGGCAACAGAAGAAAATTTAAAACAATTAGCTGCTGCTAAGGAACAGGAAAGAATAGAAAATGAAAATCGCCGGAATGTTTTAGAAAAGCTAAAGGCGGAAATTCAAGGTAAATTTATATCTGTTTATATTCGAGTTGGCACTGATGGTAAAAACTTTGGTCATATTACGACAAAATATATTTGTGAAGAGTTTGAAGCTCAAACGGGTATTCATTTAGATAAGAAAAAGGTTGAATTACCTGCTGAAATTAATTCTGTGGGTATTTTTACAGCTAATGTGCGTTTAGATAAAGATATTGTAGCAACTTTTGAAATAAATGTAATTGAAAAGTAAGGAGAAAAATTATGCAGGAACAGGCATTAAGAATACCTAGTAATATTGAAGCTGAAATAGCTTTACTAGGTAGTATTTTGGTTGATGAAAATTTAATAGTTGAGTTATCAGATACGCTTATTCCTGATGATTTTTACGATGTTAAAAATAAGCTTATCTATCGCACGATGATTAAGCTTTTTAGAGCTGGTAAAAAGGTCGATGTTGCATCAGTAATTTCAACCCTTCAAACAGATAATTTAATTGAACAATGTGGGGGAATAGAATATCTTTCAGCCATTGCTGATCATAGTTATTCTAGTTCAAATGCTGATACTTATTATAAATTAATTAGTGAAGCTGCCATTAAACGTAATACGATTAATAAGCTTAGTAAATTAGCTAATGAAGGTTATAGTGGAATTGATACATATGAATATGTAGATAAAGTAGAAAGAGAAATTTTTGAACTTTCTAAGCGGCGTAGTTTTGATAATTTCAAACCAATTTCAGAAGTTAGCCAAGCTGTATTGTCTAATACAGAAAATAATGCAAGTCGGACAACGGAAGTAATTGGGTTAGATACCGGTTATGGTAATTTGAATAAGTTCACACAAGGTTTTCAGCCAGGACAATTAATTATTTTAGCTGCCCGTCCTTCAATGGGTAAATCAGCTATGGCTATGAATTTAGCTGTTAATGTTGCTACTCATAATAAGAATGGTCATGCTTCTGTAGCCATTTTCTCTTTAGAAATGTCTGCTGAACAGCTAGTTGAGAGAATGGTAGCTTGTGAAAGTAGTATTCGTCTTAATAATATTAAAAGTGGCAATTTATATAAGAATGATTGGACAAGATTTAATACAGCCTGTGCTAAGCTTGGGGGATTGAATTTATTTTTTGATGATTCATCTGATGCCACAATATCAACTATTAGAGCCAAGTGTCGAAAACTAGCTAGTGAATCTAGTTTAGATTTTATTGTTATTGATTATCTGCAATTAATTGATGGTGATAGTAATTCGGCAAAGGATACTCAAATTGAACGTATCTCTAAGATTTCAAGAAGTCTTAAACTAATGGCTAGAGAATTAGGTGTTCCGGTTTTAGCATTATCTCAGCTTTCAAGAGCGGTTGAAAAACGGGAAGATAGACATCCAATGATGTCTGACTTAAGAGATTCTGGTTCTATTGAACAGGATGCTGATATTGTTATGTTTTTATATCGTGATGATTATTACAATAAAAATTCTGAACGTAAACAAGAGGCTGATTTAATCATTTCTAAAAATCGTTCCGGAGCTACTAGTGAAGGATTACCATTCCTATTTACTGGTGAGTATTCTCGTTTCAAAGAGTTAACTAAGGAAAACAAAGAATAAATTAAGGGGCTTAATAAATATGTTAGATCGTTTAAAGATAATGGAGAAGCGGTATGAGGAAATCAATCAACTCTTAACTAATCCAGAAGTCGTAAGTGATATTAAAAAATTAACAGAATTATCCAAAGAACAAAGAAGCTTAGAAAAGCCAGTATCTTTATTTAGAGAACAATTAAAGTTAATGGCTGCCATACCTGATTTAAAGGAAATGAAAAATTCTGATGATGCTGAAATGGCTGAAATGGCTAGTTTAGAACTTGAAGAAACTACGGCGCGAATTAATGAAATTGAAGAAGAAATTAAGATTTTATTATTACCAAAAGACCCTAATGATGAAAAGAATGTTATTGTTGAAATTAGAGGTGCTGCTGGTGGTGATGAGGCTAATATTTTTGCCGGCGATTTGTATAGAATGTATAGCCGTTATGCTGAGTCACTAGGTTGGAAGGTTGAGGTTTTAGATGCAATGCCATCTGAAATGGGCGGATATTCTTTGATTCAATTTAAGGTAAGTGGTGATATGGTTTATTCATTGCTTAAATATGAAAGTGGTGCTCATCGTGTTCAGCGTGTTCCTGTAACTGAAGCTCAAGGTCGTATTCACACCTCAACGGCTACGGTACTAGTTATGCCTGAAGCTACTGATATTGATTTTAAGTTGGATATGAATGATATTAGAGTAGATACCTTCTGTTCATCTGGACCTGGTGGTCAAGGTGTTAACACAACTTATTCAGCAGTTCGGGTCACTCATATTCCAACGGGGGTATCTGTGGCTTGTCAAACGCATCGTTCTCAACATGAAAACAAGGCTGCCGCTTTAGAATTGCTTGCTACCCGTCTTTATGATCAGTTAGTTCGTGAAAAAGAAGAAGCTGAAGGTGTTGAACGCCAAAGTTTAATTGGTCGTGGGGATCGTTCGGAAAAAATTAGAACCTATAATTATCCGCAAAATAGAGTAACCGACCATCGAATTGGTTTTACAATTAATCGTTTAGATGCTATTATTGATGGAAAATTAGGTCTTGTTATTGATCAATTGGTCAATGAAGATCAAAAGCGTAAACTATCCAGTGAAGAGGCCTTAAAATTATAATAGTAAAAAGAGTTAATATAAATAATAAATTTAATTGCTTTCAATAATTAAATGATAAATGATCTAGGAGTAACTAGGTCTTTTATGCCTTATAGGAGACTAACTATGAGTATATTTGAATTTATGCTTGAAAATCCAATTATCCAAGAAGTATTAAGTAGAAATAGAGTTAAACTTGGTAATTCCTGTGATGATTTTAATATGATGTTGTTGGCTTGTGATTTTTATTCTAAAGATTCAAGCCTTTTTGTTGTTGTTCCTAATCTTTATTTAGCTCAAAAATATTATGATGAACTATTAAATTTAGTTGGTGAGGATGATGTCTTATTTTTTCCTGCTGATGAATTAGTTTCGGCTGAAATGGTGGCTGCTACAGGAGATTTTTTATTTGAAAGAATCCAAACTCTTTATACTCTTTTAACAGAAGGAAAGAAGCTTGTAGTTACTAATTTACATGGAGCTATTAAATATGAATTACCTAAGGATATTTGGTTATCTAGTATTTTTACAATTAAAAAGCAGATGAGTATTGAAATATCTGATTTATTGCTGCGTTTAGTAAGACTTGGGTATGAGCCAGTTTATACAATAACTAAGACCGGAGAATTTGCAAGAAGAGGTAGCATCGTAGATATTTTTCCGCTTGGGTCAGAAAAACCTATTCGTCTTGATTTTTTTGGTGATGATATAGATACAATTAAATATTTTAATATGGAAAATCAGCGTTCTATTGCAGAGATTTTATCTTGTGTAATTTTACCAGTTACAGAATTAATTTATGATAATGAAGACTATGTAGTTGCTAAAGATAGACTTTATAGCTTTTTAGATCAATTTAAAATATCAGCTATTGAGGAAGAAATTTTAAATAAAGACTTATTTTCTTTAGAAAACCATCAAAATTTAAATAGCTTATCGCGTTATTTTAGTTTTTTTAATAGTAATTTAGCAACGATTTTTGATTTTGTAGATAATAAAAGGATTTATTTTATTGATCCTGTAAAATCAAGAGAAACATTTGATCACTTGGTTTTAGATCTAAATGAATACTGTGGTCGAATTGGTGGATATAGTATTGCTAATATGGAATTATTTAAGAATTTTGATTTAGTTTTAAATGAAGCTAATGTTTTAATTGAGGGATTAAGAACCTTAGGTCATTTAGATTTTAGTATTAATGCTAAAGAAATTAGTGCATATCAGGCTAAAGAAAAAGAAATCTTAAAAGATTTTAGACGTAACAAGGATAATAAATATGTTATTTTAAGCTATACTAATGAGGAACGTTTGAAAAGACTGATTGATACCTGCTTGGATGAAGATATTTTCTTGGTTAGAGTTAAAAATGCAGGTGATATTAAGCTTGGTCAAATCAATTGTGTATTTGGCGCTTTACCGGCATTTGATTGGATTTATGAGGGAATAATATTTTTAAATGATGCTGCTTTATATGAAGTTAACTATTCACCTAGAAAAGCTCGCTATAAATCAGTTTATAAGAACGCTATTAAAATTTCTAAATATGATGAATTAGAGGTTGGAGATTATGTAGTTCATTATGATTATGGGATTGGTAAATATTTAGGAATTAAAACAATGGAAACTAGTGGTATTAAGCGTGATTTTCTCTATGTAATGTATGGGAATGGTTCGAGCTTATATATTCCTTTAGAACAAATATCATCAATAATGAAATATGCTTCTAAGGATGTTGAAGGAATAACTTTACATGAAATTGGCTCATCAGCTTGGGCAAGAACTAAGGCTAAAGTTAGAAAAAGAGTTCATGATATTTCTGATGAATTGATTAAACTTTATGCTGCTAGACAAGCGGCTAAAGGTTTTGAATTTCCCAAGGATAGTACACTTCAACTGGAGTTTGAAGCTGGTTTTGAATATGAATTAACACCTGATCAAAAATTAGCGATTGATGCAGTTAAGGCAGATATGGAGTCGGCTCGTCCAATGGATCGTTTAATTTGTGGTGATGTTGGTTATGGTAAGACAGAAGTAGCAATGAGAGCGGCCTTTAAAGCTGTTTATGGTGGTAAGCAAGTAGCAATGCTTGCTCCAACAACTATTTTAGCTAGTCAGCATTATCATAATTTTAAAGCTAGGATGGATGAATTTGGGATTAGAGTTGAACTTCTTAGTCGTTTTGTTTCAGCTTCTAAACAAAACCAAATAATTGCTGATTTAAAAGCTGGTAAAGTTGATATAATAATTGGAACACACAGACTTTTATCTAAAGAAATAATTTATAAGGATTTAGGTTTATTAATTGTTGATGAGGAACAACGTTTTGGAGTTACCCATAAGGAAAAAATTAAGGAGCTAAAGGTAAATGTTGATTGTATTACCTTATCTGCAACACCTATTCCTAGAACTTTGCAAATGTCGGTTATGGGTTTAAAGGATTTATCAATGATTGAGACCCCACCTAAAAATCGTTACCCTGTTCAAACCTATGTTTTAGAGCGTAATGATCGAATTATCGCTGATGCGATTATGCGAGAAATGGCTCGTGGTGGGCAAGTCTTTTATTTATATAATTTTGTTGAAACCATTGAAGATTTAGCGGCACATTTACAAAAACTTGTTCCTGAGGCTAGAATATGTGTTGGTCATGGTAGGCTTACTAAAGATCAGTTAGAAAATCGTATTAGAGATTTTATTGATCATCAATATGATATTCTTTTATGTACAACCATTATTGAGACAGGCATTGATATGCCGGAAACAAATACTTTAATTATTCATGATGCTGATCGTTTGGGGTTATCACAGCTTTATCAAATTAGAGGTCGTGTTGGGCGTTCTAGTAAAATTGCCTACGCTTATTTGATGTATGAGCCAAGAAAGATGTTGACAGCTGAGGCGGAAAAACGTTTAGAAACAATTAAGGAATTTAATGAACTTGGTAGTGGTTTTAAAATAGCTATGCGTGATTTAGCTATTCGTGGTAGTGGTGATTTACTGGGTGAAGAACAATCTGGTTTTGTGGAATCTGTCGGGTTGGATATGTATTTAAAGATTTTGGAAGAAGAGATTAGCTTACATGGTAAACCAAAGGAAGAAGAAACTATAGACTTATCTATTACAACACCTTTAGTTTCAAGAACTATTAGTACTAATTATATTGAAAATGAAGATGTTAGGATTGAGATTCATAAAAAGATTGATAAGCTTAAAACTTTAAATGAACTTCAAGAATTAGAGTTTGAATTAATTGATCGTTTTGGTGAAATTGATCAAGAGTTACGTCTTTATATGTATGAAAAACTGATGAAGAATTATTGTCGGCGTTTAAAGATTAGTAAAATCAATACTAGTGATAGGCGTTATTTGGATTTTGTTTTTGCTGCTAACGAGACGAAACATTTAGATGGAGGTTTTTTATTTGATTGTTGTTTAAAATTTAAGAATTTAAAATTAACTTATAAGGATGACATTCATATTTTATTAACTATTCAAGGAAGAGAAAAAATTGATTATTTTATCGAAATATGTCAATATTTTAGTTTGATTGATTCGAAGCAATTATTTAGAATAAATAATTAATTAAACGTTTGGTTATACTAGTATTGGTGAGAATATGAAAAAATTGTTGATATTTGTTCTTTTTGTCTGTTTTTTAAGCTTAAATGCTAATGCTAAAGAACAAGCTATCTTTCATGGCAATCGTAATTTAAACCATATCTATTTAACCTTTGATGATGGTTATTCAGCTAAGAATACGGAAATGATTTTAGATACCTTATTACAAAAAGATGTTAAGGCAACCTTTTTTATTGAGGGTGAATTTTTAACTCAAAATCCTATCTTAGTTAATCGGATAGCAAATGAACAAACCTTAGCTAATCATACTTTTAAACATAAAGATATTACTAAAATGTCTAATCAACAGCTAATTGATGATATTAAAATTTTTGAAGAAGAAGCTTTTAAAATCACCGGCAAACAGCTTACTAAGTACTTTAGGCCACCTATGGGTAAAATTAATGATACTAAATTAAATATTTTAAGCCAAATGGGGTATAAGGTTTTTATTTGGGATGTCAGTTACTATGATTATGTTTATTATGATGATCAGGGAATTGATTATGTTTTAAATAGTATTAGAAAACAAACTCATAATGGCTCAATTATTTTAATGCATACCTTAACTAAGTCAAATGCTTTAGCTTTAGGTCAAATTATTGATATGCTAAGGGATTTAGGATATGTTTTTAGTGATTTAAGTGAGTTAGTTTAGTTTTAGAGGCAAGTTTTGACTTGCTTCTTTTTTTCTTTTAATTATCATTCTCATATAGTTTGTTTTATGGTATAATATTAGCGATTTTGGAGAGATTAAAATGAAAAAGTTATTAATTAAAGAAAATTATCAATCAATTTTAAATTTAATAGAAACTGAAATAGCTATTAAGCTTGTTAAGGATAGCTTTGAAAGAAATTTGGCTGAGGCTTTAAATTTGATGCGTGTTTCGGCTCCTTTGTTTATTTTTCCTTCCACAGGCTTAAATGATGAATTGAATGGCATTGAAAGAAGAGTTGAATTTAAGCTTCGCGATATTGAGGAAAAAGCTGAAATTGTCCAGAGCTTAGCAAAATGGAAAAGAAATGCTTTGGCTCGTTATCATTTCAAAGAAGGCACAGGCTTATATACCGATATGAACGCGATAAGATGTGATGAAGAATTAGACAACTTACATTCAGCTTATGTTGATCAATGGGATTGGGAAAAGATTATAAATAAAAATGAGCGAAATGAAGCTTTTTTGAAAGAAACAGTTAAAAAAATATATGGTGCTTTTTTAAAAACAGCCGAGACTGTCTATGTTAATTTTCCTAAATTAAGAACCGATCTTCCTCAAGATATTTATTTTATATCTACTAGTGAATTAGAAGACCTTTATCCAAATTTAACCCCAAAGGAAAGAGAATATCAAATTTGCAAATCTAAGGGTGCTGTCTTTCTTATGCAAATTGGTGCCAATTTAAAGAATGGTTTGCCACATGATGGTAGGGCTGCGGATTATGATGATTGGCAGCTTAATGGTGATATTTTACTTTATTATAAGGAATTAGATATTGCTTTTGAAATTTCTTCAATGGGGATTAGAGTTGATGAAAATTCTTTAATTAAACAGCTTAAATTAAAGAAGGAAGAAGCTAAATTAAATAATCCTTATGTTCAAGGAATTCTTAATAAAAAGCTTCCCTATACTATTGGTGGTGGCATTGGTCAATCAAGACTTTGTATGTTTTTTTTAAAGAAAGCTCATATTGGAGAGGTTCAAGCTTCTTTATGGAGTGAAGCTGATGTTGAAAAATTAGAAACTAAAAATATTTTCCTTCTCTAACCTTTTTCAACAAAATATGTTTTTTAAAAATGTTAAGTTAGGAGGGAAAAGAATGTTAGTATTAGGTATAGAAAGTAGTTGTGATGAAACATCTGTAGCAATTGTTAAGGATGGCAAAGAGGTTTTATGTAATGTTATTAATTCCCAAATTGATATTCATAAGCTTTTTGGTGGTGTTGTTCCTGAGATAGCTTCTAGACACCATGTTTATCAAATTTCAATGGTTTTTGAAGAGGCTTTTAAACAAGCTAATGTTAAACCGGAAGACATTGATTTAGTGGCTGTGACTAAGGGACCGGGATTGATTGGTTCTCTTCTTGTTGGAGTTAATGCTGCCAAAACTTTTGCGTTAACCTATAATAAGCCACTTATTGGTGTTCATCATCTAGCTGGTCATATTTATGCTAATGCAATTGAACATGATATGAAGTTTCCAGCCGTAGCTTTATTAGTTTCTGGGGGCAATACGGAATTAATTTATATGCAAGATCATTTTCGTTTTGAAGTAATAGGTCAAACTTTAGATGATGCGGTTGGTGAAGCTTATGATAAAGTTGCAAGAGTCATTGGCCTATCTTATCCTGGAGGACCTATTGTTGATAAATTAGCTCATGAGGGAAATGATACCTATCATTTACCAAGAGTATATTTAGATGATAATTCCTATAATTTTAGTTTTTCTGGTCTAAAGAGTGCAGTTATTAATTTGGTTCATAATGCTAATCAAAGAGGTGAAGAAATAAATAGAGAAAATCTTTGCTGTTCTTTTCAAGCATCTGTTTGCGAGGTATTAGTTAATAAGACCTTAAAATTAGCTAAAGAGAAAAATGTTAAACAGGTTATTGTAGCTGGTGGTGTTTCAGCCAATCGAGGACTTAAAGAGCTTTTCACAGCCCAAAAGGGCAATTTAGAGGTTTGTATCCCATCAATAAAATATTGTACAGACAATGCAGCAATGATTGCAGTTGCAGGCTATTACCAATATCAAACAAATCATAAATTAGATGATTTGAGTTTAAACGCCTATGCATCTTTAGAGTTGGAGGAAATGTATGAAATTTAGTGAATTTAAGTATGAACGTCCAGATTTAGATATCATTATCGAGGATATAGAATCTTTAGTAACTGATTTTGAAAAGGCTGAATCCTTTAAGGAGGCTTTAAAGCCTCTTGAAAAAGTTTTAAATATTTCAGAAAATTTTAATACTGCTCAAACCTTATGTGAGATTCGTAATAATATTAATACAGCTGATGAGTTTTATGAAAAAGAACAAGCCTTTTTTGATGAGAATTTACCAAAATTTCAAAACGCCATGAATAAATTTTATAAGGTTTTAGTTAAATCGAGGTTTCGCAAACGTTTAGAAAATATTTATTCAAAACAATATTTTACGCAAATTGAATTAGGATTAAAATGTTTTGATGAAAAAATCATGCCTGAGCTAATAGAAGAAGCTAAACTTTGTACAAAATTTTCTAAATTATTAGCCTCGGCTAAAATTGAATTTAATGGTAAAATTCATAATTTAAGTCAAATGGGAGTTTATAGTCAAAATCCTGATCGTAATATTCGTAAAGCAGCTTTATTAAAAACGACTGAATTTAGATCATCTATCAAAGCTGATATTGATGAAATTTATGATCAGCTTGTTAAGACTAGAGATAGTATGGCTAAAAAGATGGGTTTTACTAATTATGTTGATTTTGGTTATCTTCGTTTAGGTAGAAGTGATTATAATAGTCAAAATGTTGCAAACTATCGTAAGAGTATCGTTAAATATTTAGTACCTATAGCTGCTAAGATTTTTGCAAAGCAAGCTCAAAGAATTGGTATTTCTGATTTAAAATATTATGATTTAAGTTATTTTTATGCCAACGGCAATCCTCAGCATAATAAGAATAAAGATGAGCTTGTCGCAAGTGCTTTAAAATTTTATTCAGAATTATCTAAAGAAACTAAGAGCTTTTTTGAATTTATGGTAGAAACAGAGCTTATGGATTTAGAGGCTAAACCTAATAAGGCTGGTGGCGGTTTCTGTACTTTTATTGCTAAATATAATTCGCCATTTATCTTTTCAAATTTTAAAGGTGATATGGGTGATGTTGATGTTTTAACTCATGAAGCCGGACATGCCTTTGAGGTATATACAGCTGCTAAGCATCTGGCTTTAAGTGATATTTATTGGCCAACTTTAGAGGCTTGTGAAATTCATTCGATGAGTATGGAATTTTTTGCTTATCCTTATATGGATTATTTTTTTGGTGATGATGCTAAAAAATATCGTTTTAAGCACTTAAGTGAAGCCATTACTTTTATTCCTTATGGAGCTTGTGTGGATGAATTTCAGCATTTTGTTTATGAAAATCCTCTTTGTGGTAAAGAGGCAAGGCGGACTAAGTGGTTAGAATTAGAAAAGAAGTATTTAACTTGGCGCGATTATGCTGAGCTTAAATTTTATGCTGAGGGTAATTTTTGGCATTGTCAAAGTCACATTTTCCAAAATGCTTTCTATTATATTGATTATACTTTAGCTCAAGTTTGTGCCTTTCAATTTTTATTGTTAGATAAAGAAAATCACGAGAAGGCTTGGCAAAAGTATTATTCCTTATGCAAGCTTGGTGGGTCAATGTCTTTTACAGAATTATTAAAAACTGTAGGTCTAAAAAACCCTTTTGTAGAATCTACTTTAGCTGATATTATGCCTAAATTAGAAGATTATTTAACTACTTTAGAACAGGAGTGTTAAGGTGACAGATGTTTTAAATATTTTAAAAATTGTTTTATTTGGTATTGTTGAAGGTGTTACGGAATGGTTACCTATCAGCAGTACTGGCCACATGATTATATTAGAGGAGCTTTTAAATGCTCAAGAAATTTTTGAAGGTGGTAAACCCTTTTGGGATTTCTTTTTGGTGGCTATTCAGCTAGGGGCTATATTAGCCGTTGTTGTTTGTTTTTTCAATAAGCTTAATCCCTTTTTTGGTAATTCCTTAAAAAATCCTGAAGTAACCAAAAGTAAAGAAGAGAAAAAAGAAATTTGGCTTTTGTGGGCTAAGGTTATCATAGCTTGTTTACCAGCTGCTGTTATTGGTTTGATTGCTGATGATTGGTTAGATAGTATTTTCTATAATTCAATTACTGTCTCTATTACTTTGATTGTTTATGGTATTTTATTTATAGTAATGGAGTTTTGGAATAAAAAAAGAAAATTTAAAGTTACAGATGTTAAAGCCCTAAGCTTTAAAATGGCTTTAATTATTGGTTGTATGCAATTATTATCTTTAATTCCAGGAACCTCTCGTAGTGGGGTAACTATTTTAGGTGCAATGCTTATTTTATGTAATCGGGAAGTAGCATGTGAATTTTCTTTCTTTTTATCTATTCCTGTAATGTTTGGAGCTTCTTTATTTAAAGGGTTAAAATATTTGTTAAATGGCAATGCCCTAAATTCCAGCGATATAGCTTTACTATTAATTGGTTCAATTGTAGCTTTTGCAGTTTCAATGTTTATAATTAAGTTTTTGATGGCATTCATTAAAAAGCATGACTTTAAGCCATTTGGTGTTTATCGAATAGCTTTAGGTATTTTATTGTTAATTTTATTTGCTTGTGGAGTTATGTCGATCTAAATATTAATATAGTTTTAGTTAAAAAATAATGTTATAATATCAAGAGAAGAGGTGATGATATGCGGAAAGCTGTAGCTTACTTGAGTGACCATTACTATTTGGATATTATGGCATTTTTTTTCTTACTGTTAAGCTTTTTAATTGAACCTCTTTTATCTTTAGCTGCAAATAATGGGTTTGTATTTAATCCGGTGGATCAAGTATTTAAGGGCTATTTAAAAATAATTACTTCACCATCAATTTTAATTACAGACTATGTTTATATAGCTGGTATTGGAGCTGCCTTATTTAATGTAGGTACGATTTTAATAATTAATCTTTTATTAATTAAATTATTAAAAATTAAAATGACAGGTCCTGTTTATGCTGGCATTATAATGATTTGTGGTTTTTCATTTTTTGGTAAGAATATTTTTAATACTTTACCAATTTATTTGGGAATTTATTTATTTTCAATAATTAAAAAAGTTCCTTTTAAATCTTATATTTTAGCTATTTTATTTTCAACTGGTATTTCACCGCTTGTGAGTTATGCCATATTTGGACTTGGTCTATCTTATTATGGTTCAATTCCTTTAGGTATTGGCTGTGGGATAATAGTTGGTTTTATTTTGCCAGCCTTTGCTGCTCATACAATTATTTTTCATGAAGGTTTTAATTTATATAATACAGGTTTTGCCTTAGGTATTCTTTCGGTTTGTTTTTATGGTATTTTTACTTTCTTTAATTTGAAAGTAGAAACGGTAAGCTTATATGATTATTCTGATAGTGTGGTTTTCTATTATATATTACCGATTTTATCAATTTTAAAGATAGCTGTCGCTATTATTTCTGATCCTGAGGTTTTTAAAAAGTATTGGTCATTAATGAAGACTAGTGGTAGATTAGTTACTGATTATGCTGGAGAATATAATCGTGAGACTGTCATGTTTAATTTTGGTCTTATTGGTTTGGTTTTATTTTTTATTTGTTTAATTTTTCAAATACCAATGAATGGAGTTATTTTTGGCAGTATCCTATCTATTTTAGGTTTTGCAGGTTATGGTCTTCATTTACGCAATGTTTTACCAGTTTGGATTGGTGCTGGCTTGATGTTATTTTTTAAGTGTTTAATAGATAATAATTATGTTTTAAGTATTTCAAACATCATGTGTTTTGTGTTTGCCTCCGGCTTAGCTCCACTTTCTGGACGTTATGGTATAATTTTTGGTATTATTGCTGGTATTTTACATATCCTAATAACACCACTCACGATTGGCTTTCAAGGAGGCTTTGACTTATACAATAATGGCTTTAGTGCCGGTTTTGTTGCGGCAATAGTCTATGTTTTAGCAGAAAAGATTTTTAATCGAGGTGAAAGATATGGAAGAAAATCAAAAAACAAGTAAAATCATTGAACAATTTAGCTTTTACTTGTTAGAAAATGGAATTAATGATTTTAGTGTAGAACTTAAAAAAACGAATAATTTTATATCCTTTATCTTTGTTTGTGAAGAAATGAATAAAGAACTGCTTGATACTTTACAGCATACTTTTAAGATTAAACGGCAAGCGGCTTTTGAGTATTATGGCTGGGAATTAATAGGGCATGGTAAATCTCAACGTGATTTAGCACTATTAAGTACTTTAATTGATTATTTTACTTATTATTTAAGAGATGGAAAGGTTCATTTTAATTTGGTGAGATATGAAAGAATTTAATTGGAAATATGCTTTAAAAATTTTGGGAATTATCATTTGTGTTATAACATTTATTGTTTTAGCAATAATAGTTTATAATACCCGTTTTAATCCGATTGGAATTGATGCTGACTTTAGAGATTTTTGTTATAATATTCGTGGTGAAAAAGGTGGATTTTGTTATTGGTTTTTTAGAATCATAACAGAGTTTGGTAATTTTTATGTTATTTCTATAATCGTAATTATTGTGGTTATTGTTACTAAATGTGATTATCGAGCAATTATTTTAGCTTTAGGAATTTTATTTGCGGTCATGCTAAATATTGGTCTTAAGGGCTTATACATGCGGGAAAGACCAGTGGCAGAGTTACGTTGGATGGATGAATTTTCCACAAGCTTTCCATCCGGACATGCCACAGCGGCAGGTTTTCTTTATAGCTTTTTAATGTATATTGCTTATCATTCTAAGCTTTCTAAAAAAGCAATTAATATTTGGATGATTCTTTGTGGATTAATGATACCTTTAGTAATGTTTTCAAGAACTATTTTAGGTGTTCATTATTTTACAGATGTCATTGCTGGCTTTACTGTTGGCATTATGGTTTCATGTCTATGTATGCTAGCCTATAAGCTTTGTGATAAATATGATTTTATGACCGAAGGCTTATTTGAAAAAATTAAAAATAGTCGTAAAAAGGATAACTAAATCGTTTAGTTATCCTTTTTGTATGCTAGAATTTCTAATCTATGAGAGTCTAAAATATTAAATAATTTATTATGTTTACTGATAATTTTACTATTTGTTAAATATTTAAGATATTCAGAGAGGGTTTTAATATTAATTTTTAAATAGCTAGCTAATTCATTTAAGGTGAAAGTTAAATAAAAGCTTGGAGCTTGATTATTTTGCATTTCAAAATAGAGATATCTGGCTATTCTAGTTAAATCATTGGTTATTAAAAGTAATTCTGTATGATTTCTTTTTTCAATATACATTTGACCTAAGATATTATATGTATCGATATTAAGATCCTTTTTATCAAGCCAAATACCAGTAACTAAATCTAAAGCTAAATAATCATCGGTAGTATAAGTGTTTTGAAAGATACTTTCTAAAAAGAGATAGTCATTAGGTTTATAAATGGTTATAAAACGACTATCTGAAACATGACCTTTTAGGATTTTAAAGACTTGATTAATGTAAGTTCCTTTTTTAATAATGATTTCATTTCTTAAGTAATTTTTCATAATAAAAGCCAAGCCTATTACAGCTTGGCATCCTCGTTTTCTTTAATTTTTTCTCTAGCAATAGCTAGCATTAATTTTATTCGATTTTCTTGATTAACTTTAGTAGCAGAAGGATCATAGTCAATTGCTACTATATTAGCAGTTGGATATTTTGTTTTAATTTTTTTCATTACACCTTTGCCACATATATGATTAGGTAAGCAACCAAAGGGTTGAGTACAAATGATATTTTCATAACCGATTTTTACTAGCTCAACCATTTCGGCTGTTAATAGCCAACCTTCACCCATTTTTGTGCCATGTGATAAAATACCTTCAGATAAATCTTTAGTATGAGAGAAGTATTGCATAGGGGTAAATTTAGTTGGTTTAATACTATTAATCATTAATTTTTCTCGTCGTTTTAAGTACCAAATTAAAGCTTTTGAAACTAATTTCTTTGTAATTCCATGTCCATAAAATTCATTGTCATAGATAGAATTATATAGGCAATAAAGAATAAAGCCATAAAGTCCAGGAACCATTACCTCAGCACCTTCACTTACTAAGAAATCTTCTAAGTGGTTATTTCCTAAAGCCGCAAATTTAACGTAGATTTCACCAACAACACCAACTTTTGGACAAGCTTGTGTCAAATTCAGCTCTAGACCATCAAAGGCTTTAGCTATCATATTAAGATTATGTTTTAAGGCTCGATAAGATACACCTTTGTTTTGTTCGTATTGTTTACCTATGCTTTCAACTAAGCTTAAAGCTAGATTTAAAGCTGATCCTTTTTGAACCTCATAGGTACGAGTTTTATTATATAAATACATTATTTCATCGCCATAAGTCATTGCTGCAGCAACCTTTTTAATTAGAGGTAAGGTTAGTTTAAGGCCACTATCTTTTTCAAGGTTGGAGGCATTAAGTGAAACAACAGGAATGAAACCATAGCCTGCTTTGTCTAAAGCTTTTCTAAGTAAATGAATATAATTAGAAGCCCGGCAGCCACCACCAGTTTGAGTGATAAGCAGAACAAGCTTATCGTGATCATTACGATGATTTAGGTTATCAATAAATTGACCGATTACTAAAAGGGCTGGATAACAAGTATCATTATGAACATATTTTAAGCCTTCTGTAACTACATCTGGTCCTTCATTATGCATTATTTCTACCTTATAGCCTGAACATAGAAGAGCCTTTTCAAATAAGGCCATATGAAATGGCAACATTGAAGGAATTAAAATGGTATGAGTTTTTCGCATTGATGCCACAAATTTTGGATAAGCCATTTTTATTCCTCCTTTTTTTGTTTTAGGGCAGCAAATAAGCTTCTTAATCTAATTTTAACTGCTCCTAAATTAGTAATTTCATCAATTTTAATTTGGGTATAAATTTTACCTTTTTCTTCTAATATACTTTTACATTCATCAGTTGTAACAGCATCTAGACCACAGCCAAAGCTGACTAATTGAACAAGGTTCATATCTTTTTGAGTTGTACAATATTTGGCGGCTGCATAGAGTCTAGCGTGATATGTCCACTGGTTTAAAACACCAACTGGGAATTTTGGGATTAAATGAGAAATTGATTCTTCAGAAACAACGGCCACACCAAAGCCATTTATTAATTTATCAATTCCATGATTAACTTGGGGATCCACATGATAAGGGCGTCCCGCCAACACAATAATTTGTTGTTTATTTTTTTGGGCTTTTGTGATTATTTGATCCGCTTTATTTCTTAAATCAGCCAAATGATTTTCATATTCTTGGAAGGCTTTAGTAGAAGCATTAACTATTTCATGCTTAGATATTTTATAATTTTTTAAAATATTATGCATTTTGTTTTCAAACACCTTTTTATCATGAATTCCGATAAAAGGATGTAGGAAATTGATGGTTTGCACATCTTTAACATTATTTTCGATTGTTTGAGGGTAGTAGGCAACAATGGGACAATTAAAATGATTGTCGCCTTTTTTTTCATCAATATTATAGCTCATGCAAGGATAGAAGATTGTAGTTATTCCTGCAGCTTGAAGTTTGGCAATATGACCATGAACTAATTTTGCGGGATAGCAAACTGTATCTGAAGGAATTGTATGTTGACCTAATGTATAAATTTTTTCATTAGAAAAACCACTATTTATTACTTCAAAATCTAAGGCAGTAAAGAAAGTGTGCCAGAAGGGTAATAATTCATAATTGTTTAAAACTAAAGGAATACCTATTTTACCCCGCTTAGCATTAGTCTTTGGGGTATAGCTTAGTAGCTTTTGCCTAATATATTCATATAAATTACTATCATTATTTGTTACTTTTTTTGTCAATGGCTTTTCACAGCGATTACCACTTATATATTTGTTTGAATTACTGCCAAATGTATTAACAGATAGAAGACAATGATTATTACAAATTTTACAATTGAAATTTAATACCTTGTGATCAAATTTAGCCAACTCTGCTTTCGTGATAGTTGAACTTTTTGCTAATTTTAAACTCTTGGCATATAAAGCGGCTCCATAGGCTCCCATAAGTCCTGAGATATTAGGACAAACAACTTCTAAATTTAATTCTTTTTCAAAGGCTCTTAAAACGGCCTCATTATGAAATGTACCACCCTGAACTACGATATTTTTCCCAAGCTGAGCACTAGTAGTAGCTCTAATAACTTTATATAATGCATTTTTGACTACTGAGATAGATAGACCAGCCGAAATATTTTCAATAGTCGCCCCATCTTTTTGAGCTTGTTTAACTGAAGAATTCATAAAGACTGTGCATCTTGAACCTAAGTCAACAGGTTTTTTAGCCATTAAACCAAGCTTGGCAAAATCTTCAATATTATAGCCTAACGTGTTAGCAAATGTTTGAAGGAAGGAACCGCAGCCTGATGAACATGCCTCATTTAAGAAGATATTAGAGATAGCTTTATTTTCAATTTTAAAGCATTTGATATCCTGACCACCAATATCAATTATAAAATCAACATCGGGTTTAAATTTAGCTGCTGCCTGATAATGAGCCATTGTCTCAACTAGACCGGCATCTAGGTTAAAAGCATTTTTAGCTAAGTCTTCACCATAGCCAGTAGAAGCACTGCCAGCAATTTTAATATTTGGATATTTATTATATATTTCTTCGAAGATATTTTTAATAACTTCAACAGGATTACCTTTATTTGGTTGATATCTTTCAAAACGTATTTCTTCATTTTCATCTATTAATACAAATTTTAAGGTTGTAGAACCACTATCAATACCTAAGTATAAGGGACCATCATAATCATCTAAGGATTTTGAGGGAATGTAGGTTTTAGCGTGTCGTTTTCTAAATTCCGCTAATTCAGCCTCGTTAGCAAATAGAGGTTGATTGTAGGCATAGGTAGCTTTATTAATATAGTCTTCTAACTCATTAATTTTTGCAGTTATATCAACTGGTTCTTTAGCGCATAATGCCGCTCCTATGGCTACATAATATAATGAATTTTCTGGACAAATACCTTTGACATTTAAGGCTTGATCAAAGCTATTTTGTAATTCTGACAAAAAGGTTAAAGGTCCTCCTAAATAAGCAACCTTTCCTTTGATTTCACGACCTTGAGCTAGTCCTCCTATTGTTTGGTTAACTACAGCCTTAAAAATAGAAGCTGCAATATCTGATTTAGAAGCACCTTGATTAAGAAGGGGTTGAATATCAGATTTAGCAAATACGCCACATCTTGAGGCGATAGCATATAGCTTTTGATGATTAATAGCTAAACCATTAATTTCGGTGATATCGACATTTAAAAGGGTTGCCATTTGATCGATGAAAGCTCCTGTTCCACCAGCACAAGAACCATTCATTCGTACTTCCATACCATCCGTTAAAAAAAGAATTTTAGCATCTTCACCGCCTAGTTCAATAATACAATCAGTACCTGGAATTAGAGTGTTGGCGGCAATCCGAGTCGCATATACTTCTTGAACAAAAGGGATGCCTACACCTTCAGCAATACCCATACCAGCTGAGCCTGAGATAGCAAGAGATGTCTTTTCATCAATTAGTTTTAATTTGCTTAATTCTTGGAGCTTAGCTATTATATTATCCTTTATATGGGAATAATGACGTTTATAGTCAGAATATATTAATTTGTTTTCTTCATCAAGTACTACACATTTAATAGTAGTAGAACCGACGTCTAATCCGATCTTTTTCATGGTGACCTCCTTAGAATAAAACATAAGCTAAATTTTATTATATTATAAATAATATAACAAGTCAAATGACCCTTGTCAAATTTAATTATAATCTGTCTGTTATATTTTTTCCCTGGCTATAAATGGAAAAGTTCGTAAAAAATTATTTTTAATAGCCAAATATCTAATCTTTTTCTTGATAGAAGGGTTGATTTAAGATATAATATTTAAGAAGTATTATTTAATTATAAAGCAAAGGATTTTGATTATATGAAACGTTTATTTAAACTAATTTCAATCCTATCATTAGGAATTGTAATATGGTTAGCAAGTTGTAGTAATAATGATACTTTGCCTAACATTGAAGGTCATTTTGATTTTACAGCTTACAAAACAACAATTACAATTAAAACAAAATTTATTGATACAGAGTCTCATGACTTATATTATGATGCAGTTAGAACCTATGTAACAGTAAGTTCAACTGATGAAGATGACAAGGAGCTTCAACGAAAAGATGTTTCTGTTATCAAACCTGCTATTACTTATCCCGATGATGATGGTACGGAAGAAGAGGGGACACATAAGGGCGACCCTTACATTGAACGTAATTTATCTGGGACTAGTTTAGATTTTAGTGGCTTAGTAGCTGATACAACCTATAAGGTTAAATTAATTATTTCCGCTAATGGTGTTCAAAAGACTTTAGAGACTAAAGATGTTACAACTATTAGTAATGGTGAAAGTGCAGACGATCCAATCATTATCAATGATTTAGAAGGTCTATTGGGTATGAGTAAGGAACGTACAGCATATTATAAATTAAATGCTGATATTGATTGTGGAGGAACTACTCCTATCATTTTCAGTTCATCAACTATTTTCACTGGTCAATTTGATGGTAATGGTCATACAATTTCTAATATCAGTCTTACTGGTAATAACTATAGTGGTTTATTCGGTTATATGCAGGGAGCTACTGTTAAAGATTTAAATATTACAGACATTAGCTATAATTATACTCGTACAGATACTTATTTGGGAGCATTAGCTGGTTATGCTGAACGTTGTACAATTACGAACGTAAATGTAAGTAATGTTACATTCTCTCATGGTGGACAAACAACTAGAAGTGCTTGGATAGGATCTTTAGTTGGTATGGCTAAAAATTCAACTATTCAAAATTGTTATGCTAAGAATGTGGAATTGACAGTTACAAGATGTCAATTAAAGATTTATATTGGTGGTTTTATTGGTCACAATGATAATTCATTAATTAGTAATTGTGGTGTTGTAGGTAATATTAATGTAACAATGGCTTATCCTTCTAATGAAAATGGTTGTCTATATTTAGGTGGTTTTGCTGGAGTTAACGATTCTAATCGAGGCATTACATCTTGTTATTCAAGAGTTAATTTAGGTGTTGCTGAACCTGATAGTGTTACTTCTTCAGGTTATTTAACGCATCACACTTATGTTGGTGGTTTTGTTGGTGGTAATATTCATAGTGCATCTTACATTAATGATTGTGCCGCTATTGGTGACATTGATTTAAGATTATATTATCCATACGATGTTTTTGCAGGTGGTTTTGTTGGTGCGTTAAGCGAATATAGTTCATCACGTTTAATTAATTGTGTTTATGTTCCACTTGAAACAGGTTTAGAAATTGTTTTATATGAAAAACCTGCTGATGCAGCAGATGATCCTTCTGAAGAAGAACCAGAAGAAACTGAACCTGATGAAGAAGAACCAGAAGAAACTGATTCTCAAGAGGCTTGGATTTCTTTAACAGTGGGTCGTTGTGGTGTAAAAGCTATTTTAGAAAATGTCTTTACCTATCGTGATATTATTGAAATTGTCCATTATCATGATCAGGTAACTGTTGCTGATTACGTTGTCAATCAAAATATTGCCTCTTTTAGTCAAACTATTCAAGCAATAATTATTGAAAGTTTAGGTCAATAAAATTTTTAGAAAGGAGACATAGTATGCTCCTTTTTGTGTTAGTTTTTAGGAGATGATTAGATGGGTCTTATGATTTATAATTCGCTATCAAATAAGTTAGAAGAATTTAAACCTATTCAACCTAATAAAGTTAATATGTATGTTTGTGGGCCAACAGTATATAATTATATTCATATTGGTAATGCTAGACCTATTGTCTTTTATGATGTATTAAGAAATTATTTAGAATTTATTGGCTATGAGGTAACCTATGCTTCAAATGTCACCGATGTTGATGATAAGATTATTAATCAAGCTTTAGCTGAAGGAAAGACCGAAAAGGAAATAGCTAGTTTTTATGAAAAAGCTTATTTTGATGCTGTTAAACTTTTAGGTAGTAGTGAGCCTGATTTAATACCTCATGCTACAGATTATATTCCGGATATGATAAGCTTTATCAATGAATTGATTAATAAGGGTTATGCTTATGAGGTTGATGGTGATGTTTTTTTTAGAGTGAATAAAATTGCTGATTATGGTTGTTTATCAAATCAAGTTAGTGAAGATTTAGAATCGGGAGCTAGAATTAGTGTTAATACTAAAAAAGAAAATCCTTTAGATTTCTCTTTATGGAAAAAGACAGAAGTAGGAATTAAATGGGATTCACCATTTGGTAGTGGTAGGCCTGGCTGGCACACAGAATGTGTCGTTATGAATCATAAGCTTTTTGGAGATACATTAGATATTCATGGTGGGGGAATGGATTTAAAATTTCCTCATCATGAAAATGAAATTGCTCAAAGTGAGGCTTTATATCATAACCATTTAGCTAAATATTGGATGCACGTTGGACGTTTAGAATTTGAAGGGCAAAAAATGTCTAAGTCTTTACACAATGTAATTTTAGTTAAGGATTTAGCTAATACTATGAACGGTATGATTATGCGAATGGTTTTAGCATTCACGCCCTATCGTAATAATTTTTCTTATTCAGAACAAATTTTTGATTTTTATAAGAAAACTTTTGAAAAATGGCAAAGAGCTTATAAACAAGGTTTATATGAATTACAGCTTCAAGAGCTTACTCCCAATGAATTTTGTGATACTGATATAGAGAAATTTAAGGAATATATGAATCAAGATTTCAATGTTCAAAATGTTTTGATGTTGATTGAAAACATTGTTAAGGATTTGAATGTAGCTATTCGAACTAAAAATCTTGCTGAGACTGCTAAAAAATGGTTAACTCTTGATAAAATCTTGGCAGTAATGGGAGTCAATTTATTTGTTGAAAAATTGAATGAAGAGCAGTTAGAAGTTTATAAAGCATGGCTTAATGCTAGAGCTTTAAAAGATTTTGAAAAGGCAGATATTTATCGTAATAAATTAATGGATTGGAAGTTAATTTAATGAATGCTAATATGTATAATGGTATGAGTCTAGCATATTTGGGCGATGCTATTTATGAGGTCTATATCCGAAAGCATGCCCTTAATATTGGTCTAACCAAAGTAAATGATTTACATAATTTTGTTGTCCAATACACGAGTAGTGAAGCTCAAATGAAGGCTATACATTATTTATTAGATAAAGAAATATTAACCTCAGAAGAGGTGCTGATTTATAAAAGAGGGCGTAACTCACACATTCATAGTGTACGCAAGAATGTTGATATAAAAACCTATTTAGATGCTACAGGATTTGAAGCAATTTTAGGTTACTTATATCTTGAGGAAAATATAATACGCTTAGAAGAATTAATATCTATAGTATTAGATATGAAGTAGGAGGTAAACTATGGCTACTTTTGATGATAAGAGTATATTTGCTAAAAAAGAAGAAACTAAAGAAAATAAAAAGTCTAAAAAAGATTCTGAAGTTTTAGAAGAGGTTTCTTTAGAAATAAAAGAACCAGTTGACGAAGCAAAAGAAGAGCCTGTTGCTGTTGAATATCATGATCAAGCAATAGTTATTGGTGAAGAGCTTGTTGAAAGTGAGAAGGTTCGCAAGGCTCGCGAAAAAAGAGAAGAAAAAGAAAGAAAGCTTCAAGAAAAGGCTTATCAAAACATGGTAAAGCAACATCGGAAGGCAATGAAGAAAAATCCGGAAAATATCAAAAGATATGATACGGATTCTCAAAATGGTTTACCAAATGAAGTTGTTGAGCGGCGTATTTTAGATAATTTAGTTAACGTTACTAAAAAAGGGTCAACTAAATCTAAAAAAATGATTATCATAAGCAATATATTTACTTTCTTTAATATTTTAACTATTTCAATTGCTGTTTGGTTAATGACTGTTCAAGCTTGGACAGACCTCGTATTTTTAGTTATTGTTACAGCCAACGTTATTATTGGGATTTATCAAGAACTAAGAGCCAAGATAACAATTGATAATTTATCACTTTTATCAGCTCCAGTGGCAGTTGTTATCCGTGATGGTGTTCAAAAAGAAATTGGTGTTGGTGAAGTTGTCTTAGATGATTTGATTGTTTTAAATTCTGGTAATCAAATTTGTGCTGATAGTATTGTTGTTGAAGGCAGCATCGAAGTTAATGAATCATTATTAACTGGTGAAAGTGATGCAATAATTAAAAAGCCTGGTGATCTTTTATTTTCTGGTTCATTTGTTGTTTCTGGTAGATGCCGAGCTAGAGTAGATAAGGTTGGTAAGGATAATTATATTGAAAAGCTTGCTGATCAAGCTAAAAGATATCAAAAGCCTAATTCCGAGCTTTTAAAATCTTTAAAAACAATTATTTATGCTATGGCCGTTCTAATAATTCCGATTGGCATTGGTTTATTCTGTCTCCAGCTATTTGGTAGCGGTGTTCCGTATGTAACAGCTGTTCGTAAGACTGCTGGCGCTATGGTTGGTATGATTCCATCTGGTCTATGGTTATTAACTTCTGCTGCGCTATTTGTTGGGGCTATTAAGCTATCACAAAAAAATGTCTTAGTTCAAGAATTATATTGTATTGAAATGCTTGCGAGAATTAATGTTTTATGCCTAGATAAAACTGGTACTATAACTGATGGTACAATGAGTGTTAAAAATGTAATTGATTATAATACTCTTTATGGTTTAACGACAAAAAATATTGTTTCAGCTATGTTGAATGCTTTAAATGATGGTAATTTAACTTCTAAAGCTTTAGAGGAAAAATTTGGTTTAAATAAGCGTATTAAGCATACTGCAACTATTCCATTTAGTTCACAAAGGAAATTCAGTGCTGTAACCTTTGATAAAATGGGAACATTTGTTTTAGGTGCTCCTGAATTTGTTTTAAAAAGTCATTATGAGATGATTAAAAAGGAAGTTAATAAATATGCATCTCAGGGTTATCGTGTCCTTTGTTTAGCTCATTTTAATGGAAATATTAATAACCAAGAGTTGCCAAATACTGATCCTGAAATTGTCTCATTGATTTTAATTGAGGACAATATTCGTCCTGATGCAATTAAAACAATCAATTATTTTAAAGAAAGTGGTGTATCAGTTAGAGTTATTTCTGGTGATAATCCAATTACAGTTTCTAAGATATCTGAAAGAGCTGGTATTGAAAATGCTGATCAATATATTTCTTTGGATGGTTTATCTGATGCAGAGGTTGAAAGAGCAGCTTTAAAATATACTGTCTTTGGTCGTGTTTCACCTAGTCAAAAGAAGCTTTTGGTTACCACCTTAAAGAATGCTGGTAAAAAGGTAGCGATGACTGGTGATGGTGTAAATGATATCTTAGCGTTAAGGGAAGCCGATTGTTCAATTGCGATTGCTTCTGGTAGTGAGGCTGCTCGTAATGTTTCCCACTTAGTTTTGCTTGATTCAAATTTCAATTCAATGCCTATGGTTGTAGCCGAAGGTAGAAGAGTAATTAATAATGTAACAAGCCTTGCATCATTATTCTTAACCAAGACAATCTTTTCTTTATTACTTGCAATTCAAGCGTTATTAAGTCGAGGTGTTTACCCAATTTCAACAAACCAATTAATTATGATTGACTTTTTCGCTATCGGTATTCCTTCCTTCTTCTTAGTACTAGAACCAAACAATAAAGAGGTTGATGGTAACTTTTTGGGAAATATCCTCAAAGGCGCTTTACCAGGAGCAATTACAATTTTGGTTATATCGATTCTGATTTTCGGTTTATCTGACAGCTTAAGTCTTGATGATATATCTGTTCAAACAATCATAGGTATTTCTGCTACGCATACTTGCTTAATGGTTTTATTTAAGGTTTGTAAACCACTTAATACTTTGCGTAAAGCAATATGTATTTTTTGTTACACTGCCTTTATAATTATTACTTTCTTAATGCCGCAATTTTTAGAGTTTAGACCTGTTGTTGGTTTTTCTCAATATTATTCCGGAAACATTAAACAAGAGGTTATGACATATATTCCTCAGATTGAAATAAGTGATGATTATTATTATGTCTTTAATGGTAAAGTAACAGAATATCAAAAGATTTCTTCTGAAAAAAATGTCAACATCTCCTCTATTGAAGAAAATGGTACATATTATTATGTTTTCAATGGTACTAATATTCATGAAGAAGTTGTCATACCTCAAATAAGTCTTTCAGCATCTGGTAATATTGTTTTAGGTGGCTATGATATTTTCTATACATCTGAAGGTCAATCAATCAATATTACTTATACTGATGATTTCCAAAAGCGTTTTGTAATAGATGAAAAAGGTTATTTGCTTTATAATACAGCCCCTAATCCTACTGTTGATTTAAGTATTTCAGAGAAAGAAACATTTTTAAAGCATGTTAAACGTACTTTGACAGAAACCGATGAGTACTATGGTTTTTATAATAAGTATGGTGCTAATCGTACAAAGGATGTTGAGATTTGTATTATGCCAATTGTTGAGTTAAGAAATGATCAACTAGTTATTACATCAGTAATTTCTAGCCCTTCTGATACTCAAACTAGTAATAATTCAGCTTATAAGACAGATATTACTTCTAGTGATAATATTGAATTATCAATCAATCCACAAACAATGGAGCTTTTAGTTAATGGTAAGACAATATCTCCAACTCTTGATGATGGTACTATTTCAACTAACACCTATAAAGTTGGTATGCCTGTATTTTCTCTTTTGTCTGATGGTCGGGTTCTAGTCGATGGGTTATCAACTGGTGTTTCGGCTAAACGTTTTGGCATCGATGAAGCTATTGTTGATGGTCGAGTTGCTGACACATCTGTTATTGATGTTTATCCTTATGATGCTTCCTACTATTTATTAGAGCATGCAGATAGTCCAAATGCTTCATTGACAAGATATAATACAAATGTTCGTTTGTCTAATCCTGCAATTTGTCCTGACATTGCAACTACTGAAAGTGGTCATTATATTATTGATGGTTACTATACAACTTATGTAGCAGTTTCTAATACACCTGATCCAAAAATTGATGAAAATTATAATTTGATTTTAGGTGGAGTAGTTACTGATTATCGTATTTCTTCAACAACAATTTTAACAACTACGGGTGGTATTGTAACAGAATTATCAATTCATGCTAAGATTTTCTTATTGATGCTATGCTTGCTAGCTGTTCCACTAATGAAATTACTTTTGGCTATTGTTCCTTGGATTAAACGGCAAGTTGCTCTTGTTCAAAAAATTTTATCTAAAATTTAATATACATTATTTTGCCAAATTATGCCCATAATAAAATGGGTGATATTATGCAAAATAATTTAGATGATTTAGATGATTTTGATAAAAAAGCATTTAAAAAAAATTATTATTTTCTTCAAAAATGTGTTAAAGTAGAAGAATTTTATGATTATGAATTTGGCAATGAATTCTTTATTTTAGCACCTGTTGATGTTAATGATATGTATAATCAAAATTAAACCCAAATACCCTTGTAGTTATTTTCTATAGGGGTATTTTATTTTAGTCATTTTTTTGTTATAATACCCTTTAGAAAAACATAGTGGTGAAAATATGATTAAAATATATGGAAAGAATTGTGTGACAGAGGCAATATTAGCGAACAGTAAATTGCTTACTATTTATGTTCAAGATAGTAAGGATCAAAAATTTTTAGCTATGCTAGATGACCGCAAGCTTAAATATGAAATTGTCGATAAAAAACAAATGGATAATCTATTTGGCTCTAATCATCAGGGCTATGGTGCTTATCGAGAAGATTATCAGCTTTTTGGTGAGGAATTACTTGCTGAAATTACAGGTGATTTTAAGCGTCTTTTAATTTTAGATGGAATTCAAGACCCTCACAATTTAGGAGCTATTATTAGAAGTGCTGATGCTTTTGGCTATGATGGGATTGTTTTACCTAAAAATAGAAGCTGTAGTGTCAATGAAACGGTAGCTCATGTTTCAACTGGGGCAATAGAACATGTTAAAATTGCTTATGTAAATAGCTTATCAACTTTTATAAATAGGTTAAAGGCTCAAGGCTATTGGATTTGTGGAATGGATGCTAAAGGGACAATTGCATTGGATGCAGTTGATCAAAATCGCAACCTAGCTATTATAATTGGGTCTGAAGGTTTTGGTATGAGTAAGACTTTGGTTAAGATGGTTGATTATCTTGTAGCTATTCCAATGGTTGGTCATGTTAACAGTTTAAATGCTTCTGTTAGTGCTGGTATTGTCCTTTATTCACTTAGAAAAAAAATTAATTAATGTATTATAATTATAATGATAATGAATTGCTTTATTTAGCTAAAGAAGGAATTGAAAAGGGAAAAGAGCTTCTTTATTATAAATATGAAAAAATGATTAATATGATGTATTTTAAAGGATTTAAAAGTGATTATTCATTTTGGGATTTCAAACAGGAATGCTTATTATTATTAAATAAAGTTATCTATAGCTATAATAATGAGATGGATGTTAGCTTTTATCTTTATTTTAATGTTTGTTTAAAAAGACTTTTTTCTAAGATGTATCGAAAAAATGATATTCGTTTGAAAGAGAGTCAAACAATATATGCCGATATAGATTCTTTTAAAGCTTATGACTATAATCAATTAAGGAATATAATTAATAGGACTTTTAGTAGCGAAGAACCACTTGTTAAGCTTGTTTTGCACAAGTGCTATTTTGAAAAGATGACAATTAGACAATTTTGTCGTAATTATCAAGAAAATTATTATAAGATATATTATATTTATCAAAAAATTAAAGCTAAAATTGAAAAAATATTGACTAATTAAAGGTTATGTATTACAATAAATACAAGCCTTAAATGGTTTTTTTATTTTGGCTTGAAGGAGGATTAAAAATGCGTGTTAAAGTCATCTTAGTTTGTGAAGAGTGTCTTTCTAGGAATTATACAACAACTAAAAATCCTCAAAAAACAGCTGAAAGATTAGAAGTCAAAAAATATTGTAAAAATTGTGATAAATACACAATACACAAGGAAACAAAATAAAGGAGAAATTAGTATGGCAGTTAAAGATAAAAGTGCAGATAAGCCATCAAGAATTTGGCAATATTTAAAAGAAACTCATAAATGGGAAAATTATGTATTCTTACTTTTCTCAGTTATTGTATTAGTTTTAGGTTGTTTAATTTTAACAGGTACTTTAACAGTAAGACAAGATTATTGGTTTATAGGAGAACATCCAACAGCTTTTGGTTGGATTTTAGTCGCAATTGCTGGTATCTTTACCGTTTATGCCCTATTTCCATTCTTTAAACCAGCAATTCCAGAATTTAAGAAGATTACTTGGTTAACTTTTGGCAAGTTTGTTGGTAATTCAGTACGTGTATTATTGTTCTTAGTTATCTTTTCTTTATTATTCTTCTTGTATGATGCGTTTATAACTGAAATTCTAGCAAGAATTTTTAAGTAGGAGTTTAGAATATGAGAAGATGGTATATTGTAAGTACTTATTCGGGATACGAGAACGCTGTTAAACAAGATTTAGAGCGCCGTCGTGAAACTATGAATATGACGGATAAAATTTATCAAGTAATGGTTCCAGAAGAAACTGTTGAGGTTACAGATAAAAAGGGTAAGAAGAAACTTAAGGTTAATAAGCTATTTCCTAGTTATGTTTTTGTGGAAATTGAAGTTGAAGGCGAAATGGATGATCGCGTTTGGTTTATGATTCGTAATACACCAAAGGTTACCGGCTTTTTAGGTTCAAGTGGTGGTGGTACAAAGCCTGTTCCTGTACCTGTTGATGAAATGAATCGAATTTTAATATCTTTAGGTGTGGTTGAAAAGCCATCTGTTGATTTGCATGTTGGTGATACAATCGAGGTTATTGAAGGTCCATTTAATGGCAAGGTTTATAATGTGGCAGCTGTTGATGAAGGTGCTGAAGAGGTTATGGTCTTGGTTGAAATGTTTGGTGGTCGTTCTACCCAAATGACTTTCAATTTTAAGCAAATTAAAAAAATAGCTTAAGAGATTAAATTTAGACTTGTATTGTTTTATTTATTATGTTAAAATAATTTGGAAACTTTCTATGACATAGTTGTCATGGCGGAAGGAGTGTATTAGTATGAAAAAGGGAATCCATCCAGAATATAAAACTGTGAAGGTTACTTGTACTACATGCGGTAGCGTATTTGAATCAGGCTCAGTATTAGACGAGATTCGTGTTGATACTTGCTCAAATTGTCATCCATTTTATACTGGTAAGCAAGCATTTACTCAGGCAGATGGTAGAGTAGAGAAGTTCAACAAGCGTTACGGCGTCAAAGATAATTAATATAAAATGACCCTTAGAGGGTCTTTTTTACATTAAGGAGAGGTGTTTGGGGATGAATTATGTATTTGGTAAGCCGGGTTGGATTGAGGTTATTTGTGGACCAATGTTTGCTGGTAAGACTGAAGAGCTTATTAGACGGGTTAAAAGAATGGATTTTGCAAAAAAGAAATACCTAATTTTTAAACCTGAAATTGATAATCGTTATTCACTTAATGAGGTTGTTTCACATAGTAAAAGAAGTGTTAGTGCAATTAGTATTGCTAATTCATCTGAAATAGTTAGTTTTATAACACCTGAAATTGAAGCTATTATTATTGATGAAGTCCAATTTTTTGATGAAGAAATAGTTTCGTTATGTCAAGATTTAGCAAATCGGGGATTGCGAGTCATTTGTGCCGGCTTAGATTGTGATTTCAGAGGCAATCCTTTTACTAATGTAGCTAATCTTTTAGCTATTGCTGAAAAAATTACTAAATTAACAGCTATTTGTGTTCTTTGTGGTGATGAAGCTACTAAAACGCAAAGAATTATCAATGGTTTACCGGCAAGATATAGTGATCCAACAATTCTTGTTGGTGAAAAAGAATCATATGAGCCAAGGTGTCGTAAATGTCATCAAGTACGCAGATAAATAATGAATTCTTTATGCAAGAGGCTTTAAAAGAAGCAAAAAAAGCCTATGAAGCAAATGAAACCCCCATTGGGGCTGTAATAACCTATAATAATGAAATTATAGCCAGAGGGTCAAATTTACGAGAGACTTTAGAAGATAGTACTGCTCATGCAGAAATGAATGCGATAAGAGAAGCTTGTCATAAGCATAAGAGCTGGCGACTTGAAGATTGTACATTGTATGTTACTTTAGAGCCTTGTGTTATGTGTGCTGGAGCAATCATTCAATCACGAATTAAGAGAGTAGTTTATGGTGCTAAAAACAAGCGTTTTGGGGCTCATCAAGGAGCTATTAATTTATTTAGTGTTCCTTTTAATCATCAAGTAGAGGTTATAGATGGAATACTTGAAGAAGAGTGTTCAAAACTCATAAGTGCTTTTTTTATCAATCTTCGTAAGGGTAAATAAGTCTTGAAATTATTTATGTTATATGATATTATAATTAAGTCCTTAATCAATTATTTACGGTGAACCAGGTCAGGATCGGAAGGTAGCAGCCTTAAGCTAGTAGGTAATGTGGTTAAGGCGTTTTTTTATGATTAAAGTTAGTTTTATTAAAAGTTTTGTTATCATTTTAATTCTTTAAGTATGGGGTTATTGGACTTCATTTTAAAAGATAAAAAAAGGTGGCTGCTAAAAAGCTTAGTTTCTAGCAGCCATCTTTATATTTTTCTTGTATAGGTTTCTAACCAAGCCCTTTCTTCTTCATTAAGATGTGAATATAAAACATTATAAACGAGACTATGGTAATTGTTTAGCCAATTTTTTTCTTCTTGGTTTAAAAGATTAACATCAATCGCATCTAAGTCAATAGGAGCGTAGGTTATTGTTTCAAAGCCTAAAAATTCGCCAAATTCATTCTTGGTTTTTTCAACGCATAATAATTCATTTTCAATTCTAATACCATATTTGTTTTCTAAATAAATACCGGGTTCATTTGTTGTAATCATACCTGGTTCAAGATTGACAGAATCATGATTAGTCTGCCATCTAAAGCTATTTGGTGCCTCATGAACTGAAAGCATATAGCCAACCCCATGACCTGTGCCACATTTATAGTCAATAAATAATTTCCAAATTGGATCTCTAGCTAAAACATCAAGGTTGCTACCTTTAACACCTTTTAAGAAAACAGCTTGTGATAAGGCAATTAATGATTTAAGGACGGTAGTGAAATGAAGTTTTTGGGTATCAGTTAATTCCCCTAATGCGATGGTTCTAGTTATATCGGTAGTTCCATCTAAATAATGGCCACCTGAATCAACTAATAGAAAATCAGAATTTGATAGGGTGGCATTTGTGCTTGGAGTAGCAGAATAATGCATCATGGCTCCATGCTCCTTATAGGCACAGATAGTATTAAATGATAGATCAACAAAGCTCTGTTGTTCTTTTCTTTTTTCTTCTAGGAAATCACTTACTGATATTTCTGTTAAAGTTATCTTCTTATTGATGTTTGTTTTTACATAATACATAAATTTAGTAAAAGCTACACCATCTTTGATATGAGCATTAATAATGTTGTTAATTTCAACTTCATTTTTAATACATTTCATTAATAAAGTTGGATCCTTAGCGTTAAGAAGCTTATTACTATCTTTTATGTTAGAATATATTGTATAATTGGCTTTCGTAAAATCAATAGATATTGTTTTTTCTTGAAGTGATTTTAAGTCATCATAAAATTGAAAATAGGGATTAATTGTGACATTATTATTTTTTAAATATTTTTCAATTGTTTTATCAATCTTTTTAATATCAACATATAAATCACATTTTTCTTCAGTTATGATTGTATAGGCTAAAAAAACAGGTGTATGCATAACATCATTAGCTCTTAGGTTATAAAGCCAAGCTTGATCTTCTAGGCTAACTAAAATGTGGGTATTAGTTTTTCTTTGTTGAAGTTCATGTCTAACAGCTTGGAGCTTTTCAGCAAATGTTTTACCTGTATAAAAATCTTCTAAGCGGTAAAGCATAGAAAAGGGAAGAGTTGGTCGATTATTCCAAATTTGATCGACTAAATCCTCATCGCTTTTGATTTTAACATTTTTTAATTCTTTAATGAGATTCAAAACAAAAGCTGTTGATACAACCTTTCCATCAAAGGCTAGGGTGTCATACTCCTTTAAGTATTCTTTTAAAAATTCGGTAATGGTTGGAACATCCTCTAAACCTTGTCGCATTAAAGTAATTGAATTGTCATCTATTTCTTTAGCTGCTTGAATATGATAACGACCATCAGTCCACAAAAGAGCACGATCTTTAGTTACGAGTAAAGTTCCAGAAGAGCCAGTAAATCCGGATAAAAAGGCTCTTGTTTTAAAATAATCACTTATATATTCACTACTGTGATAATCAGATGTTGGAACGATATAAGCAGCAATATTTTTTTGTGTTAGAATACTTTGAAGCATTTTAATAAAATCCATAAATATCACCCTAACCTATTATACCTTTTTTTAGGTAAATAGTAAATTCAAAATAATTATACTTTTCCTAACTTTTTTTATAATATTTTAAATATTTTATGTTATAATAATTGCATATTCAAAAAAGGAGTGGCTACAGTGGATTTATATATATGTGGTATTATTGATATAATTTTAGTTGTCTTAGCTGTTTTAGTAATTATTGTTGGCTACAAAAAGGGCTTTTTACATAAGGCCATTGGTCTAATTGGTCTAGTTGTTGGCTTGGTAATCGCTTTTGTTTTTTGTCAACAACTTGCAAGTTGTTTTAAAAGTAATGGAATAATTTATAATAATATATATGATAGTGTTTATCAAAGGGCATTAGAATCACAAGAATTACAATCTTTATCCGTTCGTGATGTTTTAATTAATATGGGTATCAATGATTTTTTTGCGGATATGTTTGCAAGAAGTATTGGGGAGATTAATCCTTTAGAAATTGCTGCTAAAATCGCTGATTTTTTTGCTTATATTCTTTTAACAATCATTTGTTTCTTTATTTTGTTTTTTGGAGTATTCATTGCTTCAATTGTTTTAAAAATATTATCAAAAATTCTTAGAGGTAGTAAAATTATCCGTTTTATCGATGGCCTTTTAGGTATCGTTTTATATCTTGGTCTTTTTGCAATATCTGTTTATATTATTTTTACAATAATCAAATACATGGAGGGTGCCGATTTCTTTGTTCCAGTTAAAAACTTTTTAGATGTGGACATGAAGCTTAATGATCCTGATGCTTTCCGATTATCGAAATTCTTTTATGAGCATAATATCATCTACTCTATTTTACATATCTTTTTTTAGTAGTAGATTTGCAAGAATATCTTTATATGATATAATTAAAAAATAAAAAATGAAAGGAAAATAAAAATGAGAGTAAATCCAAAATTATTTAATGTTGCTGATAAATCAACACCTATTGAGGTTCAAGAATTTGATGGTAGAAAAATTGAAATATATTCTATGAATGAATTTAATGCAGTGAAAGAAGAATTTATCAATAAAGGTAAATTTGCTGCTTGGGCTTCAACTGATGGGGTTAATTATCGTGTCTATGTTGAAGATGGCTACTATAATGAGTTAAAGCCTCTTTATAGCCAACCTATCAATAAAATCTGGGTTGATTTTTGGGATACTTGTGAAAGTGTTTCGCGTAAAATGACTTATCGTGCAATCATTCCTATTACAGGTGTAGCTTTAGTTTTATGTGTGTTATTTGGTACTTTAATTCCAAATGAAGCTTCTAATTGGCTGATGATTGGCGTTGTTGTTGTCGCTTTTGTAGCAATGCTTTTTTGTAATAGATTAACTAAGAAGAAGATTTATGATGCTAATGTTAGTAGTGTTGATATGATTAAAAAGCATTTAGGTGAAAAAAACTTTGATAGTTTATTAGACAAGCAAAAACAATATATGGATAATTATTATGATGCTCTTTACCCTGAAGAGGAAGAAGAAGCTTTAGAAAATACATTAGAAGCACCAAATGAAGAAGATTCTAAGGAAGAAGTTGTTCAAGAAGAAGCTTCTAAACCTGTTGAAAAAGTTGAGGCTGATAAGAATGAATAGTTATCTAGATGATTATTGTATAAAGACTTTAAGAGTTGTTGGTTCGGAAATTATTACTAAGGCCAAAAGCGGTCATCCTGGAATTGTGCTTGGAGCGGCTCCTATTGTTCATACTTTATTTACTAAGCATATTAATATTGATCCTAATGATGAGAAATGGTTTAATCGTGATCGTTTCGTTTTATCGGCTGGTCATGGTTCAGCACTTTTATATTTAATGCTACATTTAGCTGGTTTTAATATCAGCTTAGATGACTTAGAAAATTTTAGACAAAAAGATAGCTTAACTCCTGGTCATCCAGAATATGGGCATACACCTGGTGTTGAAATGTCTACAGGTCCATTAGGTCAAGGTATAGCTACAGCTGTTGGTATGGCTTTAGCTGAAGCTCATTTAGCTGCAAAATTTAATAAGTATGAGTGTGAAATTATTGATCATTACACTTATGTTTTATGTGGTGATGGTGATTTACAGGAAGGCGTTTCTTTAGAAGCTATGGCCCTTGCAGGTCATTTAAACTTAAATAAGCTTATTGTTTTATATGATTCTAATGATATTCAACTTGATGGTTCTGTCTCACTTGCCACATCTGATAATATTGAGAATAAAGCCAGGTCAATGAATTGGAATTATATTTTAGTGGAAGATGGTAATGATGTTGACGAAATTGATGAGGCTTTGCGATGTGCTAAACAGACAACATCTAATCCCACAATTATTGAAATTAAGACAACAATTGGGTATGGTGCGCCTAATAGTGGTGAACCTTCTATTCATGGTAAACCTTTAACAGAAGAAGATTTGGTTGTTTTAAAGAAAAATTTAGATTATTCGCAAAAACCTTTTACTATTGCTGAGGAAGTTAAGAAATTTTATCACGCTAGTGTTACTCAAAGAGGCAGTAACGCTAATTCTAATTGGAATTTCTTAATGTCAACCTATGCTAAAAAATATAAAGATGATTATGAATTGTTAAATAAATATATGTTTGATGATTTTACAATTGATGATTATGAAGGCTTACCTGAGTTTGAGGTTGGTAGTAGTGTTTCTACAAGAAATGTTATGGGTAAAGTATTAGATTGGTTATCTACTAAATTACCTAATTTAATTGGTGGTTCAGCTGACCTTTCCTCATCAACTATGGTCAAGGGTGCTGATGGTATTTTTAGTAAAGCTAATCGTAATGGCCGTAATATTAAATTTGGTGTTAGAGAACATGCAATGGCAGCTATCACGAATGGTATTACTATTCATGGCAGCTTAAAGGGCTTCTGTTCAGGCTTCTTCGTATTTAGCGATTATTCTAAACCGGCGATTCGTTTAGCTGCAATTATGCATTTGCCTTCAATGTTTTTATTTTCTCATGACTCAGTTTGTGTCGGTGAAGATGGGCCTACTCATCAACCGGTTGAGCAACTAGCAATGTTTAGGGCAACACCTAATGTGAATGTTTATCGTCCAGCTGATGCTAAGGAAATGACTTGTGCATTGTTGCTGGCTGTTGAAAATAAGGTTGATCCAACCATAATTGTTTCTACTCGTCAAAATCTAGAAGTATTAAGCTATACAAATGGCGAAGGAGTTGCTAAGGGGGCTTATGTAGCCTTTGAGCCTAAGGGAACACCAGGAGCTTTAATTGTTACTTGTGGTTCCGAATTAGGTCTATGTATCAAGGTTGCAAAGCGGTTTGAGGAGCAGAATATTTTTGTAAGAGTCGTTTCTATGCCTTCAATGTATCTTTTTGAAAAACAATCAGCAGAATACAAGAATAGTGTTTTACCAAAGCGAATAACTAAACGTATGGCTGTTGAAATGGGGGCTACAATGTCTTGGTATAAATATGCCAGCAAGGTTTATGGAATTGATGAATTTGGTAAATCAATGCCTTTAAAAGATATTTATGAAGCTTATGGCTTTACTGTTGACAATTTATATAAAGAATTTTTAGAAGTATTAGATTAAGAGACTGGTACTTTAGGTGGAGACCCCAGCTATAAAAAAGCTTAGGTGTAACCTTTAAGGTATAAGTGTATAACTATAAATAAAAAGGCGTGTTCATTTAAATTTGAACACGCCTTTTTAAGTAACCATAATCTTTCTTTAAAATTTTATTATTTTTTAATATTATTGTTATTAACTCTTAGAATTCATCACTTTGAGGGTAACTTAAAAAAGTTACCTTTTTTTAATGTTTAATTTTTTTTACAAAAAATAATAATATACATAAATAATGTAACATTAACCTTTAAAATAAAGACAACGAGGTGATAAATGATGTATTTTTGTATTGATATGAAGTCATTTTATGCTTCTGTCGAATGTGCGGTTCGTGGGTTAGACCCTTTGACAACGCCTTTAGTTGTGGCTGACCCAGAAAGGGGAAATGGAACTATCTGTTTGGCTGTTAGTCCTTATTTAAAGAAAATGGGTGTAAGAAATCGCTGTCGTATTTTTGAAATTCCTCAAAATATCAAATATTTTAAAGCTAAGCCTAGAATGCGTCTTTATATGGAATATGCTGCTAAAATTCATGAGATTTTTTTAAGATATGTGAGTAGTGAAGATATCCATACTTATAGTATTGATGAAGCATTTTTAAATATTGAGCCATATCTTCATTTACATAATAGCATAAAGGATTTAGCTTTTAAAATTCTAGGAGATATTAAATTAGAATTGAAAATAGTGGCTTCTTGTGGGGTTGGTGATAATCTTTTTTTAGCTAAGCTAGCTTTAGATCTTAAGGCTAAAAATCAAACTGATAATTATTTTTATTTAACAAAAGAAATTTTTTTTAAAGATGTTTGGTATATTACGGATTTAGATCATATTTGGCAAATAGGTAGAGGAATAAAAAAGAGGTTAAATAAGCTAGGTATTTATAATCTTAAAGATGTGGCTTATAGTGGTAAAGAAGTATTACAAAAGGAATTTGGGGTAATAGGACTAGATTTATATGAACATGCTTGGGGAATTGATGATACTAAAATTGCTGATATTAAAGCCTATCTTCCTTTAGCTAAAAGTATTTCTAGGCGGCAGGTGTTATTTAGAGATTATTCTAAGGAAGAAGCCTTAACGCCTCTTTTAGAAATGCTTTATCTTTTATGCTTAGATTTATTTCAAAAAAAGTTAATGGCTAGAAATATAGCCTTTTACATTGATTATAGTAAGCATACTCATTCTTATCATAAAACCTTTACTTTAGGCTATTTTACAGATGATTATTTCACATTAAAGTCGGAGCTCAAAAAGTATTATGCTCAAGTCAAAGATGAACCAATTAGAGTAATTGGACTTAGTTTTAGTAATTTTATCGATAAGAATTTAGGCTATAATACTTTATTTTATGAAGCCAATCAGCATTATGACAAGTTATGTAAAACAATTATTGATATTTGGCAAAAGTATGGCAAGAACAAGCTGGTGATGGCAACAGCTATCTTAAAGGAATCAACAATCTATGAAAGAAATAAACAGATAGGAGGACATAACAGTGACTGATAAAGAAAGGCGGGCTGCCAAATATTTACCATTTGATTCATTGAAGGGCTTTAATGAACGTTTAATTCAAGAAGACCAAAAACTTTTAAAAATTGTTCCACCAGTTTTAAGTGAGGATGAAAGGCTGGCAATGGATTTTATTCTTTTTGAATGCTTCAGCCGTAATCGTGCTGTAACTATTTCTTATTATGAAGATGGTAATTTAAAACGCTATAGTGGGGTTATTGAAAAAATTGATATTTTAAACAAGCAAATCTATTTAATGCCAAAAAGAAGATTTGGGATTGATTATATTTTTAAGGTGGCTGAAAAAGATTAAATGCTTGCAAATGTTATTTTCTAATACTATAATAAGCATTGAGGTAGTAGAGATGAAAAAAACAATGATTTTAGTTTTAGTAAGTCTATTTTTTTTAACATCTTGTTTTTTATTTAAAGAAGAAGTTAAAAAGGAAATTAGCTTTGAAAATAAGACCTTTGATAATCGTTTAGATAAAGATGGACCACTTACTGAAGGTTGTTTTCCTTCAATTGGTAGTCCTAAGCTTTTAGTTATTCCTGTCAATTTGGAGCCTAAAGAGGCAACAGAAGAAAATTTGCTAGATATTAAAATTGCTTTTAGCGGGACGGAAGAGGAAACGGGTTTTGAGAGTGTTAGAACCTATTATCAAAAGAGTTCTTATGGTAAATTAAATATTGAGCCTGTTGTTATTGAAGAATGGTTTACACCAGCTCATTCAGCTAAATATTATGAGAACTATTCATCTAATTCAGGCGATGGGTCAACTTTAATCTTAAGAGAAGCTTTAGAATATTATGATTCAAGTATTGATTATGCAGAATTTGACTATAATAATGATGACTATATTGATGGTGTTTGGTTGATTTACAATTGTCCTGTTAATTATTTCAATGATAGTTTGTATTGGGCATTTGTTTATTGGGATTATTCGAATAATACTTATGATGGTAAGACAGCCTATTATTATGGCTTTGCTGGAATTGATTTTATTCATCCAACAATTGAAGAAGCTGCTAGCTATGACCCAACAGACATCAAAGTTGATGCTCACACCTTTATTCATGAAACAGGGCACCTACTAGGCTTAGATGATTATTATGATTATGATGATACAAAAGGTCCGTCTGGTGGACTATATGGTGCGGATATGATGGATGCTAATATTGGTGATCATTTGCCAATTTCTAAGCTTTTACTTGGTTGGGTATCACCAACAATTGTTTCCGGTTTTGGTGAAATTGAACTTAGTTTAAAGCCATTTTCAACTAGTGGGGAATTTTTAATTATATCAACACATGATTTAGATTCTATTTATGATAGCTACTATATCGTTGATTATTATACTAATGATGGTTTGAATACTCATGATAAACCTTTTAGTAATAATTCAATTGGGGGAATTAGAGTAACAGAAATTCATGCTGAAAAGAATTTATATTTTGGCATGGTAAGATTAAATTCTGGTGATTATCAAACAGGTTTTAAATATGATAATAGTGATGAGGATAAGCTCTTTGTTAATTTAATCTATGATTCAAAAATAAGTTATATTGATTATTATTCTTTAGATATTGATACTCTTTTTCAGGTGGGAGAAGAATTAAAATCAAAGAATATAGCTTTCAGTTTAGAAGTTATGAGTATGGAAGCAGATGTAACTTCTGTTGTTATTAATATTTAAAAACATAGAAGAAAACTCAGTTCAGTATTGGACTGGTTTTTTCTAATGATAAAACTAAATTTAGGAAATTAAAAATAATGTAATTTTTTCTAATTTCTTTGATATAATATTAGCCAAAAGTAGGTGAAATAAGTGGAACAAAGATTAAAGGAAATAAGCCTTCATCTTTTAGATTTAGGTAAAAGAAATAGACTTATTAATTATAAACAAACAGGTCTTCGAACTATTGATATTATAAATAGTGATTCAAACCTTTTATTTAATAAGCTTACTAGTGGTCAAACCTTAAATATTTTTAATCTCGATAATATTTTAGAACGCTATAATAAGGATATTGATGGGACAGGTGAAGAAATATCAGAATATTCCTTTTTAAAGGTTAGAGATATTACCACTCCTCTTCTAAAGCCTAATGATGTTTTGTGTTATAAAAAAGGAGTTAAGCTTTCCAAAATTTTAAAATGTCTTTATAAAGAATATAAATTAACTTTGTTAGAAAAGGGGATTAATACCCTTTATGTTACTTTCGGTTTAGTTGAATATCAAGAAAAAGATGAACATTATTTGGCTCCTTTATTTTTAGTTCCAGTTGATTTGTTTTTGGAAAATAACAAATATCATTTAAAGGAATATGAGGATGATGTTATTTTAAATCCTACTCTACTATATCTTTTAAAAAATGAATATAACATTGACATAGAAGAAGCATTCAAAAATTTTGATTTAATGGCTAGATTTAATAGTCTTAAAATTAAACTTGTTGCCCAAAATCTAGTGCTTCATGATCGGCTTACTTTAGGCATTTATTCTTTTTTAAAGATGAATATGTATAATGATTTAAATAATAATAGTGCCATTGTTCTTCAAAATAAAAATATAATTCGTTTACTGGGAGGTATGGTTGAACAAGATGAGTTGAAAGAACAAAAAATTCATCTTGTTGTTGATGCTGATTCATCGCAAGTTGAAGCTGTTAAATATTCAAGCAGCGGAGCTTCATTTGTTTTACAAGGACCACCTGGTTCTGGTAAGAGTCAAACAATAACTAATATTATCGCTACAGCTATTGGTAATGGGAAGAAGGTTCTCTTTGTTTCGGAAAAACAAGCGGCACTTAATATTGTTTATGAAAATTTAAAACGAGCCGGTCTTGAAAGTTTTGCTTTAGAATTACATTCGCATAAGGCAAATAAGAAGGAATTTATAGCGGAACTTTATAATACAGCAATTCTTCCAAAGTATGACATTAATAATGATGCTTATAATATTGAACAAAAACATCATTATTTAGAAACAAAATTAAATTCTTATCGAAAAGTCTTACATAGTAACATCGGGCGTTTAAATAAAACTCTTTATGAATTATATGGTGATTATTTGAGCTTACCGCAGACTAATTTAACTTATCGTTTTAATAATATCAAAAATCTTGATTATCAGTTTTTAATTAAAGCTAAGGAGCTTTTAAATCAATATGCTAATTTATCTAAGCTTTTAGATTATGATTATCACCAAGATGTATTTTATGGATTTATAGCTCGGGATTTAGATTATATAAGATATCAGGCTAGAACAGATTTAGCTGCTTTACTAGCGTTATTTAATAAAGCCAATTGCTTCAAATTAAAGGTAGAAGCTAGTTTACCATTTAAGCTTGTTAGCTATCAGGATATCATAGGTGCCATTGAAATTTTAAATGCTTTTGTTAATATTCATAGCTTTCAGGAGGATTATTTTATTTGTGAAAAACGCCAATATTTACAAAATCAATTAGAAAACTATTTTATTAATAAAGAATTCATTGCTAAATCAACAATCAATAAATTTTTTGATTTAGCTATTTTAGATACGGATATTACAGATTTATATTCTCAATTTAAGGTGTTAAGTGCTGGTTTTACTAAATATTTTAAGATTAATTATTATCGAACTAAGAAACAACTAAAAAAATATCTTAAAATTCAGATGAATGATCATGATTTATTAGTTAAGTTAAAAGAATTATGTGTTTACGAACAGCATCTTAAGGATATGACCTATGCTAAGGATAATTTGCCTAAGGCTAAGGATTATGAATATGAATTAATGGCTGAAGATTTAAAGAGTTTGTCGTGTTTCAATTTTGATTTAAAGCTAGATAAGGGTAAATACTTAGAATTAAAAAATATTTTCTTAGATATATTAATTAATTTTCAGTTAAATACACTTTCTAATTTAGGGGATTATCAAAAATATTTTGATATATCAGTTATTAATTTAGTTCAAGGTGATTTAGAAAAGAATTTGCAGCATTTAGAAGAAATATGTCAAAAACAGAACTTGTTAGAAATTCATGCTAAAAGATTAGCATTATTAGATAATTTAGCTGATTTAAACTTAATATCTTATTTAGATAAGGCTTTATATGCTAAGCTAGAATTAGATTCTTTAGCTTTAGATTTTGAAGCTCAATTTATAAAGGCTAATATTTATTATGAGTTCGATCAAAATCCTATTTTAAAGGAATTTACGGAATTAAGTGTTGATTCTTTTATTACGGAATTTAAAAAATTAGATGTTTTACATTTGGAGACTAGTAAGGCTTTTATTGTTTCTAAGCTTTCTAAGCTTAGACCAGATGATAGTATTTTAGCTGGTTCTAAGTTTGCCGTTTTAATAAAAGAATATAATAAGAGCAGAAGACAAAAGCCGATTAGAATGCTGCTTGCTGAAATTTTTGAATTAGTTTTAGACTTAAAGCCGGTTTTTTTAATGAGTCCTCTTTCCGTTTCAACTTATTTAAATCCAATTAATGAAATGTTTGATTTAGTCATTTTTGATGAGGCTTCGCAAGTGTTTGCTTGGGATGCCTTAGGGGCTATCTATCGCGCTAAACAGTGTATTATTATTGGTGATAGTAAACAAATGCCACCATCTAATTTTTTTAATAATATTTTAGAGAATAATGAAGAAGATAATTTTGAAAATGATTTAGAATCAATTTTAGATAAGGGAAGTAGTGTCTTTACAACTAAACAGTTAAATTGGCATTATCGAAGTCGAAGTGAAGAATTAATAGCTTTTTCTAATCGCGAGTTTTATAATTCAAGATTAATTACAATTCCTCAAGCTATGGCTCACAAGCGTTTCTTTGGTATTGATTTTCATTATATCGAAAATGGTCAATATGATGCTCAAACCCGTACGAACCTTATGGAAGCTAAATATATTGTTGATTTAATCTTTAAGCATTTTAAAGAATTACCCAATCAATCTTTAGGGGTTGTGGCTTTTTCCAGCTCGCAAGCTGATTTGATTGCGGATTTGGTTGAGGAAAAAAGGCAAATGCTCAAGGAATTTGAAGAATATTTTAATGAAGATAAGGATGAACCTTTTTTCGTTAAAAATTTGGAGTCTGTTCAAGGTGATGAACGTGATGCCATTATCTTTAGTATTTGTTATGGCTACAATAAAGATGGTAAGTTTTACCAGCATTTTGGACCTTTAAATAATCTTGGTGGTGAAAGAAGACTTAATGTTGCTATTACGCGTGCCAAATATAATGTTTGTATTGTTAGTTCAATTAGGAGCAATGATATTAGAATTGAGAATACTGAATCAGTAGGGGTTAAATTACTTAAGTCTTATTTAGATTATGCCGAAAACATTACAACACCTAAAAAGGTTATTTTAGAGACAAAGGATGGCATTATTAATGCAGTTAAAAGCTTTTTAGAGGAACAAGGCTTTTTAGTAGAAACCTGTATTGGAACATCGGCTTTTAAAATTGATTTAGCTGTTTTGCATCCTTTAACTAAAGAATATGTTGTTGCAATAATGCTTGATGGTAATTCCTATCAAATTGGTAATATTACGGATGTTAATCGCTTACAGGAACTTTTATTAAATCGCTTGGGTTGGCAATTTTATCGTTTATTTTCTACTTTATGGATCAATTCTTTCCAACTAGAAGCAGCTCGGCTTTTAGAATTTATTAATGCCGCTTTTGCTAAGGCTTTACCAAAGAGTAAGGGAATAGAAATAGAATCTTATTTGATTGAAGACCATTTTGAATTTGCTGATTCTTTTGACAAATATAAGCTTGTAAGTGATGATGAGATTAGGCGTTTATATAATCAAAAAACACCTACTGAAATCATACAATATATTGTTGAAAAAGAAGAACCAATCCATATTGAATTTTTACTTAAAAGAATTTGTTTTATGTATGGTAGAACTAAGGTAACAAACATTGTTAGAGATTATTTTTTAAAGGATTTAAGTGAGCTTGATTTAATTAATAAGGATGGTTTCTTGATGGTTCATCATCTAACAGAATCAGCTTTTAGAGTAGGCTCTGAAAGAAGTATTGAACACATCTATCCTCAAGAATTAGTTGATGCCATTTATCGTGTTGTTAAAAAGAGTAATGGTATTGCCAAAGATGGTTGTTTTAAGGCTATTATTAAGCTTTTAGGTTACACACGAATGAGTGAAAATACTCTTAATTATTTAAATGATGCTTTAGTTTTTTTAAAGCTTGAGGGTAAAATCGTTGAGAAAAGTGATTGTCTTTATATTTAAAAATGAGGATGCTAGTTTTAAGTAGCATCCTTTTTCGGGTATTTTATGTATTTTTCCTACTTTTTTTAGAAAAAAATGTTATAATTGATTGCAAAGAAGTTTAATGATATGGTCAGTGAGGAGTAAAAGATGATTGAATTTAAGAATGTTTCATTTTCTTATAATACAAATGAAGACAAAGCTTTAGATGATGTTAGTTTTGCAATTGCTGATCAAGAGTGGGTTTCTATTATTGGTCATAATGGCAGTGGCAAGTCAACAATTGCTAAACTTTTAGTTGGATTACTTACGGCTAATTCCGGTAAGATTTTTTATGATGGGATTATTTTAGATGAAAAATCTATTGATGAAATTCGCAAAAAAGTTGGAATTGTGTTTCAAAATCCAGATAATCAATTTGTTGGCTATAATGTCAAATATGATATAGCTTTTGGTTTAGAAAATCAGCAAGTTCCTCGCGAAAAAATGCTTGAGTTGATTAAGGAATATACGCTGAAGGTTGGTATGGAAAATGAGCTTGAACGTGAGCCTCAAACCTTATCAGGTGGTCAAAAACAACGAGTGGCTATTGCGGGAATCTTAGCACTTAACTGCGATATTGTTATTTTAGATGAAGCAACATCTATGCTTGATCCTGAGGGGACAGAGGAAATCATTAAATTGATTGTTGAGCTTAAGGAAAAGTATCATAAGACAATTATTTGTATTACGCATGATTTGGCTTTAGCAAGCAAAAGTGATCGAGTAATTGTTTTAAAGGCTGGTAGGGTTATCAAAGCTGATAAACCAGCTATTATTTTCCAAGATCGTCAGCTACTTCAAAGCTCTAATCTTGATATGCCTTTTGATTTAAGAATCTATCATGAAGCTGCTACGATAGCTAAATTAAATAACAATAAGGAATTAATGGAGGCTTTATGGGAATATCATTTAAAGAAGTAAGCCACTATTATCCTACAGCTAAGCGTAAAAAGCTTACAGTGGCAATTGAAAACATTGAATTAAATATTGCTAGTCAAGATGAGTTTGTGGCTTTAGTTGGAAAGACTGGTTCGGGGAAATCAACTTTATTAAGTCATATGAATGCCTTACTTTTACCTTCTAAAGGTGAAGTAAGTATTTTTGATAAGACTTTAGGTCCTAACAAAAGAAAGAATCCTAAGCTTAAAGAGATTCGTAAAAGGGTTGGTTTTGTTTTTCAATTTCCTGAATATCAGCTTTTTGAAGAAACAGTTTTAAAAGACATTATGTTTGCCGGTAAAAACTTTGGAATGTCAGTAAGCGAAGCCCAACAAAAAGCACTCCAAACTGCTAAAATTTTAAATATTGATGAAAAGCTGTTAAATAAATCACCTTTTAATCTTTCGGGTGGTCAAATGCGTAAAGTGGCGATTGCTGGTATTTTAGCTTATGAACCAGACATTCTTTTGCTTGATGAACCAACAAGGGGCTTAGATCCTAAAACTGCTGACGAAATTATGGATTTATTTTATGATATTCATCTGACCACTCATAAAACGATTGTCTTAATTTCTCACGATATGAATTTAGTTTACAAATATGCTTCTAGAGTAGTTGTTATGAATGGTGGTAAAATAGCCTATGATGGTGATAAAGTCAAGTTGTTTAGTAGTTCCATTTATCAAGATAATCATTTAGCTAAGCCTGATGTTTTAAAATTAATTGATTATTTGAATGGTAGGTTAAAGTTGGATTTAAGCTATGATTGTTATAAGGAAGAAGATTTATTAAAGAGGTTGGAAGAGAAGTATGAATAATATTGCGTTTGGCCAGTATGTGCCTGGTAATTCTTGGCTTTATCGTCTAGATCCTCGTACGAAAGTACTTTTAACAATTTTGCTTATTGTAACAATCTTCCTTATTCCTTCCTTACCAATAATGCTCATGGCATTTTTATTATTCATTATAGTTTTTCTATCAACAAGAGTTTCTGTTTTAAGAATTTTAAAGGGTTTAAAACCAATTTTATTCTTGTTAGTATTTACTTTTTTACTTCAACTAATTTATAACACAGATGGTATGTTGCTATATACCTTTAAGATGCAGATTGGCTTATTTAATTTTCTAATAATGCTTAGTATTTTGTTGTTTTATCTATTTACTAAGAAGTTTATTAAATTTGGGTTTTTATATACCATTTTAATGCTGATAAGCATTTTCTTATGTCTATGGTTTGTAAAATTTGATTTTTTATGCTGGTCTAATTTTGATTTTAATATTTATGATGTTGGTTTAAAAAATGCTAGCTTTGTCTTTATCAGAATTGTGATGATGATTGGTTTTACCTCCTTGCTTACTGTTTCAACAATGTCTACTGATATCAATAATGGCTTAGAGTGGTTACTTGCTCCTCTTAAGCTTATTAAAATACCAGTTAGTACTTTCTCAATGACTATCTCTTTAACCTTGCGTTTTATTCCAACACTCTATGAAGAGGCTCATAAGATTATGAATGCTCAAGCTTCAAGAGGTGTCGATTTTCAAGAGGGCAAGCTGAAAGATAAGGTTACACAAATTATCTCTTTACTTATTCCTATGTTTGTTATTTCTTTTAGAAGAGCAGAGGATTTAGCAAACGCTATGGAAGCAAGAGGCTATGTTATAGGAGCTAGACGTACTAAGCTTGATGAATTAAAATTTAGATTTTTAGATTATTTATGCTTTAGTATTTGTTTAGGCTTTTTAGGATTAGCTATTTGGAGTATTTTTGGGGCTAATTATATTGATAACTTAATAGCTGGTTGGTGGTCTTAGTATGCCTAGATATAAATGTGTTGTTAGCTATGATGGCTATAATTATTATGGTTTTCAAATTCAAAATGATTTACCAACCATTGAACTTGCTCTTACAAAAGCTTTTAGAGATTTATTAAATTTAGAAGTGAAAATTTATCCCTCTGGCAGAACCGATCGTTTTGTTCACGCTGTTGGCCAAGTTTTTCACGTTGATATTCCCAACAATATTACGCCAATTGGTCTATTAAAGGGGCTTAATTCTTATTTACCTGCGGATATTCATATTATGGATTGTACGTTGGTAGATAAAGATTTTCATGCCCGTTTTAGTGCTATAAAAAAGGAATACCGCTATTATATTAATGTAAAAGAATATAATCCTTTAACTTTAAGATATATGCCATATTATAGTGATTTAAATTTAGAGGCTATGCAAGAGGCTTTGAAGCTTTTAATAGGTAAACATGATTTTAAAGGCTTTGCTTCAGCTCAAATAGATCAACGTAAATCAACTATTAAAACTATCTATAGTGCTGATTTAATAGAACATGAAAGTTATTTAGAATTTAGATTTATAGGTAGTGGTTTTTTAAAGTATCAGATTAGAAGAATGCTTGGTATTGTTGTAGAGGTTGGTAAAAAACATTTTTTACCTAATAAGATTCAAGAAATATTAGATTCCAAAGACCCTTCGGATAGTAAATATATTTTAGATGGTTGTGGTCTATATTTATACAAAGTTTATTATGAATAAAAAGGAGCTGCAAAAAACCCCTCTTATAGGTGGCCGGTTTTACAGCCCTTTTTATTTTAATCTAGCTTGGCTGTTTTTCTAGGCTATTACGGCAAGTAAATTTTAGTAAAATAGATATGAAAAACGGAGGATAAAATAAATGAAATTAAATAAGTGGTTAGATATTTGGTTAAACAAATATCAAAAAACAACAATTAAATTAAGAACATATTTACAATATAAGAGTATTATTGATAAACACATTAATCCTATTTTAGGGGAATATGAGCTTGAGGATTTAACAGGTAATATTTTACAAGAATTTGTTCTATACAAATTAAATAATGGCAATTTAATTACAAAAGGGAAGTTATCTGATAATAGTGTTATTTCAATTGTTTCTTTATTAAAACTGGCTTTAAGACAAGCTGTATTTTTAGGTGTATCAAGCGTTGAATATACAGCTCATATAAAAATGCCAAGAATAAAAGAAAAAGAAGTATCTGCCTTTAATAGAATAGAACAACAAAAACTAGAAAATTATTGTCTTAGTTCAAAACGAAATTATATTGGAATTATTATTTGTTTATATACTGGGATTAGACTTGGTGAATTACTCGCTTTAACTTGGAAGGATATTGATTTTGATAAAAGGTTATTAAAGATTAATAAAACAGTATATACCATTACAAAAGATGGCAAAAATGAAGCATATATTGATGAGCCTAAAACTAAACAATCTAATAGAATTATACCTTTATCTAGGCAGTTAATTGATATATTAAAAAGAAATAAAAAAGAAGCTACTTCCAACTATATTATTGCTACCCAAAATGGTGGTGTTGTTCAAAACAGATCTTATCAAAAAACTTTTAAAAGCATTTTAAGAAAATGCCACATTGCTTATAAAAATTTTCATTCTTTAAGGCACACTTTTGCAACAAGGGCTTTAGAACTTGGAAGATGTTAAAACATTATCCGAAATATTAGGTCATAAAAACTCTCTGATTACTTTAAATAGATATTCACATTCTTTGTTAGAACATAAATTTGAATTTATGAATAAAGTTGGGAAGTTATTAGATGCCTCACTTTTATGATTTAGGGTATTAATGAAACGGTTGTTGAAAAAAACAAAATTTTTAATGAGTTTCTATTGACCTTTATGTTGATAGATATGTTATAATAATAAGTAACTAGTGATATAAAACATGAAGATATTATTTGATTTAGGAGGAGGTATATAAGATGTCTGATAACGATTTATTTGTTTTAATTACTGTAATTGTAGTGTGTGTTGTATTAATTATTATAGTTTTAGATATTTTATTAAGAAAGTTTAAGAACAAAGGGATTTTTCAATTAATTAAGGGAATCTTTGTTAAAGATAAAACAGAAGAACCTAATGTTAGTCAAGTTAAAGCAATGCCAACACCTCCTCTTGTAGAAGAAACAAAATCTGAAGAAGAGCCTATTAAAGAAAAGGAAGAAGTAATGGAGGCAATAAAGGTAGAAGAACCTGTTGTTGAAGTTAAAGAGGAGGCAGAGGAAGAAACTTTAGAATCTGTTAAGACTATCGATGATGATGTGACTGTTGAGACTGATGATGAAGATGAAGGCTTTGCTGTAATTAATAGTGCTAATGCTTTTGGTATTGAATATGTCTATAGTTTTACGGCTAAATTGAGTTGGTCTAGTGATGATGTTAAAGAACAATATAATGAAATTATTAATGCTTTTAAAAGTTATGGTTTGAAAGTTAGTCGTTCTTGGAAAAATGATCGTATCTATTTGGGTAGAAAAACTTATGCATTGGTTTTATTTAGAGGGCGTAAGCTTTGTATTGCTTATGCGTTAAATCCTGCCACCTATGAAGAGACTAAATATCGTGGCTTAGATGTTAGTGATATTAAGCGTTTTGAAAATACCCCTTTATTAATTAAGAATACTTCTCAAAGACGTTTTGGTTATATGCTTGAATTAATTGATATCATGTTAGGTAATACTTTTCAAAAGAAGGATATTGCAAAGGAACATATTGATATTCCTTATCAAACCTTACATGAACTTTTAAAACTAAGATTAGTTAAAAAATATAATAAACAAACTGGTATGGAAATTCCAGCTAGTGTCGATGTCCAAACTGCTCAAGCTAGTTTAACTGATGATGAAGCCGAAGCTCAAGTATATGTTGAAGAAAGAAAATCACTTGGTCGTATTAAGGGAATTATCAATATTGATACTTTATCTCAAAATTATGAAGATTTTGAGACTGTTGATCTTGAATCTTTACATGCTAAGAAGCTTATTGCTAAGAAAGTTGATTATGTTAAGGTTTTAGCTAGAGGTGCTTTAGAAAAGTCTTTAATTGTTAAGGCTGATGATTTCTCTGTTGATGCTATTAAGATGATTGTTTTAACAGGTGGACAAGTTTATAAATTAAAATAAGATTAAAAACCACTAGGTTATGATTGATATGATACCTAGTGGTTTTTCAAAATTATTAAGAAGAAGATATTAAATAATATGCGTTTTTTTTAATAAATATACCTATTTTTAATAAAATAATTCATTTTGATGATTAAGCTAATCTAGTTATATCTTTTAAAATGATTATAATTAGTTTATAATTAAAAAGGTGACTGTTTATGTGGGAAAAGAAAGAGCCAGTATTTGGCGATCAAATAAAAGTTAATCGTGGTTTTTATTCCCATCATGGAATTTATGCTTCTAATGATTGTGTAATTCATTTTGCTCCTCCAGGAAATACAGGCGTTTTAGATCCTAGTGCGGCAAGAATTATCTCAACAACCTTAGATGAATTTTTGAATGGTGGAACATTAGAAGTTAGAACTTATACAGATGAAGAATTGAAGAAACGAAGAGCTCCTAATGAGATAGTTAATTATGCTTTAGCTCATTTGGGTGAAGGTGGTTATGATTTGGTTTCTAATAATTGTGAGCATTTTTCTAATATGTGTGCCTTTGGTACCAAATCGAGTGATCAAGTTGAATCAGTTTTGTCCTTTCTTTTTGGAGGTGTTAAAAGATGATTTTTGGGGTCGATATTGGGGGAACAACCATTAAAATTGGTTTGGTTGATAATTTAAAAATTATTGACAAGTATGAAATACCCACTAAAAAAGATAGTTTAATTAAAGATATTTGTGAAAGCCTTAGGAACTATATGAAGGAACATAATATCGAAAAAATTGAAGGTATTGGTTTTGGGGTTCCCGGCAATGTAATCAATAATTATATTTATAATCTTCCGAATATTGGTTTAAAAAATATTGATTTAGAAAAGGAAGTTTATAAATATTTTCCTAACGTTGTAGTTAAAGCTCAAAATGATGCTAACGCTGCTGTTTTAGGAGAAACACTTTATCATAGGGAATATCAAAATGCTTGTATGATTACTTTGGGTACTGGCGTTGGCTGTGGTATAGTTCTAGATGGAAAGGTTTTAGAAGGTAGGCATGGTGTCGCTGGTGAGATTGGGCATATGCCTATTGCTGAAGAGTATAATTTTGCTTGCACCTGTGGTTTAAAAGGCTGTTTAGAAACTGTGGCTTCAGCTACAGGCGTGGTAAGGCTTGCTGATTTTCATAGGTCAAGCTTTAGGACAGCATTACCATATAAATTTAGTGCTAAGGATGTTTTTGATTTAGCCAAAAAAAATGATCAACTTTGTTTAGAAGTAATAGATAAGGTCAGCTATTATTTAGCTAAATGTATTGCTATTTTGGCTATAACTGTTGATGTTGATGTTTATTATATTGGTGGTGGAGTTTCCAAAGCTGGTTCTATCTTAATTGAGGGGATTAAGAAGCATTATGCTAAGCTTTCCCATTATGCTGTAAAGAATGTTAAGATTGAAGCTGCGTCATTATTAAATGATGCTGGTATGCTTGGGGCAGCTGGTTTAATTTAAATGGTTTTGGAGGTAAGGAAAATGAAGGAAGTTTGTAAAAATTATAAACCGGAAATTTTAACTTGCCCAAAGTGTGGAAGTAAATTATATTATCGTCATACTGTTTCTGATAAACTAGTTTATTTTAGTAATGGTAAAAAAATAAGGATTAAAAATTTAGGCTATAGTTGTCCTAGATGTAATGATCATATTTATTTATCTCAAACAGCTAATAAGTTATGTTTTAAGGGTTATACCTATTCGGCTAAGCTTGTTTGTCTAGTTGCCAAATTAAAAGAACAGCATTTAAGTCGAGAGAATATTTGTGATTATTTTTTTAGTAAAAATATTTTGATATCTGATCGTAATGTTGATAATCTTTATCATAAATATATAAGTATGTACAATATTAATTATTTGGAAGAAATTTCTAAAGCCTATGAAAAGATGCTTAAAAACTATAATCAAATCAGACTATCAATTGATTTAATTACTATAGATGATGAAATAAATATAATAGTTTACGATTATTTTACAACTGCTATTTTGGCTTTAAAGCACTTTTTGAGAAGTGATGAGGAAAACATTTATAGTTTCTTAGGCAGCTTTTTAAATTCCAATCTAAATATTACGCTTATTGCGACTATAAGAAAGGACAATTTCTTTGTACCGATGCTTAAAAGTCTTTGTCCAAATACTACCAAGTTTATTGCTTTCAGCAAATTTTAGAAGAGGTGTCCTATGAAGTATAGTTTTAGAAATGATTATTCAGTAGCTGCTCATCCATCTGTTATAGAAAAACTAGTTAGTTTTGCAGCTGAACAAAATATTGGTTATGGTTATGATGAGCATTCTAATCAAGCTAGAAGATTGCTTTTAGATAAAATGCAATGCAATGGTGATATTTACTTTTTAGCTGGTGGTACTCAAACTAATATGGTGGTAATTTCGCATGCTTTAAAACCATATCAGGCGGTTATTGCTTGTGATAGTGGGCATATTAATGTTCATGAAACAGGTGCAGTAGAAGGTAGTGGTCATAAGATTATTACGGTAGCTGGTAAGGATGGTAAGATTTTAGTTTCTGATATTGAGGCTGTTATGGCCAAGCATACGGATATTCACAAGGTTGAACCTAAGCTTGTTTATATTAGTCAAACAACTGAGATTGGTACAGTTTATTCAAAGGCCGAACTTAAAAGTTTAGCTTGCACTTGTAAAAAGTATGGATTATATCTATTTTTAGATGGTGCGAGACTTGCTTCAGCTTTAGCCTGTAGTGATGCAACTTTAGCTGATATAGCTAAATATACTGATGTCTTCTATATTGGAGGAACGAAGAATGGGGCCCTTTTCGGTGAGGCTGTTGTCATTACAAATCCGGAGCTTAAAAAAGGCTTTGACTATCATATTAAAAATAAAGGAGCTTTATTAGCTAAAGGCTTTGTTTGTGCTTTAGGTTTTGAAGCTTTGTTTACTAATAATCTTTATGAAGAAATTGGTCAAAAAGAAAATGAATGTGCTTTATTTTTAAAAGAAGAATTACTTAAATTAGGATTTAAGTTGGCTTATAATTCACCTTCTAATCAGCAGTTTATAATTATGGACCAGGCTTTAGCTAAGAGCTTAGAGGATGATTATGGTTTTGAGGTTTTTGAAGAACTAAATGAAAAAGAGTTAATTATAAGATTAGTTACAGCTTTTGATACCAAAATAAGTGATTGTCAAAACTTTATTCGAACTATTATGCAAAAAATTTAAAAAACAGGATATTTTTTGTATAATATTATTTTAAAAACACTTATTATCGAATTTTCTTTACAAGGCTTAGCCTTTGTGATAAAATTTATTAGGAGAATTTTAGAAAGGGGTTAAGATTAAAATGAATGTAGTAGAATTAGATAGCTATGATAAGAAAATTGTTGAATTATTACAAGAAGATTCTTCGATTAGTAATATTGAATTATCCAAAAAAATAGGGCTTGCCCCATCATCTTGCTTACTTAGAGTAAAAAATTTAAAAGAACAAAAGATAATTAAGCAATTTACAGCCGTTGTTGATGAAAAACTTTTAGGCTTTGATGTTACTTGTTTTGCAAAGGTTTATATGCAACCACTTAATCGGGAAACATCATCTAATTTTATTGCGGCTGCAAAAGAGATACCTGAAATTGTTGAATGCTATACAATTACAGGTGATGCTGCTTTCTTATTAAAGATTGTAGCTAAGAGCTTTGAATATTATCGTGATTTTGTTTTTGATAAATTATTAAATGTTCCATATGTTAGTAATATTGATACATCTATCGTTGTTGGAGCAGAAAAAAAGACTAATGTAATTCCATTAGATTAAATTTTACTTTAAGAGCCATATAGGCTCTTTTTTGTTGTGTTAAGGAGAAAATATGAAAGGTATAAAAAAAATATGGCAGTGGAGTAAAAAGTATTTTTGGCTGATTGTTTTCATTGTTGTGTTATGTACAATTTTACAATGGTTATATGCTTATTTACCACTTTTTGTGCAATATGCTTTTGAAAGATTAGGCCAAACTAGTGAACAAAAAACTGATTTGCCAGTTTTTTTACTTAACTGGTATAACGGAATAGGTGACACCTTGACTTGCTTATTAGTGGTTGGTCTTTCAATGATTTGCCTCCAATTTGTAAGGTCAATTATGCGCTTTACTGCCAACTATTATGAAGGGGCGCTTGCCCAGTATATAGGTCATGATATGCGACTTAAGATCTATGATCATGTTATGGATTTATCCTATAGCTATCACAATCATTCGGATATTGGTGATTTAATTCAACGTTCCACATCAGATGTTGATCAAACCTCAGTTTTTGTTTCAAGTCAAATACCTGGTTTAATTGATATCTTTGTTACGGTTTCAATTGGTGCGTATCGTGTTTATCAAATATCACCAATTTTAATGGCAATTAGTTTAATATGTGTACCAATTACAGGCTTATCATCTATTATTTATTTTAGATATTGTAATAAAGCTTTTGCTCGGATTGAAAAATCAGAAAGTAAGATGACAACAATTATTCAAGAAAATGTCAATGCTGCTAGAGTTGTTAGAGCTTTTGCTAATGAAAAATACGAATTTGAAAAAATGGATAAAGCTAATCAGGATTATACTAAAAAGAATGGCAAGTTTAATACTGTGATGGCTATGTTCTGGGGTTCAAGTGATTTCTTAGTCTTTTTACAATATGCTTTAATCGTTTGTGTGGGTATTTATCTAGCCAAGGATAATATTATTGGTCCAGCAGATATTGTAGCTGCTTTATTATTGATGGGGATGGTTATTTGGCCAATGCGTGGTTTAGGTCGGATTATTGCTTCCTTTGGTAAAGCGACTGTGGCGGCCAATCGTATTGATGAAGTTTTAAGTTTAAAGAGTGAGTATGAAGTAAATGGTACTTTAACTCCTGCAATAAAGGGCAATATTGAATTTAAAAATGTTTCATTTAAATTTGATGATGATGATAAACATCTTTTAAATGATGTTTCATTTACCATTAAAGCCGGCGAAACGATTGCGATTGTTGGTAAGACAGGTAGTGGTAAATCAACAATTTGCAATTTATTAACTAGAATGCTTGAAATTGATGCTGGTGAAATCATTATTGATGGTGTTTCTATAAAAGATATTGAGAAGCATTATTTACGTAAAAATATTAAAATGGTTTTACAAGACCCATTTTTATTTTCAAAAACAGTCTATGATAACATAGCCATTTGTGATGATAATTTACCACGAGAAAAGGTTTATGATGCGGCTGAGACTGCGGCTATTCATCAAGAGGTTTTAAAGTTTGAAAAAGGTTATAAAACAATCGTTGGTGAAAAAGGTACAACCTTATCTGGTGGTCAAAAACAGCGAGTAGCGATTGCTAGAATGCTTACTTCTGATAGTAATGTAATTATTTTTGATGACTCTTTATCTGCCTTAGATACTAAGACGGATTTAATGATTCGTAAGGCTTTGAAGAATAAGAGTCAAGAAAAAACAATGATTATTATTACTCATCGTTCAACTACGGCTAAAGAAGCCGATAAGATTATTGTTTTAGATAAGGGCAAGATAGCTCAGATTGGTACTCATGAAGAATTAGTTGTTCAAGAAGGTTTATATAAGGAGCTTTGGGGTATTCAAGGCGAACTTGAAAAAGAATTTAATGCAATAATGAAGGAGGGAAAATAATATGGCTTATGATGCTGATGAAGAAGAATTAAATGATTTAGATTATCATTCTCATGCGAAGGGACCGTGGAAAAAGATTATTAAAACTGTCTTTAAGCATAAGGGCTATGCGATAGGACTATTAGTTAGTGTTTTAGTATTAGCTAGCTTAGATGTTGGATATCCTCTTATTAATTCCTATGCTATTTCCCATTATTTTCAATCTAATGATCCGGCTCGTTTTGATAACATTTGGGTGATTATTGTTGCTTATATTTCAGTAAGTATAGCTTATGGTATTTGTGTATTTTCCTTTTTGTTTTTTGCTGGCAAGGTTGAAATAAAAACCTCTTATGAATTAAGAAAAGAAGCCTATTTGAATTTACAAAAGCTTCCTTTTAGTTATTTTGATCGAACAGCTCAAGGCTGGATAATGGCAAGAGTAACATCTGATGCTCGTAAATTAAGTGAAATTATTTCTTGGGGCTGTGTGGATTTACTTTGGGGTTTACTTTCAATGTTTGGTATTTTAGGTGTTTTATTGGTTGTTAATATTAAGCTTGCCATCATTATTTTAATTTTATTACCACTAATGGTTTTTCTAACTTTCTTTATTAGAAAAAAGATACTTGCTAGCTATCGTGATGCTCGTAAATATAATTCTTTAATTACAGCGGCTTATAATGAAGGTTTTATGGGAGCAAAGGCTAGTAAGAGTTTAGTTATTGAAAAGAAAAATTCAGCTGAATTTCATAGTAAAGCTTTAGATTATAAAAAGGCTTCGCTAAGAGCTGTCTTTTTCTCAGCTCTTTTTGGTCCAATAACCTTTATTGTTTGTTATGCTGGAGTTGGTACTACTCTTTATGTTGGTGGTCGAATGGTTCTTATGGGAACTTTAACTGTTACAACTTTATATTTGTTTGTCGATTACACTATTAAGTTTTTTGATCCGATTATGGCAGTATCTAGAGTTATTGGTGATTTTCAACAGGCTCAAGCTTCTGCTGAAAGAATTATTACTTTAATAGAAGAACAACCTGAAATTGTTGATCGACCTGATGTTATTGCCAAATATGGTACAATCTTTGAACCTAAATATGAAAACTTTGAACCTTTAATTGGCGAAATTGAATTTAAAGATGTGACTTTTAAATACAATATTGGTGAAACTGTTTTAAAGAATTTCAATTTACATATTCCGGCTGGTTCGAGTGTGGCTTTAGTTGGACATACTGGTAGTGGTAAATCAACAATAGTTAATTTGATTTGTCGTTTCTATGAACCAACAAGCGGTGATATTTTAATTGATGGTCATAGCTATAAGGATCGAAGTATTACTTGGCTTCATTCTAATATTGGTTATGTGTTACAAAGCCCACAATTATTTAGTGGTACAATTATTGATAATGTTCGCTATGGTAATTTAGAAGCAACTGATGAACAGGTGATCGAAGCTTTAAAGACTGTGGCTGCTGATGAATTTATTTCTAAACTAGATTTAGGTTATAATTCGTTAGTTGGTGAAGGTGGTTCTAAATTATCTGTGGGTGAAAGACAATTAATAAGCTTTGCTAGAGCAATTGTTGCTAATCCCAAAATTTTAGTCCTTGATGAAGCAACATCTTCAATTGATACAAAGACTGAAACCTTAATTCAAAAGGCTGTTGAAATAGTTATGAAGGGTCGAACAACGTTTATGATTGCCCATCGTTTGTCAACTGTTGTTAATGCAGACATCATTTTAGTGATGAAGGATGGTGAGGTTGTGGAAAGTGGTAAGCACCATGAACTATTAGCCAAAAAGGGTTATTATTTTGAACTTTATCGTAATCAATTTACAGAAGAGGCAGTTAAGCGTATTTTAGATAAAGAAACATTAGCTAATCCTATTTAGGATTGGCTTTTTGTTTATAAAGAGCTTATTTTCAGTGATAATTATTGATATTTTTACCATTTTGAATTAAAATAAAATTTAGGGATATTTTTATTTGAAAGCTTATTTTTAAAATTATATTAATTGCATTGTTATGGAAGGAGGCTAGATATTATGAATAAAAATATTTATAACTTAATAATTTCTAGTCTTTCAGTAATAATGGCTTTAATTGTTTTAATCGTTTTATCTTTTGCTTGGTATATTGCCAATTATGATATTAATATTGGAGAAATGAAATTACAAACTTCTGGTGATGGTTATTCAGTTGAGATTAAATACTATGAAGCTAATTTGACTAATAGTGTTGTTACCTACACTAAAGAAGATGAATATAAGGCACCAGCCACAATGCCCCTATATGATCCCCTTTTAAGTGTGAATGAAAATAATTGTTTAGTTGTTGAACTAATTTTAAAGGCCGAAGAAGTGGCTAAAAACTTAGAATTAGATATAACTTGTGAAACTGATACTTATTCAACTGCTTATCCAACCTCTAATATTTCTAATTTTTGTAGTAATATTGTAGATTTTTGCGATCTAACTGATCCTACAACAAGTGGTAATACATATACTCATAATTTAGGTACCGAAAAGCATAGTTTTATTCAATTTGCTGAAGATGGTGTTACCCCTAAAGCTGATAAAACAACTAAATTCAGTTATAATCTTACTGCTGATTTAGTAGAAAAAAATTATTATTTTGTTATTTCTTATAATGATGCCTCTTTAAATTATTTTTATAGTCAAAATCTTGATCGAGCTGCTGCGGGATTTGATGCTTTAATATTTAAAAATGACATCAGCTTCCTCTTAAAGGAGGCTAGATAATATGAAAAGAAAAAATATTTTATTGGCCGGTATTTTAGTCTTATTAAGTTCAATAGTTTTGGTTGTTTATGGTTATGCTTGGTATGCTGGTAAAAAATTTGAATCTTTAGAGGGAAAAGTAAACCCATCTTATTTTGCTGGTGGGAATGGTTCAAAAGAACAGCCATTTAAAATTACCAATAAGATTCATATGTACAATCTTGCTTGGCTTCAATATCTAGGAGTCTTTAATAAAGATGTCTTAGATGATGGTCAATTAAAACAATATCATTTTAAAATTTCAGTTGAAGAAATTGATATGACTGGTTTAGCATTACCACCTATTGGAACAGAAGACAATCCTTTTATTGGCAGTTTTGAAGGTAATGGTTGTGTCATTAAAAATGTTATTACAAGTAATAATATTTCTTCCTTAAAAGAACATCCGAATTTTGATAATTTTAATTTAGGAAGTGTTGTAGGTTTCTTTGGTGTAATTGGTGATAATGGTACATTACCACACACAATTTCAAATACTGTCAATTCAGTAAATAATTTCTTTTTAGATAATGTAATGGTTGAATCTAATACAGATACGACTTTAATAGGCATTGTAGCCGGATATGTCAATGCTAATATCCAAAATATAGGTGTTACCTACTCAAAAATTTCTTTAGCCAAAGGTATGACGCATCTAAATAATATGAAAAAAATAAGTAATTATTCTTTGATTGGTTATGTTGATGAAAGTAACATTGAATGGACAGATAAACCAGGCTCTGGTGGACCAGGATATGGAACCTCGACCGATTTGTCCGAACTTGATGACCGTATGCTGTCTCTTTTCGGTACATCGGGATTGGAGGCTAAAGAATATTTGCCATTTCAAGGAACCGGTGAAGCGGTCACTTCTGGTGGAACTACCGTAGGAGAAAAAGCTGCAGATAATAATATTGGGTATTATATCGGCGGCGATTTGAAAATTTATTCGGAACCAAAAAAAAATATAGATCTTACATCATTTTATTACCCAGCGGGGGCATCAAAATCAATTTTCTCGTTGCCATATCAAGACTATGATCGTTATTATGAGGCTCCAGATCAAAATATTATTGATGCGACATTCAATAGTCCAGAATCAGATATTTATATGTTAAGATTACAATCGAAACTAGATACTCACAATGATTTAGTAACGATTGAAAATGGAGCACTTTGGGGAAAAAACTTTGAAAAAATTATAGTGCCAAGAAGATGCATCTGGTTTGTTCCTCAAAAAACGGGGATTCTTAAATTTATTATTGTAAATCCTAACAATGGTGTCAATTTTACTTTGAGTTATTTTACAAGAGCTGCAAAGATTACTCACCCAGATGGGTTGGTCACAGGTGATTATAGTAGTTCGATGTCGGATCCTCACCCAATCATTGATGCAAATGACTTCGCAGGATTGACTTATGGAAGCGGGGAAGTCCGTTTGAATAACCAACCATATAATTTTGAAAACAAAATAGGCTTGGCATATTATTTTACTGTTGAAATCACACAGGAAATGATTGATGATTGCTATGAGTTTGCGTTATCTAGAGATGCAGGGACTGATGGAGCTTATTTTTGGTATTTAGATATTGGTGCTGCAGGTGGCGGTATAGTTCCTGAATATATAGGAATGATAAAAGATGTTGATTTTGTCTATAATATTACATTAAACATTTCTGAAAATTTAAGTGAGGTATTATTTTCAATTGATGGTACTAGTATTACTAGTGTAATATTCTATTTTAGAAGAAATAAATTAAATGGTGTTTTATATTTTATTGTTCCTGCTGAAAATGGTTTATCTTTTGATTCTATTGGTAATGGTAAAAAACAAGAGGCTGATACGAAGGAATGTCAATAATTAATAAAGAGACTTTTAATCAGTCTCTTTTTTGTTTTATTAAAGTTTTTTTAGTTTTGCGACAAAGAATCCCTCATAATATTCATTTGGTCTTACACATATTACTCCTTTTAATTTAGTTGGTAAGAGAGGAAGATTTGGTATTTCGATGGGGACGATTTCAAAGTTTATTTTTTGTTTGGCTTTTATTAAAACATCTTCATTTTCTATACTTAAAATCGAGCAAGTAGAATAAATCATTGTTTGACCTTTTTTTAAGATAGTTAAAGCTTTAATTAGTAATTCATATTGTAATTTGCTAGAATTAATAATCAACTTTTTAGAAAGATATTTATAGCTTTTTTCATTATTTAAAATAATTGTTCCAAAACTGCTACATGGAGCATCTAATAAAATATTATCAAATTGAAAATAATTATCTAAGGTTTTAGAATCAATATTTAAAGTATTAGCTTTAGCTTGTTGAAGCTTTAAATTATGGTTTAATTTTTCAAAACGATATCTGTCCTTTTCACAAGCTAAAATATTTGCATCATTATTTATGAGAGCGGCAATCTGGGTTGTTTTACTGCCTGGAGCGGCACACATGTCTAAAATGTCAGTCTTAGGTTTAGGATCTAAGATAATTGGTGGCAGCTGAGAAGATAGACTTTGCAAATAGATTAAACCATTTTTGTAAATAGTTAATTTTTCAATATCTGCTAATTTCTTATTTTTAATGATGACTGCTAAATCACTAAATGATGCTAGTTCAAATTCAATATTATTTATTTTAAGAAAGTTTATTATTTCTGATTGTGTTGTTTTCAAGGTGTTAACTCGCAAGGTTAAATATTTTGGTTTGTTAAAATCAGCAATTAGTGTGTCAGGTTCTTTGAAATTGTTTTTAATAATTGTTATGATTTCATCTTTAAGCAATTTAATCACCTCGTCATTCTAAATATACAATAAAGAAGTAAGTAAAATCAAGGAAAAAAATTCAAATAAGAGAAGATAACTTTTTATGATTTTTGATTGTGTTGGTGACATTTTTCTGAAAAAGTAGTGTGCGAATTTAAAATTATGATATAATTCTAATTGTAATTTGTTGCGGGAAGTGGTGATGATGTTGAAATTTACAACTTTATGTTATATAGAAAAAGATAATAAATATTTAATGCTTTATCGCAACAAGAAGAAGAATGATATTAATGCTTTAAAATGGATTGGTGTTGGTGGGCACTTTTTAGCTGGTGAAACGGCAGATGAATGTTTAGTTAGGGAAGTGCTAGAAGAAACAGGGCTGACACTTTTAGATTATGAATTAAGAGGTAAGATTATTTTTCATATTGATGAACTTATGGAGGTATGTTATGTTTATACCGCAAGTAATTTTAAGGGTGAACTTATTTGTTGTGATGAGGGAACATTAGAATGGGTTAATAAAACAGAAATTTTAAATTTAAGCTTATGGGAAGGCGATTTTTTATTTTTAAAGAATTTATTAAATGGTGATCCTTATTTTGAAATGGAATTACTTTATAAAAATGATAAGCTTATTAGCTATGAGGTGAAATAATGAATTATCAAAAACTACTTCAAGAAGCAGTAGAAAAGGCTATTGAATTAGATAAAGAAGAAGGGGCAGTTGTTTTACTCCTTCAGCATGCTTGTAAAATGAGTCCAAATGATTTTTATAAGAAAATGTTTGAAGAAGTAAATACTGATTTTTTGAAAGAATTTAAAAAGCTACTTGAGCTATATCTTTACGAAAATAAGCCTGTCCAATATTTAATTGGAACTAGTTGTTTTTATGGTTATGATTTTATTGTAAATGAGGATGTTTTAATTCCTCGTTTTGAAACCGAAGAATTGGTGGAAAATATATTATATCGTTATGATAAATATTTTCCAAATCAAAAGGTTCAGGTTTGTGATTTGGCTACTGGTTCTGGGTGTATAGGTATTACTTTAGCTAAGGAAGAATCAAACATGCAAGTAGTGGCTACTGATATTTCTAGTGCTGCCTTAGATGTGGCTCGAAAAAATAATCAAAAATTAGGGGCTAATGTTCAATTTTTAATGGGGGATATGCTAGAACCTTTAAAAGATTATCAATTTGATATTTTTGTTTCAAATCCTCCTTATATTCCGGAAAGAGAGGATGTTATGTCTTTAGTTAAGGATAATGAACCTAATATTGCGTTATTTGGTGGCGAAGATGGTCTTAAATTTTATCGGATTATTTTAAGTGGGGTTAAGCCTTTATTAAAAAAGAAGGCTATGATTTGTTTTGAACATGGCTATGATAAAAAGACTGAGATTAATGCTTTAGCAAAGACTTATTTTCCTGAAGCTAGAATTGAAAATTTAAAGGATCTTGAGGGTAAAGATCGAATGACTTTTATTTATGTAGGTGATTTTAATGAGTAAGATAATTATTTTTCCTACGGATACAGTTTATGGTATTGGTTGTCAAATTTTTGATGTAGAAAGTATCGAAAAAATTTATAAAATCAAGAAACGTGACTATAATAAACCTTTAGCCTGTTTGTGTAGTAATTTAGAACAAATTGAAAAGGTAGCTTTTGTAAGTGATAAAGCCTTGAAACTCATCAATGAATTTATGCCTGGTTGTTTAACGTTAATTCTTAAAGCTAAGAAGGAAGTAGAAGACAAAATAGGTTATAAGACAATTGGAGTTAGGATTCCTAATTATGCTTTAGCTCTTGATATTTTAAATAATATGGGGCCAATGCTTGTGACCTCTGTTAATGAAAGTGGTCAAGTTGCTTTAAATGATTATGAAGAAATAAAAAAACAATATGGTGCTGTTGTAGAAGAAATTTATCCACCCAATCAGAAAAGCTCTAATATAGCTTCGACAGTTATTAATATGACTGGTCCAAATTTACAGATTTTACGTGAAGGTGTTATCACTTTGGATATGTTAAAAAAGGTACTAAATGAATAAAAATATCCCCTACGGGTAAAGATAGTTGTAGGGGGAATTTTTTTATGCGTAAAATAATTTTAGGGATTTTAATTATCAGTTTTATAACTGTTGTTTTTTTAAATTTTAATCAAGAAAAAGAAATTAGAGTAAGAGTTATTCCAAGTAGTGATAATAGCTATGATTTAAAGGTTAAAGAAAAAGCAAAAGATATAACTATTTGTTATTTAAAAGAGGCCAGTAGTGATAGCTATGACACTTATTTAAAAAACATTCAACTTACTTTAAATGCTTTTGAATTAGTTTTAGAAAAAGAGTTAAAAGAAGATGTCACAGTCGAACTATCTAATCATACCTTATATAATAAAACATATAATAATAGTGCAGTTAAAAATACCGAACAGATGACTTTATATGTAGTAATTGGTGAGGGAAATGGCTCTAATTGGTGGGGAACAGTGTATCCTGAATTTTTGGAGGTAAATGGTAGTGATGAGATTAAATATGAGAGCTTAATTTTAAGTATTTTTAACAAGATCAAAGGAGATAAAAATGATTAGAATTGAAAATGTCAATAGTGACTCTTTTAATAGTGCTGTTGAGTTTTTAGGCTCGGTTCCATCGATAGATAAGTTAGAAGACAATATTTTAAGAAATGCTTGTATAGCTTATGATGATGAAAAGATTGTTGGATGTATATCTTTTGAAGAATTTTCTGATAAAGGTCTAATTAGATATTTTGTTTTTAAAAAAGTTTTATCATTAGAATATTTAGAAATGCTTTTAGAATCTTTAGAAAAAAGTGCTAGAAGTAAAGGCTTAAATAGTTTAGTATGTATTGCTGAATGTAGTCAAATTGAGGAGCTTTTTCAATCTTTAGGATTTGCTTATTTAAAACAATCAAATATCTTTATTAATGAAGAAAATGTTTTAAATACGAATTTTAAGTCGGCTATCTTTTTAAGTAAGAATTTAGCATAATTCTTGTACTTGTAAATAATTTTTTTATTTTGTATAATAGAAACTAGAAGAAGATAATGGAGGAAGACTATGTACAAAATAATTGATAGCTATATTGAAAAGCTGATGACTTCTAAGCCTGATATGCCCCTTTGGAATATTGAAAGTATTAAACAAGGTAAGAAGCCTGCTTGGAATTATATTGATGGCTGTATGATGGTTTCTTTATTAGAACTTTATAAAATAACAAAGGAAGAAAAATATCTAAATTTTGTTAAAAGTTTTGTTGATTATTATGTTCATGAAGATGGAACCATTTTGGGCTATGATAAGGAAAAATATTCTACAGATGATGTATCTGAAACACGCGTTTTATTTGACTTATATGAATATACTAAAGAAGAAAAATATTCTAAAGCAATTGATTTAGTATATGAACAAATTAAAACTCATCCAAGAACTAAAGAGGGTAATTTTTGGCATAAGAAGATTTATCCTAATCAAGTATGGTTAGATGGTTTATACATGATGCAACCTTTTTATACTCGTTACGAAACAACCCGCAACAAGATGCAACATTACGATGATATAATAAAGCAATTTAAAAATGTATATAATTTAATGCGCGATCCCAAAACGGGATTATATTATCATGGTTATGATAGTGCAAAAGTAATGTTTTGGGCTGATAAAAAAACAGGGTTATCCCAAAACTTTTGGTTACGATCTTTAGGGTGGTTTACAGTTTCTTTAATCGATGTTTATGAATATATGAATGAGCAAATGTTTGATGAACATCATACTATTAAAGAGATTTTTAAAGAAACTATAGATAGCATCCTAAAGTTTCAAGATTCTGAATCTAAGATGTTCTATCAAGTTCCTAATTATCCTGAAAGAAAAGACAATTATTTAGAAACTTCTGGTTCATCTATGATTGCGTATGCTATTTTAAAGGGAGTTAGATTAAAGGCTTTACCTGAACGGTATCGTCAAATTGGTTTAGATATTTTTAATGGTATATGTGCTAAATATTTGACTGTAAAAGATGGTGATTTAAATCTTGGTGGTATTTGTTTAGTAGCTGGTTTAGGTCCAGATAATAATCGAAGAAGAGATGGTTCATACGAATATTATATGTCTGAACCAATTGTTGAAAATGATGCTAAGGGAGTAGGGCCATTTATTATGGCTTATACAGAAGTAAAGGCGTTAGCTAAGTAAATATTAAAAGCACTCCAAACAAGTGCTTTTTTAATAGTTTATTATTTATATAGGTGATATTGTGAACATTTTTAAAAGAATTTATTGTCGATCTTATCAATTAATACTAAGGTTGTTGTTACCTGTTTTACCTTATAGAGATCCTCTTATCATTGATAATATAGTGGATATCCCAAAGGTACTAAAAGAGCAAGGAAAGAATTGTCCTTGTCTTATTACTGATGAAAATATTTATCAATTAGGATTAACTAAATTATTAGAAGCTGCTTTAGTAAAGAATGGTTTGAATTATGCCTTGTTTAGTAAAGTGGTAATTAATCCTACGACTGATAATGTTGCTGCGGCTCTTGAATTATATAAGACACAAGGCTGTGATTGTTTGATAGCCTTTGGTGGTGGATCACCAATGGATTGTGCCAAAGGAGTTGGTGCTAGGCTCGCCAGACCTAAAAAAGATTTAACTAAGCTTAGAGGAATCTTAAAGGTTAGAAAAAAAATACCTTTATTGATAGCTATTCCAACAACTGCCGGCACAGGAAGTGAAACAACTATCGCAGCAGTGATTGTTGATAGTAAAACACGCTATAAATATGCAATAAATGATTTTGTTTTAATTCCTAATTATGCTGTCTTAGATGCTAAAGTCACAGAAACCCTTCCACCATTAATAGTGGCAACGACAGGTATGGATGCTTTAACCCATGCGATAGAGGCTTATATAGGAAAAAGCGGTAATAAAGAAACTCGTAAAACAGCTTTAAAGGCAATAAAGTTGATTTTTGATAATTTAGAGAAAGCTTATTTAGAACCAGATGAAAAAACAAGAAGAAATATGTTACTTGCTGCTCATTTAGCTGGTAAGGCTTTTTCTAAAGCTTATGTTGGAAATGTTCACGCTTTAGCACATTCTTTAGGTGGCAAATATAATACTCCTCATGGATTAGCTAATGCAGTCATACTACCAATTGTTTTAAAAGCTTATGGTCCTGCAATTTATAAAAAGCTTTATAATATTGCAATGTATTGCAATTTAATTAATGGTGCTGCTTCTTATCAAGAAGCTTTTGAGACTGTAATTAATGTAATTGAAAAGAGTAATCAAACATTTAATATTCCTAAGACATTAGATATCAAGCGTGAGGACTTAGATGAACTTTCTCATCATGCTTTTATTGAGGCTAATCCTTTATATCCGGTTCCAGTTTTGTGGGATAAGGAAAAATTTAAGGCTGTACTTAAAATAATAGGTAATATAAGTAATTAAATATAAAAATGGCCATAGAAGTAGCATATTATATAATAATTGTCAATTTAAATTTTACAACTTAGAAAAATGAAAAAAAGTATTTTTTCTTGTTGACTTTAATTTGGTTTTGTAGTATTATAAACAAGGCTGTTGAAAAAGCAGTCATCTTTAGTCTTTGAAAACTATATATAACGGAACGAAAAGAAACAAAAGAGAGTCAAGAAACACTTTAAGGAAATA
>CANQBD010000002.1 GCA_947589245.1 uncultured Anaeroplasmataceae bacterium
AATTTCGAGGCCGAATCCCCTAGGGGATTGTTTCCTTTTAATTATTTTCTTTGTCTACTTTAGAGGTATCATATCATATACCAAGTCTTCTAATTCATAAATGGATTATTCTTTTTTTCATTTTTAATCGTTGTTTTAGCCTCATGACCAGGATAAACAACTGTATGCTCGGGTAAAGCCGAAAGGCGCTTCAAACTAAGTCTTAAAGAATGCATGTCACCAGTTGGAAAATCGGTTCTACCAACACTATTACAAAACAAAGTATCACCACTAATAAGTTTATCATTAAAATAGTAACAAACACTTCCTCTAGTATGGCCAGGAGTGTGTAAAACTTTAAATGAGTAACCTATAAGCTCTATTAATTGATTATCTTCTACTTCAATTATTTTTAGTTTATCATATTCATAAGAAGGTTCCATACCAAAAACATTATACAAGGACAATGTCTTATCCTTTAAAAAAGCTTTTTCTTTATTATGGATATAAATAGGGACATCAAAATAACCAATACCATCAATATGATCAACATGACCATGAGTTAAAAAAATGGCTACCACTTCATATTGAGTCTTGATACTATCAGCATAAAATTTAAAATCTAATCCGGGATCGACAATAATACACTTCCCTTGATTAGAAATAATATAGCTATTAGTTTCAAAATCACCAGCTACTATTTTTTCAATCATTTTAAAGCTCCTAAAATAAATAAAAAAGCTTTTGATAAGCTTCTTATTTCTTTTCCTTATGAGATGTATGCTTACGGCAATGAGGACAATATTTTTTAATTTCCATTCGATCAGGAGTTGTCTTCTTATTCTTGTCTGTATAATAATTTTCGTTCTTACATTCAGAACAAACTAACTTAACTAAATCACGCATTTCTTTATCCCTCCAGACTTAAAGAGTATTTCCTTTGTGATTATATCAAAAAAAAATATTTAATGCAACTACTTTTTTTCTTTTAAAGCTTTATGCTATAATAAGAAAAGGTGATTTAGATGTATTTAAGAGAAAAAACGCTAAGCTTTAAATTGAAAAACCTCGAATATGGAGGAAATAATCATATTTTTGTTCAAAGTATGTGTAACACCAAAACTAAGGATGTATCCTCTACTGTCAAACAAATAAAGGAACTAGAAGCTTTAGGCTGTGAAATTATTAGAGTGGCAGTTCTTGATGAAGATGATGCCAAAAGTATTGGTCAAATCAAAAGTCAAATTAGTATTCCACTAGTAGCTGATATCCACTTTAATCCAGAGCTAGCTATTATTGCAATTAAACAAGGCGTTGACAAAATCCGCTTAAATCCCGGCAATATTAATAATGAAGAAAAAATCAAAGAAATTGTCAATCTTTGTAAAGAAAGAAAGATCCCCATCCGAATTGGTGTAAATGCTGGTTCATTACCTAAAGATATTGCTAAACCAACGGCCCAAAATATGATTGAAGCTGCCAAAAGACATATTCAAATTTTAGAAAATTTAAATTTTACTAATATTAGTCTCTCCTTAAAAGCCTCTAATATCGATTTAACAATTGAAGCCTATAAGCTAGCTAGCGAAGTTTTCCCATATCCACTGCATGTCGGCATTACTGAAGCTGGTACTTCTTTTAAAGGTTTGATTAAATCTAGTATAGGTATTTCTAAGATATTAGATTTAGGAATCGGCAACACAATAAGAGTTTCCTTAACTGATGATCCTAAATATGAGGTTATTGCCGCTAAAGAAATTTTAAAAGAACTACATTTACTAGAAAATATACCAACTTTAACCTCTTGTCCAACATGTGGGCGTACCCAATATGATATGATTCCCATTGCTAAAGACATAGAAAATTATTTAAACTATGTTAATAAAAAAATTCATGTGGCAATTATGGGCTGTGCAGTTAATGGTCCAGGCGAAGCTAAAGAGGCTGATATTGGGGTTGCAGGAGGAATTAATGAGGCTTTACTTTTTAAAAAGGGTGAAGTGATTAGAAAAATCAAAGCCGAAAATATATTAGAAGAATTAAAAAAAGAAATAGATAATTTTTAAACTTAAAAATAATAACGTATGAATTTGTAAAAAAAACCATATTTTTAATTAGGTGATATTTTTTGAAAAAAAGAATTCTAATCGTTATTATTTTTTTTCTATGTATCTTTTCAGCATTAATTGTTAAATTAGGATATATAACTTTTATTAGCTCTAATAGAATCAATATATTGGCTGATGAATTATGGAAAAGAGATATTCCTATTCAAAGTAGTAGAGGTTTAATATATGATCGTAATGGCAAACTAATTGTTGGTAATAAATTAGCTTATACAGTAGCTTCAATTAATAAACAGGTTAAGGACAAAGATCTAGCAGCTAAAACTCTTGCTGAAATCTTAAATGCTGAAGAATCAGCTATTCTTAAACATTTAAATAAAAATAATAGTTTAGAAATTATCAAACCTGAAGGAAGACGCATTACAGATGAACAAGCTAAACTCATTAATCAAGCTAATTTAGAAGGAATCTATTTGACAGCTGATTCTAAGCGTTATTATCCTTATGGTTCTACTCTTGGTCAAGTTCTAGGCTTTTGTGGCATTGATATGGAAGGCTTATCAGGCATCGAATATCAATATGAAGATTTTTTAAAAAGTCAAGATGGCGCCTTATCTATCTATACTGATGCCAAAGGTAATTTAATGCACAATACAACTTCTGTTTATAGTTCAGCAACACCAGGAATGAATATTTATTTAACTATTGATTTAGATTTGCAATTAATTTTAGATGGCGTAATAAATAATGCCATAACTCAATATAATCCTGATCAAGTTATGGGATTAATAGTTGATACTCAAACCGGTGAAATACTAGCAATGACTTCATACCCTTATTTTGAACCAAGTCATTATCAAGATTATGATAGTGAAATCTATAATCGAATTTTACCTATCTTCTACTCCTTTGAACTTGGCTCAACCTTTAAAATATTTACCTATAGTGTAGCCTTAGAATTAGGTCTATTTGATATGAACGATTTTTTCTATTGTAGTGGTAGTACTACAGTTGCTGACCGAAAAATTAGATGCTGGAAGGCAGGAGGTCATGGTTCTCAAACCTTCTTAGAGGTTATTCAAAATTCTTGTAATCCAGGCTTTATGGAATTAGGTAGGCGAATAGGTGTTGAAAATTTTTACAAATATTTAGACAAATATGGTTTCACTTCTAAAACGGGAATTGACATTCAGGGTGAACAAAAAGGAATTGTTATGAATAAAAACAATTGTGGTCCTGTTGAATTAGCAACGCAAAGCTTTGGTCAAACTAGTGCCTATACTCCTCTACAACTTGTAATGGCAAGCATCGCCGCTATTAATGGCGGAACGTTATTAACACCATATATTCTTAAAGAAATTCATAGTTATACCGACGAGATATTATTTGAAAATCAAAAGAAAATAAAACAGCAAGTAATAAGTGAAAAAACCTCTAATTTAATGCGTTATGCTTTAGAAAATGTTTGTGCTTTGGGAACTGGCCGTAATGCCTTTATTGAAGGATATCGAGTTGGTGGCAAGACGGGAACTGCCCAAAAAATATCTTCAAGTGGCGGTTATATAAATGGTGAATATATCCTTTCCTTTTTAGGATTAGCTCCAATGAATAATCCAAGAATAGCTTGCTATCTAGCCATTGATAATCCTAAAAACACTGTTCAATATGGTGGTACAGTAGCAGCTCCATTAGTAGGTCAAATTATGGAACAAGCACTAAACTATTTAGGTGTAGAACGTGATTATGAAAATCAAATTGAAAAAAATTTACGATGGTTCTTAGATACACCTACATACAAGGTTGAAAACTATCTTGGCAAAACGAAAAAGGAAATTAAAAATTCTAGTTTTTATAATTATATCTTTTATGGTGAAGGAGATACCGTTATTTACCAGAGTCCTGATGCAGGGGAAAAAATTAAAGAGGGAGATACTATTCTTCTTTATCTTGGCTAAAGAAAAAGGGACTGTTAAGAAACTAAAAAGTTTCTAGCAGCCCCTTTATTTTACTTACTTAAACAACAGATTGCCACCATGCCAGGACCTGTATGAGCTCCAATGATTGGACACAAGGTTGTCTGTCGAACAATAACATCAGGGAAAGCAGCCCTAACTTGTTCAGCTAACATATCAGCTAAATCACGACAATCGGCATCACTTATATAAACAATATTACCTAAATTTGGATCATAATTATTTTTAAAATATTCAAATAAACAATTTATGGCTTTTTTATTACCATGCATCTTATTGATTGTTGTTAATTTTCCGACCTCATCTATTTTTAAGATAGGTTTAATATTTAACATAGTACCAACAAAAGCTGTAGCTGAGCTAACCCGGCCACCCCGCTTTAAATAATTTAAATCTTGAACCATAAACCAGTGACGAATATTAGGAATGACCTTCAAAATATCATCACGATTTTCTTCAATACTTAAACCCTTTTCACGATTAACTAAGGCTCTTTCAATCAAAACACCCATACCACCTGTAGCACCTAAAGAATCAATTGGAAAAACATCTAAATCAGGATATTTTTCTTTTAAACTTTCTTGAGCTAAACAAGCAGAATTATAGGTTGATGATAAACCACTTGATAAAGCTAAATATAATACGGAATAACCCTCTTTTAAATATGGCTCAAAATATTCTTCATACATAAATGGTGTTATTTGTGATGTTCTAGTTAAATCCCCATTCCTTTGACCATCATAAAACTTCTTTAAAATATCAGCATCTTCTAAGCCATAAGAAGTACGCATTTCTTCTCCCAAAGAATACTGCATAGGAATAAATTTTAAATCATATTTATCGACTACTTCTTGTTGAATGTCTCCTGATGTGTCCATTGCAATAATATATTTTTTCATAAGCCAGCTCCTATAAATATCAATTTCTTACATAATTTTATCCTATAATCAGACTTTTTTCAATCTTTTTTTACTAATTATTTATTTGATATTTAGTTAATTATATTATTGTCTAATATTAATTCTTCTATTCCAATAAAAAATATTCCTTAAAGAAACTCAATATTTTAAATACTTTCTAACTAACTCATTAAAATAATTACCTCGTTCAAGATAATTCTTAAAATGATCAAAACTGGCAAACATCGGCGAAAATAAAATAGTTTCTTGCCCACGATTTTTTAAAGCCTCCAAAAAGGCCTCTTCTAAATTATCATAGACAGAACACTTAATATTATGTTTATTCATATACTCACTAATTTTTAAACTACTATCACCATAGGCATAAACGCATTTTATCTTGTTTAGATAATCATTTAAACAGCCTAAATTTTCTTTACGATCATATCCACCACAGATTAAAGAGACCTCATCAAAGCATTTTAAAGCAGCAATCGTTGAATAAGGATTGGTACTTTTGGCATCATTATAGATAAAATCATTTAATTTAGTCATTCTAAAATCTATTTCTTTAAAACTTTTTAAAGCTTTTCTTATAAGTCGAGGGTTAATCTTAGCAATAAGCAGACAAGTACTTATGGCTGCCATCGTATCTAACAATAAAAATTCCTTGTTTTTAAGATTAGTTGTCATTTTAGTTATACATCTATTTCCATAATATATTTTATTATTTCTTACATAACATTGGGCAAGCAATGATGAGTTAGAAAAACTTACTCTATTTAAATGGCAATTAGAAATTATTTTTTGAATATAAACATCATCATAATTATAAACCAAATAATGATTAGAACTTTGATTTAAACAAATATTGGCCTTACTATCAATATACTCTTTGAAATTACGATGATGATCTAAATGACAAGGACTAATATTTAATAGAACACTTATATTTAAATCAATAGAGGTTCTTTCCAATTGAAAACTCGAAAGCTCTACAACAAAAAAATCAGCATCCGGATTTTCAACTAAAGCTTTACAAACACTATAGCCAATATTACCACACGCTATAGCCTTATACCTTTGATTTAAAATATGAGTTATTAAAGATACCGTAGTTGTCTTACCATTACTTCCAGTTACACCAATAAAAAAACTTTGTCGCAACAAAATTGCTAATTCTATATCGGTAATTATTTTGATTTTTTTCTTAGTAAATTTTTTGATAATTTCATTATTATATGGAATTCCTGGAGCCTTAACAACCAAATCATAATCAAATTCTTGTACCTCTTCAGGATTTAAATAATCAAATTCTAAATTGTCTTCAGTAAGAAGTAAGACCACTCCATCATTAGCTACTCCTTTACCTAGTACTAATATTTTCAAAAAAATCACTCCCCTAATTTATAATACTTTTAAGGAAGTGATTTTATGATTGTTATATAATATTTAAATTATTAATTATTAAATTAGCTTTTAATTCATCAGACCAAATACCATCACTTGCTAGTTGAATACTATGAAATGGTACGCCATTCTTAATAGCATCAGCAATAACATAATATACTTGATAATCGCCTCTAGCAATATTATTTAGATCAATTTGATAATTAAGCTTATCAAGAGCAAATTCCCCTAAAGCAAACTGATATTCATGTTCAGCATTTTTCAAAATAATATAAACATTTTTTGTTCGATACAAATTACCAAAACCAACATTTTTAATTTCTAAACTTAGTTTCAATTTAGCTGTTAAGGTATAACGTAAACTATTTAAAACAAAGCGATACCCTAAATGATTTTTAATGTATTGATATTCACTTAAATTTTGATACAAAGAATCATCACCAGAATATTTTGTATTTTTCCAACGAGCTATCACTTTATCATTCCAACGCTCATTTAAATAACTTAAGTGTAATAAAAACATTTCAGGACAAGCATTATTTAAAATATTATATTCACTAGTAGGAATTGTAACTTCTCCACCATAAGGTAAACTAGCATTGAGCTTACCTAACCAAGCTGTTTCAATCATTCGATTAACATATGTACCCAAATCATTTTCTGAGCCTAAATAACCATCATTATAACAGCCTAAGCGATTATCTTTAACATCAAAGCTATCAAGTGTTTGTAAAGTATAACCATAATAACTATAAATAAAAGCTGGTCTTCGTAATAAAATTTTGGTTTTAGGACTTGTACAAGCTAAATAAGTATCAATCAAAATATTATAAGTTTCTTGTTTGGCAATGGCACTAGAATGCATTTCACCCCAAGGACCAATAAGTCCACACTCAATGGCTGAAATAGTACTTTCATACTTTCTAAATAAAGGTTCCAAAGCTTTAATATGCTTCACAATCATATCAAGACTAGGTTCCATATCCTTAGCCCCATTAAAATAAGGATCATAGGCAAAACGAATGATAGCGAGAGTTGATGCATCTTCCATTCTTTGAAATTCATTTGCCAGACCATCTAACATTTTTTGAGTAAGCTCTATATCAGCTTGACCATTAACCTTGCCACTAAAAGCGGAAATATCAATTCTTAAATGTAATAAAGCATTATATTTTAAATAATTAGAACTAATTGCTTGAACCTTATCTGGTTCACAACGAAGACCAAGCGGCTCATAAAAGCCATTATCGGGATTATTAAAACTATTTGTTGTTTCATTAAATTTTCGATAGACATTTTTGCTTATATTGTTAGTAATAAAATCAACTGTCATATCTAATTGTTCTTCTTTAGTAATTGTTGGTGTTCCATCACCATTTTGAATACCATAAGAGCCAAAATAAGAATGACATCCTCCGGCAATCACTAATTCTAAATAATTACTAGGTAGGTTATTTAAACAGGTTGCATATTTATCACGATCTAAAACACCATCATTTTCACCATAGATAGTTAAAACATTTAAATTACTACTAGAAATATCTTCTAAAGAATAAGCTCCTAAAAGAATCAGCCCTTGAAAATCATTGATGTGCTTTGCAACATAACTTGCCGCCATAGCACCCCCTAGAGAATGACCACCAATATACCAATTATCAAACCCAGTATAAGCATCTTTTATTCCATCAGCACCGTTCACATTAAATACAGCTAAATTAAATGGCATTTTGACAATGATACCTAAAATATTATTTTCGGCGAGCTTATACATTAAAGGAGCATAAGCAGTGGCCTCTACTTTACCACCAGGATAAAAAATAAAGCCTGTATTATAGTTTTTTGGTTCAAATTTAATTGTTTTAGAATCTTCAGAAACAGTGATCTCTTCACTACTTTCTAAATAGGTATAAGCATAGTCATCAGCATGATTATAAATATTTACATAAATTGCTAAACCACTTATTATAAGTAATAAAACTAAAAGAATAATACCACTTATAATGAGCCAGAGCTTCTTATGGCTTTTTTTCTTTTTTGAATCATTTTTTTCTTTTATACCAGAAGATTTTTTATTAGCATTAGTGTTTTTATTTTTCTTGGAAATTATTGTTGTTTCCTTAACATTATTTTTAGGGGTTGTGCTTGGCTTGGAATTAGTTGACTTCCTCTTTTTTTGACTACTATTACTAGTTTTTTTAGAACTAGTTGATGTTTTATTAGAATTAGTTTCTGTAGTCGTTTTTGGCATACAACTCACCCTTTCATTAAATAGTTTTAAACTATTTTTATCATACACCTTAAACCTAAAAAAAACAAGAAAAAGCCTTGTCGATTGAACAAGGCTCTTATAATTCTTTTATAATGACATTATTAGTTAATAAATCATTATAATTAATCGTAAATTTTTCTAAATAATTATTAACTTTAGCTTCAACACAAACAAAACGATCATAGATTCCAACAATTTTAGAAGGTGCTTCTTTTATCCTATTGCGGCGATTATTGATAGACACATGAATTAAATCAGTTTTTTTAAAGACCTCTTCTATTTGTTGTTTAATTTTTAAATATTGATTGTTGGTGGCATTAGTACTTATCATAGTCCCCTCCTTGAAAATTAAACTATTTCAACCAGCTTTTAAAGCCTTTGTAAAAAAATAAGACGCTATGATAAATTAGACGCTTAATTTACATTAATAATTATAACATTTTTTAATGTTTTATGTAAGCAATAAAATATAATTTTAAATGACAATTTGGCCACTAATTTTGCAAATTAGATAAATATCTATCACCTGAATCAGGTAAAATAACAACAATATTTTTACCAGCATTTTCAGGCCTTAAAGCTAATTGAGTAGCAGCCCATAAAGCCGCTCCAGCAGAAATACCAACGAATATTCCTTCCAAGCTTACAAATTCCTTTGCAGTAGTATATGCATCTTCATTTGAGACAGTTATAATTTCGTCATAAATATCTTGGTTTAAGGTGTCTGGTAGAAAGCCAGCTCCAATACCTTGAATTTTATGTGGCCCTGCAAAGCCCTTTGATAATACCGGTGAAGAAGTTGGTTCAACAGCCACAACCTTAATATTCTTATTCTTTTCTTTTAGATAAGCCCCAGTTCCACTAATCGTGCCACCTGTTCCAACACCAGATACTAATATATCAACTTTTCCTTCTAAATCAGCCCAAATTTCTGAACCTGTTGTTTGATAATGAGCTTTAGGATTAGCCATATTTACAAATTGACCAGGAATAAAGGAATTAGGAATACTTTTAGCTAATTCATTTGCTTTAGCTATGGCACCCTTCATACCTAAAGAACCCGGAGTTAAAACTAACTCAGCACCATATATACTCATTAAATTACGTCTTTCTAAAGACATTGTTTCAGGCATCGTAATAATTACCTTATAACCTCTAGAGACTCCCATCGCTGAAAGACCAATACCGGTATTACCACTGGTTGGTTCAATTATAGTACTACCTGGTTTTAACAATCCTTTTTCTTCGGCATCTAAAATCATTTGCTTCGCAATTCTATCCTTCACTGAACCAGTTGGATTAAATAATTCAAGTTTACCAAATATGTTACCTTTTAAACCTTTAGCTTCCTTATATTTTTGTAAAGCTAAAAGAGGTGTATTTCCTACTAAATCCTCAATGGAATTATAAATTTTCATTTTCATATTCTCCTATCCTATTAAATTACTAATAAAAATTTCTAGGCCAATACCTATCAAAATAATACCACCTAATATTTCAGCTTTCTTACCAAGCTTAGTTCCAAATTTTTTACCTATAAAAACACCTGTAGTTGAAAGTCCAAAAGTCACTATGGCAATTATAACAGCTGTAATAAGGGCTTCATTAACTGTATAATCAGCAAAAGTAAAGCCAACAGATAAGGCATCAATTGAAGTGGCAAGTGCTTGAACTAATAAAACCTTAAAAGTTAAATAATCACCTTTTGGTTCATTATTATCTTTTTTAAAAGCTTCGAAAATCATGTTTCCACCTAGAACACATAACAATATTAAAGCTATCCAAGGAATATATTTTTCAATTATGGAAAGAAAGGCATGACCAATGAAATAACCAACGAGCGGCATCATAGCTTGAAAAAAACCAAATAAAAAGGCAATAAATAAAATCTTTTTAATAAACATTTTAGGTTCTTTTAGACCATTAGCCATTGATACTGCACATGCATCCATAGCTAATCCTAAGCCTAATAAAATGCCCCTTAAATATAGTTGCATAATGATACACCTCAGTTATATGAAAGTTTTTAAAAAAAACTATTATAATTATAGCACGTACCTCATATTCTGACAAGCAAACACTCAAAGGCGATTATTATTTTATATGCCTAGTTCTTCCTAATTATTCATAAAATGTTCTTTATAAAACAATTAGATAAGTGTATAATATTAATATAGGGAGGTCGTAATAATGAAAATTTTAGCGATTATATATGATGGGTTTGAAGAAGTTGAAGCAGTCGCCCCATTCGCTTTATTAAGGCGAGCTGGTCTTGATTTAACGATAGCTTCAAACAGAGATGATGTGATTGGAGCCCATTATATTCATATAACCGATATAAATCTTTTAAGTGAAATTAATTATAAAGATTTCGATGCTTTACTTTTACCAGGTGGACCACACTATAAATTTTTAGAAACAGATGAACCAACCCATAATGTAATAAGACACTTCATGGATAATAATAAAGTGGTATGTGCTATTTGTGCCGCACCAACAATTTTAGGGAAATTAGGCTATTTAAAAAATCGTTCTTACACTTGTTTTACTTGTATGGATGATGACTTTGGTGGTACCTATATTGATTCCTATGTGGTTGTCGATAAAAATCTTATAACTGCAAGAAGTGCAGCAGCTAGTATTGATTTCGCATATGAAATTATCCGCAAGCTTGCTGGCGAGGAGACTCTTCTTTCAATGCAAAAACGGATTTATTATGAAAAATAGTTTACCAATTCGCTTGATTGAAAGATATCAAAAAGATGTGTCTCCAAACACTCCTCCTAGATGTCGATTTACTCCTACTTGTAGTCAATACGCTAAGGAATGCTATCAAAAGTTTAATTTTGTAAAGGCTTCTTTTTTAGTAACTAAAAGACTTCTTAAATGTAACCCTTTATTTAAACCAGGCTATGATCCAGTACCACTGACAAAGCAAGAAAAAATCAAACTAAAAAATCAAAGTGAGGAAGACTCCAACCTTTGATTTTTTTTATTTTTAAATAAAACAAAAAACGGAACGATTAAATTTCAATCATTCCGCTTTTAGCTAACATCACTATTGCTGCTGTTCTAGATGAAACACCAAGCTTACCAATGACATTACTGATATGATTTCTTACTGTCTTATCACTTATGTTAAGCTTTTCAGCAATTGATTTAGTTGTTTCATTTTTAATTAGAAGCTTAAATATTTCTAGCTCTCTTGGTGTTAAAAAATGACCGTTCATTAGAACCTCCATTGTTTCCACTTTATTTTATGTTTCAAGAAAGCAAAATGTTTATATTTTTAATAAAAAGCTTTTAATTATTGTTCTCATTATGAAAATAATTATAAATCGTTTCAATTAGATTAGCTGGCATTCCAGCTTTTTTTAATTCAGCCTTAGATGCTGATTTAATATTTTCAATGTTTATAAAATATTTTAAAAGTTCTTCTTTTCTTTTAGGACCTAGACCTGAAATTGGATCTAAAATCGAAGAAAATAAGCCTTTAGCCTTACTACTTCTAAAAAAGCTTATTGCAAAATCATGAACTCTTTGCGAAATATCGGCTAACAATAAATAAATTGGTGAATTCTTATCAACATCGTAAAATTTACCCTTGAAATAAAGCTTTGAAGCCTTATGCCGATCATTCTTTTGAATGCCTACAACATTGATATCTAAATTAAGTGAACCTAAAACCTCTTCGGCAGCATGGACTTGAATTTCACCACCATCCATAACAATTAAATCAGGAAGCTTAGCCTCTTCAATTAAAAGTCTAAAATAGCGACGATAAATAACTTCCTTCATTGATTCATAATCATTAGCTCCAACAACCGTTTTAATATGATATTTTCTAAATTCTTTAGGAGCGGGCTTGCCATCAATATAACATACCATTGCTGATACAGGGTATTCGCCATATAAATTGGAATTATCAAAAGCTTCAATACGTCTCGGTGTGCTTATACCTAATAATTTCCCTAACTCATCAATGGTTTCCATCTTCTTTAAAACTTGGTTTTTATAGATATTACGTTTATTTTCTAAGTTAAACTTGGCATTAAAACTAGCCATATCTAAAATTTCTTTTTTCTTACCCAATTTAGCTTCATAGATTTGAATATCTAATACCTTAGATAACAAAGCAGCATCAAAATTTTGGATACATATTTCTTTAGGCTTGGTATTAGCTTGATAAAATTGAGCTAAATAATTAATAGTCTCATCATCTACACTATCATATTTATTGATAATAGTCTGATGGTTTTGAACGATATTACCATTTCTAGTAATGATGATATTAATTGATATTTCATCATCATCAGCATAAACACCTATATAATCACGACTGGTTAAATCATTGATGGAAATCTTTTGTTTGGCAATTGTATCTTCAATAGCTGTTTTTAAATCACGATATTCACGAGCTTTTTCATACTCCATATTTTTTGAAGCATCTAGCATCTTTTGATTAATATTATCTAATACTTCCTTAGCATCGCCATTTAAAAAACTAGCTATCTTATTTTTATAGCTTGTATAATCTATTTCCTCATGATTAATACAAGGTCCTAAGCATTGATGAATATGATAGTAAAGACATTCCTTCTTAGGAATATTATAGCACTTGCGGAGTGGATATATCTGATTCAACAAATCAATTGTCGCTCTAGCAGCTTTAACGTTTGGATAAGGTCCAAAATATCTTGCTTGATTTCTAACTTTTTTATTTCTAGTAACAATCAAACGCGGATGAGTCTCATTAGTTATCGCTATGTAAGGATAAGTTTTATCATCCGTAAGCATAATATTATACTTAGGATCATATTCTTTAATCATATTTATTTCTAAAACAAAAGCCTCTAGCTCACTAGCGGTAATTACATATGTAAAATCCACAATTTCACTAACAAGTCGAGTTGTTTTAGCATTATGAGCACCATGAAAATAGCTTCTAACGCGGTTTTTTAAATTCTTGGCTTTACCAACATAGATAATTTCATTATTAGCATCCCGCATTTGATAACAGCCAGGACTATCTGGTAAAAGTTTTAGTTTATCCTCTATTATCGACATCTTGTTTTTCTTCCTTACCCTTCAAATGCTTACGAATGAATTCTTCAAAAGTTTCAAGACGTTTACCAATAGTTCTTAAGGATAAATTTGGATACTTCTTCATCAGTTCCTTAAACTTAATAGCAAGAGCTGTATTACTTAAAAATTCTTTAGTTTCATTGAGCTCTTGAACAGCCTCATCTGTAATATATTGAATCTTTGCCACAAGCTTACTAATATTAATATTCTTAATTGTTGAAAAGATAGTATCAATAACCATAGCGGTAAGCAAAATATAATCAACAATTTGTAGTGCTAAAGTAGGCATTGCTGACATCCAACCACTTAGAAGGGGTTGAATACCATAAACAACAAGCATAACTAATGCCCCAAACATTAAAGAATTGCGTAAACAAACACGACCTTTAATATTAAACTTGCGGGCTGAATAATCCCACCAACGCATGTGGAAAATTAGCTCCATAAAATAACTTGTTAAATATTCTAAGGTTGAAGTTAATAAAATACCTAAAATCAAAACTAAATACCACATGTCATATAAAGGCATCATTGTCAATAAAATTATGATTGCTCCATAACCATAAATAGGACAGATAGGCATATAAAGATAGCCTCTATTTACAAGCTTTCTTTGTAAAATTGAACAGTAAGCAACTTCACATAAATAACCTAAAAACGCATAAACAAAAAAACAAAATAAATATTGTTCAAAACTCATAATTATCCACCACCTACAAAAAAATGGCTAATAGCCAACTATTAACCACTTATACTATTTAAAAGTCATTTTAGTTTTTCCTTCTAAAATCTCTTCTAAAGCTTGACCTACTGGTTTAACACATAGACCATCCTCACAAGAAGTAAAATCTTCTTCCTCTATAATTTTAGCCCGTTTTGCAGCAGCATAGGCTAATTTATATTTAGAATCAATTTTTTCTAGTAAAGCATCCACAGAAGGATAGCGCATACCATCATAATTTTTCTTATTAGACATAATTATCTTCCCTTTCTGAAAATCACTAATATTATAACACAAAAATAAAATATATACCAAGAAGAAATTAGTTTTCTTCAATTAAAGCCATATATTTATGAATTGAACGCTCTGTCCTAGCATGTTCAGCTCTAATGATAGCCATAATCCGGTCAGCCGCATTATTAACATCATCATTAACAACTATATAATCATACAAATGAGCCATCTTAAACTCTCTATTAGCTTTCTCAAATCTTTCTTTAATAATTTCCTCAGGCTCAGTACCACGACTTCTTAAACGATCATACAAAGCCTGCTTTCCTGGTGGTACAATAAAAATCATTACACAATCAGGTACTTTCTTTTTAACCTGTTGAGCACCTTCAACTTCTATCTCTAAAACAACCTCATTCCCTAAATCTAGTTGTTCATTCACCTTATCTAATGGTGTACCATAGTAGCTACCAACAAACTCGGCAGTCTCTAAAAATTTTCCTTCAGCTTTCCGCTTTAAAAACTCTTCTTTGCTAACAAAGTAGTAATCGACACCTTCAACTTCATCAGGCCGTTTCTTTCGTGTAGTCATTGATACACTATAAACTAAATTGTGTTTTGGCATATTGAATAGTGCCTTTCTAACAGTTCCCTTCCCAACCCCTGAAGGTCCAGAAATAACTATTAAAAGACCACGATCATTTAACTTCATAATTTAGTTACCTTCCCTTTTGAATATTTTATCATTATATCCAAAATCTTACAAGTATATATTTGCTAAATTGTCTAAATAAATCATTTTATAGTTGAGCAATTTCATTAGTCAAATCATATAGACTTTGAATTAAGACATCTAAATTTTTAATAATATCATCAGCATTATTGAACCGATATTCTAAGACAACAAGTCCTTCTGGGGTGATATAAGCCTTAAAATAACGAGATTTCATATTAAAGGAATTAAGTTTATCTAATGAATAATTTTTTGTTCCTTGAACAATGTTTATATTAAAACTTACTAAAGAATCATCAATAGTTAAATAGGGATAAATTATAAATTTTGCCTCTGGAAAACACAATTCAAAATTTATTTTCGTTACCTCAGTTTCAACTATCTCATAAGTAATTTTTTTATCATTAAAGTAATTTGTAATTTTGTTATCAAGCTTTTTTTTACTCCATAATGCCATAAATATCACTCCTTGACAATATTTTAGCACAAATTCAACATTTATTATAGAGTAATTTTATGATATACTAAATATTGGTGATGAAAATGAGCTTTGATGGTGTATTATTACATAAATTAATAGATGAACTACAGATTATAAAAACTGGTAGAATCACCAAAATTAATGAATCAGGTGATACAGATTTTATTTTTACGATTCGGGCCAATCATCTAAATTATAGCTTGATGATTTGTTTATCTTCTCTTTATGCCAGAATTCATTTTACCACCAAGCATTATGATACTCAAAGCTCACCTAAAAGTTTAACAATGTTTTTAAGAAAGCATATTGAAGGATATTTCATTGAAGATATTTACCAGCATCAAAATGATCGAATCATCATCTTTAAATTAGCTGGCTATAATGAACTACGTGACTATCAAATTAAATATTTGATCTGTGAAATTATGGGTCGGTATTCTAATTTAATTCTAACAGATGAAAATTATAAAATACTAGAAGTTTTAAAAAAGGAAGGCGTTTCAGAATTTGGTAGAACTATGCTTATCAATGCCAAATATGATTATCCACAAAGTGCCAAATTAAATCCTTTTGAAAATACAACTGATATGCCAATAGCCTCGCCAAAAGAATTATGCAATAAATTTAATGGTGTTTCTTTACTTTTAGCAACATATACCTTTAGAAATGATGCAATAATAAATAATCTTAAGTCAGCTATAACAATGCCTGTTCGCCCAGCCATTATTAAAGGCTTAGATGGTAAATTAGATTTTTATTTTAATCCTTTAGATTATGAAATTGTTAAAGAATTTAAAACCATCTCTGAGCTTTTAGATGATTATTATTTTGAAGCTGATTTACAAGCTAAAATTAGACTTAAGACTAATGATTTAGTTAGCTTTATTCAAAAACAAATTAAGAAAAATGAAAAGAAATTAAAAAAGTTAGAACAAGATTTAATCGAAGCTCAAAATTGTGAAGATTTAAAGCTTAAAGGTGAACTTCTAATTTCTTATCCTGAGCTAAAAAAGAAAGAAGCCAAGATTGAAGTATTTAATTATTATACAAATGAAAAAATGGTTATTGAACTTGATAACCGCTATGATGTTATTACAAATAGTCAGCGGTATTATAAAAAATATCAAAAAACAAAAGCCGCTTGTTTTTATATTGAACAACAAAGACAAATAGCTAAAGATGAAATTAATTATTTTAATATTCTTCTTTCCCAGTTAAATAACTGTAATATTAATGATGCCCTCGAAATTCAACAAGAATTAATTGATAATAAATATCTTATAAAACAAAATAAAACAAACAATAAAAAAAGTAAACCCCACTTTTTAACTTACCTAGTTGATGATGTCTTAATAAGTGTTGGCAAAAATAATATTCAAAACGAATATATTACCCATAAGCTCGCTAAAGCTAGTGATTATTGGTTTCACGTTAAGGATGCTAGTGGTAGTCATGTCGTTATTCATTCGGATTTGTTAAATGAAAATCTAATAAGAACTGCCGCCATGCTGGCTGCCTATTATTCTGATTTCAGGGATTCCTCTTCTGTGGCAGTAGATTATACTCAAATAAGAAACATTAAAAAAATTCCAGGAAAAAGAGCTTGTTTTGTTACCTATTCTAAACAAAAAACAATCTACATTGATCCTGATAAAACTCTAATAGAAAGTTTAAGGATTAAAAAATGAATGCCTATAAAAAATTTGCTTACTATTATGATGAAGTAATTGCTGAATTAGATTACTCTCTTTGGTTGAATTTCATCTTGCCTTACTTAAATAAAAATTCTCTAATTTTAGATTTAGCTTGTGGCAGTGGTACATTAGCCATTATGCTTAAATTAAAAGGTTATGCTGTAGAAGGTTTAGATTTATCAGAAGAAATAATTGAAATAGCCAAAGAAAAAGCTAAAATAAATCATCTAGATATTAATTTCTACACTCTCAACATGACTTCCTTTAATTTAAATAAAAAATATGATGTCATCACTTGTTTTTTTGATTCAATTAATTTCTTAAACTCTACTATTGAAGTTAATAAGTTACTTAAAAATGTTAAAAAACATTTAAAGAGCGGTGGTTTCTTCATTTTTGATTTATTTTCCAAAACCTTATTTGACGAATACTCTAAAAATTCAATCAAAGAAGATTATGAAACATTTAAAATAAACTGGCAAACTAACAAAATCAATAATAATACTCTTAAGCATGATATTTTAATTCAAGAAGGTGATTTAGAATTAAAGGAAGAATATTATGAATATTATTACGAAATAAAAAGCCTAAATCTTGAAGGATTTAAGCTTTGCAAAATATGTGGAGATTTTAATGATGATTTAGAAGCTAGTGATGAAAGAATACTCATTGTTTTACAAGCTTTGTAAATCACGATAAGTATTAATTAGGACTTTGTAAAAATCGGCTATTAACGCTTCATTCCAAAGTCCTTTTCTTATTGATTCTAAATTGGCAACAGCACTATTATAAAGTTTTTCAGCTCCTAAGTTAAGAGAAATTCCCTTTAAGGAATGAACATAAAGTTCATAATTCTTAAAATCATGCTGAGATATTAATTTTTCTACCTTGTTACCACAATCATGATATGATTCTAAAAAGCTATCTTTGACTTTATTAAAAATCAATTCATTGCCCATTAAATATTTTAAAGCTAATTCTTTAGAAACATATTCCATAATACTTCACTCCTTACTAACATCATTATAATGTTAATGAGTTAACAAAAAATGTCGAATAATGTTGAGATTAATAGTTAAACTTAACTTCTGCTGTTATTTTTAGACTTTTTGTATAAAATTTTTGAATTGCTTTAATCAAATATTCTAAATCTAAACTTCCAGCTGTCTCATAGGCAGAGTGCATAGCAAGCTGTGCTAAACCAATATCTACTAAAGGAATAGAAACATTTTTAACTAAAATAGATCCGATAGTTGAACCACCAACTATATCACTTCTATTTGTTGTAAGCTGATACTTAACATTGGCTTCTTTACAAATTTGTTGAAAATAAGCACTAGACATAGCATCAGTTGCATAAGACATTTTAGCCGCATTTTTAATAACAATTCCTTCGTTTAAATAACATGCGTTAGTTTCATCATATTTGCTTGGATAATTAGGATGAAAGCCTTGAGCATTATCAGCAGAGACAATAAATGAGTTGGCTAAGAAGGTTAAATGTTTAGCATAATCATAGCCAAAAGCCCTACTGATTCTAAGTAAACTATCTTCTAATAATGAACCTGCTGCACCCTGCATTGTTGATGAACCAATTTCTTCATTATCAAATAGAACACAAACATTAACTGAGTTAAGAGATTCACTATTAATTAAAGCTTCAATCAAGCCATATGAACATTCTAAATTATCAATTTGAGGAGCCATAACGAATTCTTTATTAGCCCCTACTAAACACCCACGATCTAGATTAGTTAAATATAAATCACTACTAACAATATCAGATGCTTTAACATTCAATCTTTGCGCTATCAAATCGAGAAGCTTGACATCGTTAATATTTTTATCAGCAAATAAAGGTAATAAATCAATTTGAGGATTTAATTCCACACCCTTATTAACATTTCGATTATAGTGAATAGGTAAATTAGGAATCATAGCTAAAGGCTCACATAAATTAACTAGCTTAGCGCTTAGCCCATTCTTTTCAGCCACAATAACACGGCCAGCTATCCCTAGTGGGCGATCAAACCAAGTTGAAAAGATTGGCCCACCATAAACCTCAGTATTAAATTTCACATAGCGACCTTTTTCTAATGTGAAATTAGGTTTAAGCTTAAAAGTTGGAGAATCTAAATGAGCAGCTGTAATATTAAAGGAATAATAATCATTTTTAGGAACAACAAAAGCTAAAATGGACGACATATTACGTCCTATAAAATATTTACCACCCTTTTTTAACTGCCATTCTTCACCTTCAAAAAGTTCAATAAAATTATTAGCTTTTAATACTTCTTTAAATTTGGCAGCAGCATGAAAGGCTGTTGGGGTATCCTTTATAAAATTTAAAAATCTTTTCATATTTTCTTCACTCCTATCAAACACTCAAAGCATAACTCATCATTGATAAAACCAATAAAAGCCTCTTTTTCTTCTGTTGAATAATGACCAATTCTAATCGTATCGCCATATTTAGCCTCTTTAACATAAGAAATTTCAGCTTCATTAACATATTCTTTTTTTCCATATAAAGAATAAAAATTCATAATAGCCGTCATATATTTAGCATTATTCATATGACCATTATGATCTAAATCATCATATAAAACCTTATACTCAGTTGTTTCTTGAATTAAACTAGGGTCAAGATTCAATCTTCTTTTACATTTATTAGGATAATTAGTAAAATCATAATACTCACCATTAAAATCTATCTTGTCAGCTCTAACTAAACTACGACTTGTTAAATTGATTACCACCCAATTAGAAATACATTTAACAAGTGGCGTACCATCTTTGTCTAACATTAAAAATTCTCTTTCACACTCTAGACGTCCTTTAGGTTTAGGCCAAGTATCTAAATGAACAGTCTTAAGATATGGTGGAATCTTTAATATTTCAAAATGCTGGTATAAAACAACCCAAGCATAGTTCTTTTCTTTCATTGTTTCATAACCAGTACCTATCACATCAGCATGTAGACCAGATAAATCCTGACAAAAATCTAAGATGGCCGTTGGCTTAATAATATCATTGTAATCAACATCACGGGTTTGAATAAAAATATCAATTTCCATTTTCATTATTCCCATTTTATCACCTGAAATTTATTATACTAAAAAAAAAGAAAAAATGCACTAGCATTTTCGTAAATAATGAAAAGAAACAATTTTTGACACCAAAAAAGAAAAAAAATCAATTAAGGACAAGTCCTTGATTGATAATTAAATTATAGTTAATAGTCGAAAATATGTCAATTATTATTATGTTTTTTATTTGAATATATGTGATGAAAACGTAATCATGGGCTAATAAAGCCTAAATATGCTAAAATAAGGCTGGTGATAAAATGAAAAATTATTTACAAAAAGCTTATGGCTTTGATGGGACCGTTAGAATATATGCCGCTATAACAACCGGTATGTGCAAGGAGGCTCAAGATATCCATAATTTGTGGCCAACTTCAGCAGCCGCACTTGGCAGAACCTTGACTATCTCTTCTATTATGTCTTGTACCTATAAGGCTGGAGAACATTTGACAATCAAGGTTTGTGGAGACGGCCCAATTGGTCAAATAACCGTTGAAGCTACTGATGGTACTGTAAGAGGTTTTGTTCATAATCCAGGAGTTTACTTAAGCTATAATAATGGCAAATTAAATGTTGGGGATGCTGTCGGCAAAAATGGTTATATTGAGGTAATTAAAGATTTAAACTTAAGACAACCATTTTCATCTACCTGTGAACTTGTAAGCGGTGAAATTGCTGAAGATTTCACCTACTACTTTGCTAAGTCAGAACAGATACCCTCAGCTGTAGGTTTGGGTGTCTTATTTGATACTAATGCTAAAGTTAAAGCGGCAGGTGGTTTTTTAATTCAAGTTATGCCTGGCTGTAGCCCTGAAACTTTAGATACTATTGAAAAAACCTTAGCTAATATTAAAAGCTGTTCGGCTATGATCGATGCAGGCTATAATGCTGTTGACATTATCAATGAACTAACTAATGGCAATTATGAACTTTTAGAAGAAAGGGAATTATTTTATAGTTGCCCTTGTAATAAAAAACGTTTTGCAAATGGGCTCATGACTTTAGGTAAAATTGAGCTTCAAAATATCTTAAATACTGATCATAAAGCTACTATCAATTGTAACTTTTGTAATAAAAAATATGAATTTAATTCCCAAGAGCTTCAAGAACTTATAAATTTATTGGACTCTAAAAAAAGCTAAATTAGGTGGATAATAAGTTAATACCCCTACCAAGATAAAAAGAATAATCATAAAAATGACACTATTTCCAAAACTAAATAGGGTCATTTTTTTATAAATAATAAAGAATCCTAAAATTACACTAAAATAATAAATTATAATATTTACCACATCAATGTTATAACCTAAAAAACCACTATAAGTATAATATGCACTAACAATAAAAAAAGAACTAGCTAAAATGGCTGTAAAAAAACTAGGTATTAGTTCACCCCTATCACCATTATAAAAAATCATTGTCCCTAACATATAAAGAAAAAAAGGAAAGATAATTAATTTGATATGTTCAAATATACTTTCATTGATAGGAAAAATAAATAGTGGTACATATCTATAAGCAAAATGAAAAAGAGTTCCTAAGCTGGATACTGTTAGAACTCCTATAATACAAAGTTTTTTCAAAATAACACCTCGTAGGTATTATATGAATCAAAAAAGATAATTATGCAAATAATTTAATTAAATATGTTGAATAATCTTTTACATATTCTTTAGCTATTCTTGAAAAGGCGATAACCACATAATGATCCTTAATATTATACTGTATACATTCCGTAAAATATTTCCAAAGCTCTAAACATAATTCTTTTTTTTCTTTTAAAGCTAACGGATTATTTTCTATTTCTATACGAAGATCATTAAGTAGCTTCTCTTTTTCAACAGTCAACTCATAAAATGGTAACCCATCAACATCTTTTGTAAAAGAATCATTTAAAATTTCATAGGTTGCCTCATAGCATTCATAAGTGAAAACTTTTTCTAAAGTTTTTACTTCTTTAATGATTGGATCAGGACTTAAACTTCTTATAACATAATACTCTTTATCATCATCTAAACCAATTAAAGTGTCACATATTATTTCATCTTTTTCAAACTGATTTGTTGGAAATAGTAATTTGCCATCTTCATAAAAGGCTCTCTTTCTAACAAACCCACCCAACACTGGCTGACTATATAAGATAACATCTTTAGTATTTTGAAACTTTTTAAGCTCACTATTGCCTTTATCTATGAATTCATTAAATTTATTTTTAGCTTTATCAATTATACTTTTAAAACTCATCTTAGCACCTTCTTTATTGTTATTATAAAATAAAATAACTCGTTATTCTACTTTTTTTTGCAATTATCACAATGAAATTTACATCTTCTAATCTTCATGCCAAAATAATTACTAATATAGAGATGACGACATTCCTTACTCAAACAAAAATCAATAAGCTTAGCAAGTTTTCTTAACAATTGTTTTTTAATACTATATTCATTATCGCAATTAATATTATCAATAAAATATTTAATTGTATTAATATCCTTAAAAGAAAATAACACATAGCAATCAGCAGCCCTTCCATCTCTTGCCGCTCTCCCCATTTCTTGAACCAAATCTTCTATTGATTGAGGTATTTCATAATTAACAATAAAGCGAATATCGGGAATATCAATTCCCATTCCAAAAGCATTTGTACAAATCATCAAATTGCTTACTCCTTTAGTAAATAAACCTTGATTAATATTTTTAATATCTTCATCTAAACCACCATGATAAATAACATTTTTAATTCCCTGTTCTTGGAGCTTACTACTTAAAAATGCAACATTTCTTCTTGTCAAACAATATATGATACCCTTAGTTTGCTTTTGATGTTCTAGTATTTTTAATAAAAACTTGAATTTATCTAACGGTCTATAGACATAATAATTAAGATTTGGACGATCTATTTCAGATGTAATAACATTGGGATTTAACATTCCTAAACATTTTTTAATTTTATTTATTGTATCATCAGTAGCTGTTGCCGTTAAAGCCAATAATGTTGGGCGATTGGGTAGAATATTAATAAAATTATTAATATGACCAAAGGCTTCTCTAAAACCATCTGCCCACATTACAGTATGGGCCTCATCTAAAACTACTAAATTAATCTTTACATTGGCTATTTCTTTTTTAAAATATTTGTTTTCTAATCTTTCAGCTGAAACATATAGAATTTTAATTTCATTATTTCTAATTCTTTTAAATAATCCTATTTGTTCTTCATAACTCAAATTGGAATTTAAAACATCTGCCTTTATATTTCTACTTAACAAAATTCTTTTTTGATCTTCCATTAAGGCTATTAAAGGAGATATGACCATTGTTAAACCTTCTAGCATTAAAGCTGGAATTTGAAATGTAACTGATTTACCAAAACCAGTTGGCATAATTGCGATAGTATCTCTACCACTGACAACTGAATCAATTATTTCTGCTTGGGGATATCTAAAATTTTCATAACCAAAATATTTTTTTAAATATACAAATTTATCCATGCTTTAATTTTAATTTATTAAGAAGAAAAAGACTATTAAAATTAAATTGATAAAATAATTTTTTTTAATCCTGAAAATAACATTATCAAACATGGTGTTTTTAAAAAAGACCCAACAAAGTAAAATAATTTAAATCTACTTTATAGGGTCTTTTTAAATTCTTTATATCTAATTTTTTTTATTCATCATAACCATTAGGATTATTCTTTTGCCAATTCCATGAATCACGAGCCATATCTTCAAGACTATATTTAGCCTTAAAGCCTAATTCGGTTTCTGCTTTTACAGGTGAAGCATAGCATTCAGGAATATCACCGGCTCTTCTAGGTTTAAAACTATAAGGAATAGGCTTGCCTACAGCCTTTTCCATAGCTTTTATAACTTCTAAAACGCTATACCCCTTACCAGTACCCAAATTATAGGTAACTAAACCACATTTACTAAAAAGCTTGTTTAAAGCCAATATATGACCTTCTGCTAGATCACAAACATGGATATAGTCTCTAATACAAGTACCATCCTTAGTTGGATAATCATTGCCAAAAACACCTAATTCCTTTAATTTACCTACAGCTACTTGCGTAATATAAGGAACTAAATTATTGGGTATGCCATTGGGATTTTCACCAATCAGTCCTGATGGATGAGCTCCAATTGGGTTAAAATAACGTAATATAGCAATATTAAATTCTGGATTTACCTTTGAAAAATCACGTAAGATATCTTCAATAATTAATTTGGTACGACCATATGGATTAGAAATATGAAGTTCAAAATCTTCATAAATTGGGACACTTTTTGGTTCACCATAAACAGTGGCTGATGAAGAAAAAGCAATGTTATATACTTTATATTCTTGCATCAAATTTAAAAGATTAATCGTCGAAAATAAGTTGTTTTCATAATACTTTAGAGGTACATTAACGGATTCACCTACAGCCTTTAAACCAGCAAAGTGAATTACTGCATCTATTTTATTTTCTTTAAATACTTGAGAAAATTTCACTTTATCACAACAATCAAGCTCATATAATTTAATTTTTTTACCGGTTAACTTTTCTACCCTAGCTAAGGCCTTTTTTGAAGAATTAACAAAATTATCTACGACTATAACCTCATATTTTTTTTCTAATAGGGCTAGAACGGTATGAGAGCCTATATAACCAGCACCACCTGTGACTAAAATTGTTTTCATTTGATCACCTCCGCGAATATCATTAATTTAATTTTACCATAAATATGACAGTAAAGTAAACAATTTCACTTGACTGCTTTAAGTATATAATACCCCTTATCTCTATTAACTATTTCACAATTACCAAAAATGTCCTCAATATACTTTTTAGAAGATGGTGCTCCTTGTTTTTTTTGAATGACTACCCAAAGCTCACCACCTACCATCAAATGACTATAAGCTCCAGAATAGATTGCAAAAACAATATCTTTTCCAGCTCTAATTGGCGGATTGGTTACAATGCTTGCAAATAATAAATCTTTAGGTAATGCTTGATATAAATCACTATGATAAGCTACAGCATTTACAAAATTTATTTTAATATTTTTCTGTAAAAGTTCAAAAGCTCTAGTATTAATTTCACACATGTGAACACACTTTGAATAAGTTTTTGATAAAACAATTCCGATTGGACCATAACCAGCACCCATATCTAAAATGTCGCCAGCTAAATCATTAGGTTTAAATGCTTCAATAAGCGATTTACTACCATAGTCAATAAATTGCTTAGAAAAAACACCATTATCAGTATGGAATTGATAATTATTTTCCTTAAATGAAAAATTAATTATTTTTGGTTCTGATTTTAAATTATCTTGATTTTTTTGGTAATAATGATTATTCATATTTTTCACCCATAATAATAAAGACCTAAGCTCCCTTAGGTCCTCAAATTATTTTCTTAAAATTACTTAACTTCTACAGTTGCGCCAGCTGCTTCTAACTTAGCCTTTAATTCATCTGCCTCAGCCTTAGAAACCTTTTCCTTAACTGGCTTTGGAGCACCATCAACTAAATCCTTAGCTTCCTTTAAACCTAAACCAGTTACTTCTTTAACAATCTTAATAACGCCTAGTTTAGCTGAACCAGCTTCTTTTAAGATTACATCAAATTCAGTTTGTTCAGCAGCAGCAGCACCAGCAACAGGAGCAGCAGGAGCAGCAGCTACAGCAGTTGGATCAATACCGAATTCTTCCTTCATAGCATCAACTAATTCCTTAATTTCAAGAATAGTCATTTCCTTTAATGATTCAATAAATACTTCTTTTGTTAATTTAGCCATTTTCTTTTTCCTCCGTATTATAAATTAAGCATTTTGACCTTTTTCAACTAACATATTTAAACCGATAGATAATTGACTTAAAGTACCTAACATACCAGCAGCTAGTTGAGTTAATAATGTTTCATAAGATGGTAATTGTGATAATGTCTTTAATTGGTCAAATGTAAAAATATCACCATCAACAATACCCTTTACTACTTGAACACATGTGTTTTCCTCTGCTGATTGAAATAAAACCTTTGCAGGAGCCACAACATCGCTTGCAGAAAATACTAAAGCGATTGGTCCAACAAAAACATCATCTAGTTCGTAACCGCATTCTTTAGCAGCACGACGAGAAATGTTATTTTTTACTACAGCAACTTCACAACCAGAAGCACGCATAGTTCTTCTCAAGTTCATAAAAGATTCAACTGTTAAACCTTGATACTTGAAAGCAACTACAGCAGCTGAATTCTTAATCTTTTCAGCAACTTGTGCAACTTCGTTTTGTTTTTGTAACAAAATGTCTTTCATTGATTTACCTCCTAAATAAATTTAATGAAAAAGCTTCTCTACCAAAAAGGCATGAGAAGCTCATCTATTTTTCTCGATACCTCGGTAGAAATTAAGTGCCATTGGCACGCCTACTGTCTTAGGCTATTCTTTTTTTACTTACCAATTGATTCAGAATCAACTTTAATACCAGGACCCATAGTAGATGCAACAGATACATTCTTAATATATGAACCCTTGATAGTTGAAGGACGTGCCTTCATCAATGCGTCGTAAACAACATTTAAGTTTTCTTTTAGTTTTTGAGCTCCAAATGATACCTTACCAATGGTCATTTGAATGTTACCGACCTTATCAGGACGATACTCAACCTTACCAGCTTTAATTTCCTTAACTGCTTGAGCTACATTCATTGTAACTGTACCAGTCTTTGGATTTGGCATCAAACCTTTAGGACCCAAAACCTTACCTAAACGACCTAGCTCACCCATCATATCTGGTGTTGCAACGATAACATCAAAATCTAACCAGCCTTGATTGATTTTTACAATCATGTCACTATCACCAACAAAATCAGCACCAGCCTCCTGAGCTTCAGCCTGTTTAGCGCCTCGACAAACAACTAAAACTTTACGAGTCTTACCAGTACCATTTGGTAATACGATAGCGCCACGAATGTTTTGCTCAGCTTTACGTGGATCGATGTTTAAACGAAAAGCAACATCAACAGATGCATCAAACTTCGTTGTAGAAGTCTTGCAAGCTAACTCTAAAGCTTCGAAGGCAGGATATAACTTAGTGCCATCGACAAGCTTTGCGGCTTCAACGTATTTTTTTCCTCTCTTCATATTATTCCTCCTAAAATGTGGTCTAAGCGGGAATACCTCCCACAAATTTAGGCTGTTATAAACAACCCTAGAAATTACTCTTCAACAACAATGCCCATGTTTCTAGCAGTACCAGCAATAATTTTTGTTGCTGCTTCAACATCATTTGCATTCAAATCAGGCATCTTCATTTCTGCAATTTCTCTTGCTTTTTGTTTAGATATTTTTGCTACAACATGCTTCTTAGAATTTTCAGAACCCTTATCAATTCCAGCAGCCTTCTTTAATAAATCAGAAGCTGGTGGAGTCTTTACTACGAAAGTAAATGAACGGTCTTCATAAACTGAGATAACAACTGGTAGCACATATCCCATTTTATCCTTTGTTTGGTCATTGAATTGAGAACAAAAGCCTGGAATATTAACACCTGCTTGTCCTAAAGCTGGACCTACTGGTGGAGCTGGATTAGCTTTACCGGCTTGAATTTGTAACTTTACAACCTTTACAACTTTCTTTGCCATAATTGTTTCCTCCTTCTTTCAATGATGTGGTCATACAGATTTAATATTTCTTATAAATCCTCCCACTCAAAGTGTATTAAACATACACATGCTTTTACATTATATCAAAGTGATGTTCAAGTGTCAATTATTTTTTGTCATTTTTTCTTCTTTTTTATGATTACTAAGATTACAACAATTACTATTGCTAGTGCTATAATAATTACCATTGCCAAATAAACATTAATATTGTTTTGTAATTGGTTCGAAGAATTATTATCAATACTATCATTATTAGAGTCAGGATCATTAGTGTTTAATTCATATACTGCATTAAATGTTAAATTGTAGGTAACCTCAATTTCTTCAAACGATTCAAAGACTTGATCACCAAGACGCCAACCAATAAATCCTGGATTTAAATTAGCAGGTAAAATAATCTTATCGCCATAACCAACTAATAATCTTTGATAATTTCCCTTGTCATCAATAAATTGAACTTCTAAGGCACTATATATTGCCTTAAGGGTAACATTTTTATTTATTTCAACACCATCATAAGGATAGTAGATATTACTATCCTGTTGCCAAGCAAATATTTCTCTTTTAGTATCTAAACTATAAAATGGAAGATATTGCTTTTGACCAGGAATAACATAATAGTCTTTAGTTGTATCTAAATAATCTAAAGTAACAATATACTTATCACCTAATGTAACATCTAAAATTAAATCACTATTAATAATAATTGCATCCCCAATATAGTAGGTATTATTACCATTTTTAAAGGATATAACATACTTATCTATTAAATTTAAATCTTTTAAAATGATCTCTGAGGCTTGAGGATATTCTTTAACTAATTGTTCATTTTGATATTGATAAGTAATTTTAAATTTTTTAGCCTTAGTAGATATTGTATTGTTATCAGAAGAAATGGCTTCACCATTAATAATCTCCATCATTGATAACAATTTATTAACATCCATATTTGGATCATGGGACAATAAAATATCTTCTTCTGATTGATTATCAAAAACAGTAACATTATTAGGTATTTGGTTAACAAGAATGCTACCACCAATTCTAATAAACTTTGCCAATTTAATATCTTCACCAATAAAGTTAACTGCTCCTGATACTAAGCACAAATCATTATCTGTATCTAAAGCAGAAATATTTACTTGACCCTTATCTAGATAAATATCACATGCATTTAAAGAGTTATTAATGAATTTTGGTAAACTTTCATTATTAAACTTAGATAGGTTTAAAGAACGAGCTTGATTACTACCACTAAAGAAAATAACATTACCCTTTAAGGCAGCATTATTTTGGGCTAAACCACCACTAATCGTTGTTTTACCATCTAAATATAATGCTCCACCGCTTGTAGCCTTATTACTATCAAAGAGGCAATTATTAAGTGTTAAAACACCACCATTGACATTAGCTATAGCACCACCATTAAGAGCATCATTATTATTAAAATTACAATTTTTAAATAAGGCTGTACATCTAGTCCAAATGGCACCACCATTATTAGTTGCAATATTATTTTTTAAAATAACATTAATTAATCTGATGCGAATATCTGCCCCAGTACCATCACCATAGATTGCAGCACCATTTTTAGCTACATTACCACTAAATTCACAATCACCTAAATCAATATAGCCTACTGTATAGATAGCACCACCATTATCATTATTGATTGTATCTCTAAAAATAACCCTATTAGCTTGAAGAGTCCCCTCTACTCTTAATAGTGGGCCTGATTGTTCTAAATTGTAACCATCTAATATCAATTTATAATTTAAAGTACTAGAATTCAAAACCAGTGTTTTAGCTGCTTTAATTGTGAATAAATCCCCAGAACCAATCTTGATAATTCTTAAATCACTATTAACTGCTGGATCAATCATAATAGTAATATCTTTGTCAATTATAATATTGCATTCATAAGTATCCTTAACTAAATAAATTATGGCCCCGTTAGAAGCCGAAAAAATCGCTTCAGCTAAGGAATTGTAATAGTTATTACCAATTCGACAGACATTACTGCTACTTTCAATTTCCTTAGAACTGCTTAAAGCCGTTGCATTTAAAAGACGATCATAAGCTCTAATATAATACTCAGGAGTTGTTGAATATTCATTATTATCAGTAAAACTATTAGTACGAGTAAAACCAATTACTTTATATTCTTCTCCAACTTTAATAAGTATCTCATATCCAAGATGAGCAGTATTATTAGAATTAGGTAAAATAATACTATATCCACCACTTACTTTATTAATGCTGGTAATTTCAATTCTATCAGTTGAAGAATAACATCCCTTACCATTTTGAACCATATATTCATAAGCTGTATTATCTAAGTACCAAAGCTTTAATTCGTTTTTCTCAATTTTTCCGCTATTAATAGCTTGCAACATATAATTTTTGAAAGCATCAGATGAATTAGCATAGGTAAAAGGAACAGATTCATCTGCACTATAATCAATATCAAAGCCCCATCTTTCAAAATAATAAGATAAGTCAATACCTGTAGCTAAAGATGCATAATAGACTTGCTTTTCGGTTTTCGTTAAACCAACAGCTGTATTCTCATAACGATAAATATTATCCTGCTTGCCCCAAAAACCTGGAAATCTGCTTTCAATCAACCAATATATAATCCAATATTGACGATTTTGATTCCACAAATTATTGATATCACTGCTATCAGAAATACCAAGCTTATTAGCTATAACATCATACCAATCGGCAGAGCGGGAATTATTATTTTCTAACACAACCATATTGAGCTGGGATATCATGTTGTTTGTACATTCACTAGCTAAACGTTCGTTCATATCCATTGCATGACCAACCTCATGAGCAAAACCCCAACCGAAGTTTTTACCATAATAGCAACTACCTTCCCAGCTTACTACTCCAACATGATCATTTGCGGCAAAGCCAGCTGCACCACCCCAAGGCTGAGCTAAACGAATATTTACATTAACATGTTCATTAATAGGATTATAATACTTATCTTGCGGATTAAAAGTAACACCATCTAAAGCTAAATATGTTTGAATGGTATTATCCCAATTACTGATACATTCCTGAGGACTATTATTAGTATAAATTTTATTTGTATAAACATTAACTGCTCGAACAGTAATCAGTGTATGATCCCCCTCAAGTTCTAAAACATCAGGATAACTTTCAGGATAAGAAGTTACTTTTAAAGCATAATCAGCTAAAAATAATCTAAATGTTTCCTCATCACTACCCTTTTTAAATAAAGGATAATAATCACCACCTTCAATATAAATCTTAACATTTTCCGATTGTTCATCCTCAGTATAAGGATTTATGATATGAATCACAGAGGCATCTGCTGTTTCGATAGTATAATTTTCCGTTAAAAAAGATGGCACTGTAAAGGTATTAAGACCAACCTTAAGACTATATTCAGCTTTCCAACTACGCCAATCACCATATGGCTGAGTAAAAGCAATACTAGGTAATTTGTCAGTTGCTAAAGCAGTAACATAAACATTAATTGTTTGCCTTGCAACAGCAAAAATACCAGTAGCTTGTCTATTTGTTCCCATTGAAGACATTTTTAAAACATTACTAGCATAGCTTCTGATATCACCATACTGTCTAATCTCATTTAAAGAACCATTTGCTGTACTAAATTCACGATGGTCATCTTTTCGAAGTAAACCAGAAAGAACCATCTCAGCCCGATCTAAGATTGGTTTAAGATTGGTCTCATAAGCTAACATACTTGATGCCTGATTTCTCAAATCATTAAGTGTAGCTTTATTAACTCCACTTTTTAAAGTTAAATTAGCATAATCCGTAAATAAACTGCTTATTTCTTCTGCAGCGCTATTTTCAGGTTGTAAAAAAATTATTTCTCTTGCCGTAGCACAGTACTTATGACTCCGATTGACGCTTGTATATTCAAAGACCAACTTTTTCAATTTAACCTCGCTGGTTAAATTAAAAACAACCAATTCATTAGTTGGACTACTTTCAATAGTGCCATATAGCTCTACATCATCATAGCCTGTATAGATACTTAAAGAAATTGGATAACCACGACCATTAGAATAATTTTCAGCTTGATAAGCAATAGCCTTAATAGTTACCTCTTGTTTAAAGGTGATGGTAATCGTGTTTTTAAAATTATCAACATCACCTTGTTTAACATTATTATCTAAGCCTGATTTCCAAATTGTATTAAAATTGCGATCAAAAGCTTTGTCAATAATTTCACTGTCAGAATTTTGACCACCATTATTTTCATAACTAAAATAGCTTGTAGGAATGCCATATAAATCAAAGTATTCTGTATTATACTTATCATTATCAGTTATAACGCTAATTTCAGCAGCACTACTATTCAAACACTGAATTATTAAAAAACTAAAAATTAAAACCACAATCAATAATTTTAAAACTTTTTTCATAACAATCACCTATTTTAAAATGTCCTTTATTTTAGCTGCTAAAACTTCTATTGCTACATCATGTTTAGTATCATTAGGAATAATGATATCAGCAAAGCGCTTAGTTGGGGCAATATATTCATCATACATTGGTTTAACGGTTGATAAATATTGAACAATAACATTATCCATACTTCTACCACGCTCTAAAATATCACGCCTTAAACGTCTGATAAATCTTATATCAGCATCAGATTCAACAAAAATTAAAATATTACTTAAATCTCTAATTCTTTTATCATATAGTGCTAAGATACCTTCTAAAATAATAACTTTAGAAGGCATAATTTCTGTATATTCATTAGCCTTGCGGTTATGTTCTTTAAAATCATAAATTGGCGAATTAACTTTTTGATTATTTATCAATTTTAAAAGATGATCATATAATAAATCCATATCAAAAGAATTTGGGTGATCATAATTAATTTTCTTACGCTCATCTAGTGATAAATCATCCAAAGCCTTATAATAATTATCTTGACAAATAACTGTTACATCATCATTATTAAAAAACTTTGTTATCTCATCAACAACTGTGGTTTTGCCACTAGCTGTTCCACCGGCAATCGTAATCAAAATTGGTTTCATAATAAACACATCCTTATATCAAATATTTTAGCATAAGTTAATCTTTTTTTCGATAAGAAAAAATAAAAATCAGCCGTAACTGATTAAATATTTTCTATTAAATAATCGATAACAAAATTTACGGAGGCACTTCTTACCTCGTTACGACCAATTTGACCAAAATATTTTGTTATTGAAGAGACATTACCATTGATATAAAAGCCAAAACAAACCATACCTATCGGTTTAGTGGCAGTCGCTCCGGTTGGGCCAGCAATCCCTGAAATACCAACACCTATTTGAGCATTAGCTTTTAATGCACAACCAATTGCCATTTCTTTTGCTACTTCTTCACTTACGACACCATAGCGATTAATAGTATTTTCATTGACATTGAGAAGTTTTACTTTTGCAGCATTTGCATAGGTCACAAAAGACATTTCAAATACTTGAGAAGCCGCAGGTACTTCAACTATACTTGAGGCTAAAAGCCCACCTGTACAGCTTTCAGCACAACTTATCTTATATCCTTTTTGTAATAAAATTTCAACTAGTTCTTTATTTCTCATATTATACACCATTATTAATATAACCTCTAAATTAAAAATCATTTATTAAATTGCAGATATGGTTATGCATCCACATTAGCATTTTCTTTTTTATATTATATCGTTATTTGCATATAGTTACAATGTTTTTAATGTGAAACTAAAAAAAACAATCTATGATTAGCTTATTTATATCATTTCTGAAATTTTATATTCACTCACCCATATAAGCATAATTAATATGAAAATTTAGGTACAAAGTATTTCATATTTACACTACATCTTTTCTACTAAATAATAAAAGCCCAATTCAATGGCGAACCGAGCTCTGTTTTTACCTAAGCTTACGTTAAATTAATCTTAAAAACCAAAAGGTGTATTGAATGGATTTACCATTCCTTGATAACCAACATTTTGTTGACCGAAAGGCTGTTGAAAAGTTGGTTGCTGCATATTTGGAAGCTGCTCAAATTTTTGTTGATTATAGAATACAGGTTGTTGATAAATAGGTTGACCTTGAACATATTCATTTACATAAACATTTTCTTCTGATGTAGAATAGGTTGGAATATTAACATGTCTTATTACATGATTATTAACTACATGGGTATGATAGTTCATATAATGAGGTACATCTTCTACATCACAAGTTTGCACAACTTGATTGCATTGCTGATACGTTGCTTTTTGACAGCCACAAGTATCATTTCCAAAACTATTAGAGTTACAATTAGATCCTGTGAAATTCATTTTTTTACCTCCTCAACAATATTATATGATGCCATAAAATGATTGTTTAGGCAAAAAGAAAAGGGTCTCTTACGAAACCCTTAAATTATTAATTATTATTATTTCTAGCTACAAGTAGAACAAGTAGTCTTAATACCTCAATGTAAATATAAATAACACTTACAATTAAGCCTAAAGAAACTGACCATTCAGCATTTTTTGAAGCACCACGCTCTACAACAGAATTTGCTTCAGCAAAATTTAAACCTAAGGTAATTACCCCATAGAACAATAAGAATATTTCTACAACTATCATAATTCCTAAATATTCATAAGAACCAATTACAAAATATAAAATAGTACTTAACAATGTTAAAGCAATTGCTCCTATAATTAAACCAAAACAAACTGTTCTAAATCTGTTACCAACCTTAATGACACCAGTTCCAAAAAGGATTAACATAATGGCAAATAAAACTACTGTTGAAAAGATAGCAGTTGTAACTACGCCTGGAATAACTGCCTCACAAATTGCAGATAAGCTTCCTAAAAATAAACCTTCGCATATTGAATAAATAACTGAAGCATATTTAGCCCTTCTCTCAGAAAAACGACCAACAATAACAGAAATGAATCCCACGATTGAAGATATCACTAAAGTTACCATAAATGTCGTTAGATTGTTAAATAAAATTTTTGGTAAAGCAAAAGCTGTAAAAGCAGCTACTATTACTGCAATTAATAACAAAAAACAAGTTTTAAGTGTTATCCCCTTATATGAAGCTCTATCAACATCATCATAAACAACTTCACCAGTCTGAATATTAGAAAATAATGGACTTTGTTTCAATTTAATTTCCTCCTTACTTAATTAACAAACATAATTATAGCACAATTATTGAGCATATGCAAATAAACCAATTACTTCTTCTGGGTCCTCATCAGGTAAATCACCGAAAGCATGCATTACATCAAATAAATCAAATAAAGTTTGACTTAATCTAGTACGTCTTAAAACATCCTTCTTAGAGGTAAAAGGTTTTTCTTCACGCTTAGTTACAATATCTAAAGCAATACTTTCACCTAAAGAATCAACAGCGGAAAATGGCAAACGCAAATTACCATTTTCTACTTCATAGATAGTAGCCTTTGACTTGACAATATCAACAGGCAAAAATTTAATACCACGTGCAGTCATTTCCATTGCCACTTGTAAAGCCGTATATTTATCATCATCTGTTGCGGTTCGATCAGACTTGTTCATTATCTCATCCATCGCCGCCTTAATGGCAAGCTTACCACCTAAATAGGCTTGCACAGAATGACCCTTAGCACGTTTTGAAAACCAAGCACTATAGAACAAAGCAGGTGAATAAACCTTAAACCAAGCAATTCTTAAAGCCATTAAAACATAGGCTGTTGCATGGGCCTTAGGAAACATATATTCAATTCTTTCACATGACCAAATATACCACTCTGGAACATTTTTCTCTTGCATAGCTTGTTTATATTTGGCCCATTTTTCAGGATCTTTAGATACTTTACCTTTACGAACAAACTCCATAATTTGAAAAGCCATCAATGGTTCAAGACCCATTCTCAATAAATCAACCATAATATCATCACGACAACCAATGATATTCTTAAAAGGAATCTTACCAAATTCAGTCGTTCCAGCAACTAAATCCTGAGCATTGGTATTCCAAACATTTGTACCATGTGATAGGCCAGATATTTTAACTAATTGAGCAAAAGTTTTAGGTAATGTTTCAACAAGCATTTGTCTAACAAAGTTTGTACCAAACTCAGGAACAGCATAGGAAGCAACTTTACTATCTATTGCTTCAGGATTAACGCCTATAATATTAGTTTCTGAAAATAAACGATAAATATTCTTATCATCAATAGGAATATCCTGTGGTGATGAGAATGGAAAATCGGCTTGATGCTCATGAACGTAATCCATAAAGTACTTAATTAAAGTGGGATCATCATGGCCAAGAATATCTAATTTTAACAAATTATTCTCAAATGAGTGATAATCATAATGAGTAGTCCGCCAACTATTTTCAGTATTATCTGCTGGATATTGAACTGGCGTAACATCATAAATATCAACATGATGAGGAACAACAATTATTCCACCTGGATGTTGACCTGTTGAACGCTTAACACCAACCAAATTAGTTGCTAAACGTTCCATTTCACAGCTTCTTAAATTGATATTCTTGCGTTCACAATACCCTTTAACATAACCATAAGCATTACGATCAGCAATTGTTGCAACTGTTCCACTTCTAAACGCGTTTTCTGGACCCATCAAGGTTCTTACATACTCATGAGCTGTTGCTTGATATTCACCAGAAAAATTTAAATCAATATCAGGTACTTTATCACCATTGAAGCCTAAGAATGTTTCAAAAGGAATATCATGTCCATCCTTTGTAAGTGCCTCACCACAGACAGGACATTTAGCATCTGGTAGATCATAACCAGAATCAACACTTCTTAGAATTTCTTGGAAAGGTATCTCTAGATCAGATAAACCATATTCTTTAATTTGTTCATCGGTCATTTTGAAAGTATGAAAATGACATTTTTTACAACGATAATGAGCCGCTAAAGGATTGATTTCTGTTATATTCATCATAGTTGCAACTAAAGATGAACCGACTGAACCTCTTGAACCAACTAAATAACCCTCCTCTAAGGATTTAACAACCATTAAATGTGACATATAGTAAACAGATGAATAACCATTAGAAATGATGGAATCTAATTCTCTTGTAATTCTTTTTTCAACAATTGGATGAGGATTATCACCATATAGCCGTCTCTTATTTTCATTAACTATTCGCTTTACTTCTTCCGTAATGGAAGGAACCTTTAAGAAGGTATCTTTAAATTCATCATCTCGAGGAACAAACATTTCCTTTTTAAAAGCTGGAAATTTTTCAACCATATCAGCAATTAAATTAGTATTTGTAACAACAATCTCTAAAGCCAAATCTTTATCCAAAAAACTAAATTCACTGAGCATTTCTTCGGTTGTTCGAAGATGCATATCTGGAGTTTCTTCATAACGCTCTAAAGGATGTGTTCCGCCACCAACCTGTGGTGAAGCAATTAAAATATCACGATATTTCTTTAAATTTGGGCGTAAATAATGACAATCAGATGTGGCAACAACAATTTTATTTAAAAGCTTAGCACATCTAATAATCTTATTAATTACATCTAAAACACGAGCCTCACCATCAGGCATATCTTTAAATAATTGTCGATAAGCTGTTGGTGGTTGTACTTCAATGTAATCATAATATTTCATTTCTTCGAGCAATTCTTCTTCGCTTCGATTTAAAGCCAATTCAAAAACATTACCATTAACACAGGATGAACCAACTAAAATACCCTCACGGAATTTGTCAATAACTGATTTTAAAGCTCTGGCACTACCATAAAAATGTTTAGTTAAAGCATCAGATAGAATTTTATACATGTTTTTAAAACCAACTTGATTCTTGGCTAAAATGTTAATATGTGAAGGAATAACATGGCGATAATGAATGTTAGGGTCAATCAAACTATTAATATCTTGGTAATTATAAATATTTTTCTTGTATAAATCAGCTAACATCCTTAAAAAACAAAGAGCAGTTACTCTAGTATCATCAATAGCGCGGTGATGCTGTTCCTGTTTAACCTTAAAATATTTAGATAAAGATTTTAAATTGAAGGTTTTTACTTCGTCATGATAACCAACTCTAAACAAATTCAAAGTATCAATAGTTGGTAAAACCTCATAAGGAAGATTAAAACGTTTAACATCACGATAAATCATTCCAACATCAAAACGAGCATTATGAGCAACCAAAATACTATCCTTGCAGAAATCCATAAACTTAGGTAAAACTTCTTCAATAGGTAAAGCATCAGCAACTATTTCATCAGTAATTGTAGTTAATTCACTAATCATTGAAGGAATCGGCATCTTAGGATTAACAAATGTTTCAAAAGTATCAACAATTCCACCCTGATATACTTTACAAGCAGCAATTTCAATTATCTCATCATAGTTTTGTGATAAACCTGTTGTTTCAATATCAAATACTACAAAAGTGGCATCCTTTAAAGGAATATCTCGCTTATCAAAAGTTATAAAATAATCTTCATCATTAACATAGTTTAATTCAACACCATAAATCGGCTTAAAATCAGGATACTTTTCAAGCGCATGAGCAATGTCAGGCACACTATAGACACCACTATGATCTGTAAAAGCCATTGCTTTCCACCCTAGCTTAATAGCCAAATCAATATAGTCTTGGGCATCTGTTAAACCATCTAAATTACTCATCTTGGTATGAGTGTGCAGTTCAACACGCTTAACTGGCGCCTCATCAACAACATCTTCAGCAGTATGTTTACCTAAATATTCAATACTTGAAGCCGTAATAACAACTTGCTTAGAATAGGTGTCATATTCTGCTTTACCGATAATTCTTAAATTAGAACCAACAACCATATCACGTTCATATAATTCTTTTTCAGTATCTGTTCTTATCCATTTCTTAACAACTATTGAATCAGTATCATCAGTAACTTTAATGGTAGCTAAAGACGATTTAGTCTTAGAAAAGTTTTTAATCTCAATTCCAAAAATATAGGCATTCAATAAAAAGATAGGTATCCCATTGGTATTTTCATAATTATAAATTTCACTTTGGGTACTAGGAATATCTTTAATATAGCTTAAAGTAGTTGGCATAAAAGTACCACGATTATATTTCTTTTCATTTTTTATTTGCTCATTAATTTTTTGAGCCGCCATAGCTTCATTACGTTGCTTTTCTAAAGTCTCTTGCATTTCCTTATCAATAGCTTCTATTTCTGCTTGAACACTTTTACCACTGTCTTTAGAAATCTTAACTTCAATGTTTAGACCATAATCATTAAGTCGCTCAGCCACCTTTTCACATAAGCCATCTATTCCTAAAGCATCATAAGCAACAAAAAATTCAACTACTGAACCATTGATTTGACAAGAACTTAAATCTAATATCTTATAACGAGCTGATTCAGAAACCAAAATCTCTAATATTTTTGCTAAATATTCCTTAAGTTTTTCAACAGCAATATTAGAATCAAGGTAACTTATAAAAAGCTTAACACTTAAATTAAGTGATTTAAAAACATTAGTTAATTCCGTATTAAGCTTTTCATAATCAATTAAAGCTAAAGGTGAGCCAATAGTTAAAAATAAATCCGCAGTTTTACGATTTTTATGTAATTGTAACTTAGTAATCTTTAGTTCTGAAGTAACAAAATCTAAAGAATTAAGAGTCTCTTCTAACTTCATTATTCACCTCAATAAACTACACCTATTTAATAACTACCTTAACAATATGCCTAAATGTGATTGCTGCATAAATTAATGGTAGAACAAATGAGGCATATAATAGCCAACCAATATTAAATAGACAGGCAAAAAAAGCACCAACTAAAAAGACTACCCCATCATAGAAGCACAATTTTATTCTAACCTTTCTATCAATTGTTTGGTTAATCAAACCAGCAAAAATATAAATAGCTATGACAATTACTAAATAGTAAAGTATAATAGTTATCAATCCATCTAAAAAAGTATTACTTTGAAAAAAGACATTTGAAGAACTTAAAACATCCTCAATGAACAATTTAAAATTATAAATATCATAAGGATTATTATTAATAATACCAGCAAAAGAAAATTCGGAAACCTTAATATTCTTATACTCAAGCTCTGATATCTTATAATTACCATAATAAACATGAGCCTTCTCTTCAGCTAAAATAATATTAACACCCAAAGTAGTAAAATTAACCTCTTCTTCTGGTAAGATTGCTAAACTAAACCCTGAGCTTGTTATTATCTTATTACTACCACTAAGCTTATTATTACTAGCATCATAAACAACATCAGAAGCATCCGAAGTAATGACACAGGAAGTAATAGTTAAATAAGTTTCATTGTCAAAAGGCTCATCAGTATAGCATCTTGCAGCTAAAACAGCTGTATATAAACTTAAAAAGATTAAGACTGTCAAAAATATAACACCAGCTCGATCCTTATGGTATCTACCTATTAATCGAGGATGACATAGACAGGCACAAATTCTTTGCATCATATTTTTAAACCTCACAGTATTCTTATTATATCAAAAAAGATTAATTATTACCACTTAAGAATGAAATTTGTTATAATATTTTTAGGTGAAATTTATGGATAATTTAAAACGATATAATCCTCTTTTTCTAAAATACAAGCAAAAATATCAACAAAAGGTAGCAAAAATTGCCTTAAATGCCAATTTTACTTGTCCAAATAAAGATGGTAAAAAAGGTTTTGGTGGCTGTATCTATTGTTCTAAGCTTGGCAGTGGTGATACAGCTGGAAATAAAGATTTACCATTGAAACTACAATTTCAAGAAATAAAACAAAAGATTGAAAAAAAATGGCCTAATTCACTTTTTATTCCCTATCTACAAGCCAATTCTAATACCTATGCGGATTTAGATTATTTAAAAAAAATTTATGAGGAAATTATTAATCTTGATTCTAAAATAGTTGAATTATCTATCGCAACAAGACCCGATTGTTTTAAAGAGGAAATATATGACTATTTAGAAAAACTAAACCAAAAAATACCAATAACCATTGAACTTGGTCTCCAAACAGCTAATGAAAATACCGCCCTTTACATAAATCGCTGTTTAACTAACCAAGAATTCATAGATTGTGTTGAACAACTGAGAAAAAGAAAAATCGAAGTTGTTGTCCATATTATAAATGGCTTACCAAATGAAACAGAAAAGGATATGCTAAATACTATTGATTTTATAAATCAATTAGATATTCAAGGAATAAAATTCCATACTCTTCTGATCTTAAAAGATACAAAGTTAGCGGAAATCTATACTAAAAAACCCTTCCCTACAATGTCTTTAGAGGAATATGCCACAATTATTACCAAACAAATAGCCAGATTAAAACCATCTATTGTTGTTCATAGACTTTCAGCCGACGCCAAAAAAGATGACCTTATCACTCCAAAATGGCCATTAAAAAAGCTTGTCGTAAGTAATACTATCGACAAGCTATTAAAGGAAAAAAATATTTATCAAGGTATGGATTTTAAAGAATCCAACCATCATCACTAATTAAATATTTTCCCATAAATACTTCTTTATATAAATCTTCTACTAAAAATGGAATAATTGGATATAAAAGCTTTAAGAAAACTAAAGCCTGTTTTTTAGTTGGTCTTTCCTTCCATAAAATAGTCTTATAAAAATTAAGTAATAAAGCAACATATCCTTCAATATTTTTTTCTCCTATTAATTTATTACTTTCCTTAATAAGTTCTTTAATTTTAGCATCTAAATCATTAGTACTAACAAATTCTTTATAAAAATAATCTTCAATAACCTTTATTAAATTCGCAAAGCTGGCTAGTTCATCTTCTGAAAAAACAAAATCTTGATTAAGTGACTTACTTAAAAAATATCCTCTAACCGCATCACCACCATAAACTTTTAATTGATGCGATAAATCAAAAAGATTATTATTAGCTCTTATCATCAACGCATATTTTTCATCAAAAGTATCATTAACTAAAATAATATTTTGGAATAAAGGAGGTAAATTAGCTCCTTTTTCTTTTTCAATAATGACCTTAATACAAAGCGGAAAAAAGACTAATTCAAAAAGTTCATTAGGAGAAATCGTTAAAGTTTCAATTCCTTTCCACTGAACATAAGCCTTTAAAGCTTCTTGAGAAAAGATTGATGTGCTAGCTCCTATATCATCATAAAGCAAAGCTAAAAATGGTAAAAGACCTGTCGAAAATAAATGATTAATACTACCAGCCATTAAAGAACCAGGAACATCTATATCTTCCGATAATATCGGTCTGAATTTTGCTGAAAAGGTCAATGGTAAATAATTTTTTAAAGAGTAAATATTGTTATCATTATCTTTTAAAAAAGGGATTAAAGCTCCATAAGTATCTAAAGAGGATAATAAAATCTTATCTTTACTATAATAAGTATTCACTGTTGCCATTTCAGCTTTTAAAAAATTATCAATTAAAAGTTTTTTACCCTCTTCTAAAGCTAAACCATTTAAAAAATCACTTTCAATGAACACACCATTTTGAACAACATCAACAAATGGTAATCCTTCTTCGATAGCCATTTGGCGATCATTAGAATTCAAATAGGGATTAGCCACATAAATATCTATATCAAATTTAACACTGACAAAAATGGGAATTTTTTTCCCAGTCAAAGGATTAACTGCATAAGTACCTGTAAATACTCCAAAATCATTTGTATTATCATCAGCTAAATATTTTTCAATGGCACTGTATTCTTCATATAATGTATATTGGGAAAAATCTATATAATCCGGATGAATTAAAATAAAAGAAATCCCACCTATAAATTGAGGCTCCTTTAAAGTTATATTAAGCTTACTACCATTAGTTACTAAAAAAGGAATAGTTAAACTTTGACTAGGTTCAAGAATTTTAAATAACTCATTTTTAAGATCAAAAGATAATGGCAATGTCTCTATTGATTTAATAATATTTTCTTTAATTTCACTTATATCTAAATAAAATGCTAAAACTCGATTAGGAGTTAAATTAGAATTTTTATAATAGCTATCAAAAATTTTTTGTTTGGTTTTATCTTGATATACTTCAATATAATTATATTTGATATAACCTCTTTCGTATAATTCAATAAACGCCAACTGCAAATCGGCAAGATAATCATTATGCTTTAAATCAATTTCCTTTAAATCATCAATTCCCACACCCAAATTTAACATTTGTTCTTCAAAAATTGCTGAAATCTCATCATCTATTGTATTGTTATGGCGCTTATTTTCTAAAAAAGATGAAAGACATAATGAATCAAAACCCGTTGGAAATAAAACGTTGTAACCAGCCATTCTTTGATATCGAGCTAAAAAGTCGCCTGTTAAAACTTGTCTTACATTCCCATTTTGAAAACCATACATATTAGTTTTAGGAAAGCTTGAAAATAAATAAGATTTAGGTTTAATTCGATCATTTTCAACTCTAAAAGTCTTACTCTTTTGCCACTTTAAAATCCAATATTCATAACTATTTTTCACTATGTCTCACCTCCTTAAAATAAAAAATAAATCAGCTATCTAGCTGATTTATTACTTAGTCAGTTCTTCAATATAAGCAACTAAATCCCCGACAGTTACAATAGCTTCAGCTTTGCTGTCATCAATTTGAATTCCAAATTCATCTTCAATATCCATGACAATTTCTACCGCATCTAAACTATCAGCACCTAAATCATCTTTTAATGAAGCCTCAAGAGAAACCTTATCTGCTTGAACTTTTAATTCCTTAACAATAATTTCTTTTACCTTATCAAAAACAGCCATATTATAATTCCTCCTACGTTGTAATTATTATAACACCACCATATCCAAAAGTAAATAAAAAATTCCACTATCAAAGTGATAGTGGAAGTAATTAATTAGAATATAGCTACTTCCGTTTCTAAATCAAAAGCATGACAATGATTCATATCAAATACAAGTTTAATTTGTGAACCCTTTGATAAATCATCTCTAGCTGGAACAGAAGCAATAATACCATCTTCGCCAATAGAAGCATAAATATTAGTTTCAGCACCTAATAATTCAGCAACATCTACTACAACATCTACTACTGAATCAGGATATGTTTCAAATTCTACTTTAGAAGATTCATCATGGATATCTTCAGGACGAATACCTAAAATAAATTCCTTACCAACATATCCATTATCAACTAAAGCTTTTAATTTACCTTCAGGAATATGAACCTTATGCTTACCATCTTTTGAAGTAAAAATACCTGCTTTATCAACTGAACCATGAATGAAATTCATAGGTGGAGTACCAATAAAACCACCAACGAACACATTGGATGGATGTTCATAAATTTCCTTTGGAGTACCTACTTGTTGAATACGACCATCACGCATAACAACGATTCTTGAAGCCATTGTCATAGCTTCAATTTGGTCATGTGTTACATAAATGGTTGTAGAGCCTAATCTTTTATGAAGCTTAGTTAACTCACCACGCATTGTAACACGTAGCTTAGCATCTAGGTTAGACAAAGGTTCGTCCATTAAGAATACTTTAGCGTTACGAACAATAGCACGACCTAAAGCAACACGTTGATTTTGACCACCTGATAATTGACGTGGATAACGATCTAATAAATTTTCTAGACCTAAAATTTTAGCCGCTTCAGCTACTCTCTTTTCAATTTCTTCTCTTGGAACACGACGTAATTGTAAACCAAAGGCCATATTATTATAAATTGTCATATGTGGATACAAAGCGTATGATTGGAATACCATCGCAATACCACGATCCTTAGGATTAACATTGTTCATAAATTGACCATCGATATAAAATTCACCACTAGTGATATCTTCTAGACCAGCAATCATACGAAGTGTAGTAGATTTACCACAGCCTGATGGACCTACAAAAACGATAAATTCCTTATCTTCGATGTCTAAGTTAAAATCAAATACAGCTTGGACACCATTAGGATAAATCTTATTAATATCTTTTAATTTTAAAGTTGCCATAAAAAACCTCCATAACTTTGTTATACTTATTATATCAAAAAAGCGTTTTCTTTAAATGTACAAATTGCACAAAAAAAGCCTGAGTAATCAAGCTTTTAATAATCTAAATAAAATATATAAATCAGTAAACTTTTTTAAATCAAAATTCTTAAGTTCTATAAGTCTATCAATTTTGTATAATAATGTGTTTCTATGCATATACAAATCAGTTGAAGCCTTAGAAACATTTAAATCATTTTTAGCCAAAGCTAAAATTATTTTTTCATCAACACCAGAACCATTTAAAATAAAATTTAAAAAATTAACTGCATCTTTAACCTCTTTAGCATTTAGTAACAACGATTTTAAATCATAACAGCCACCCTCAGCATTATTAAACAAATGAAAAATTAATTTTATTTCTTCACTAGGATTAAAGCAAGGATAAGTTACATATACAGAAATATTTGTATTTAAATCTATCTCTAAAGATTTAATGGTTTCAAATATATCCTTTGAATCATGAACCAAACCTTTAATTAGCAGTAAGCCATTATATTCCTCAGATGTAATATGATTACCCAATAATTGTTTTAAAATAACTAAAATATCTTCATAATTAGCTTTTAAAGTTTTTATTAAAATAAATTGCTTCATCATTAAAATACCTTATATTCATCATCAGATGAATTATCTTTTGGCTCTTCTTCTGAAGCTGCTGATTTTACCTCATGAAATTCAGCATCAACATAATCATAATCACTATTTTTGTCATTAGGATCATTACTCTCATCAATAGTACCACCCCGAACATAAACTAAGCGAGTACCACCAATCATATCCGCAAATGAACGACCTCTTGTGGCACAATAATACCAGTTTAATAAAGTAAGAATTAATGTATTACCTAAAACTTGGTATAAAAGGAAACTACCAACTAATTCTCTTAAGGCTAGTTTACCGAAGCTTACCCGTTCATTACCACGCAGATTTATAACCTTCACGCCCATTATTAGACGACCGACAGTTTGCGTAGGCCAATAATAAGGTAAAACTACTAAATATAAAAATGTAACAAGCAAAGTTATTGACAATAAAATTCCCATGTAAATCAAACCAGCTTTTACCATTTCTTCATATAATAACAAATCAACATTGTCAGCAACAACTTGATTGAAAATTATTTCTAAATCTTCTTGGAAAATAGCCACATTTTGGGAATAAGCCGGAATGACCCTAGCAATTAAACTAGCAATTGTTGTGATAATAAAAAAATCTATTAAATAAGTAAAAAATCTTTGAACGCATGTAGCATTAAAATACTTCAAAATCAACACCACCTTTGTTTTTTATTTTACCATATTTGTTGTTATTTATCTATATTATTTTTCAAAAGAAAATGATTATTAGGATATATTTTAATTTCTTTTAATAAGCAATTATTTAAGGACTTTTCAAAAGTTTTTAAAAAATCCGGAAAAAGATACATAGCTAACGCTCCAGGTGTCGTATTAATCTCATTAACATATATTTCATTGTCAATCATAAAAAAATCAATTCGAATAATACCACTAGCATCGATTAATTTATAAACCTTTCTAGCTATTTCACAAAAATTAATGTATGAACTTTCCAAAACCAAACTTTGATGCATAACCTTAAATGAGTCACTATATTTATTGTCAAATGAAAAAATCTCAGCCTTTTTATTAATTTTTTCTAAATTAGAATAGTCCTCTTCACTTAATGCCAAATTATATTCTTCTAAATTAGCGTAGTATGGTTGAATGATTAATTCTTTAGAAAATTTAAACACTTTTGTTAATTTACTTTCTAATTCCTCTTTAGTAATTACAACTTCTATTCCTAAAGAAGATCCGCCATAAACAGGCTTTAAAATACAAGGAAAAAGGTCAATACTTTTCCCATGAAGATAATCATCATAAGTATAAAGCTTAGTATCTAGCATTTTTATACCATTATTTGCTAAAAAACAAAAACTACGGTATTTATCTAAACTAATACTCGCGGCTAAATTTGCACAACCTAAATATCTTAGATGATTAATTCTGGCAAAGTCATAAGCTAAACCATCTTCGCCATTTTCACCATGCATAGCACCTACTATAACATCAACTACTAATTTTCTCAAATTAAGCTTCTTTAATTTTTTCAAATTATTCATTCTATAATCTCGCATCAACATTTTATCAGCATTATAAAATTGACCATCTAAAGAAACATATATTAAATGAATTTCATATTTTTCCTCTAATTTTTTCTTTAGCTGATAAGCTGTAATAATTGATATTTCATGCTCATAAGAAGCACCACCAAAAATAATACCTAAACTAATCATAATAACCCCACCCTATATAAATCTGGTAAATCATTTTCTATTAAAAGCGAGCTTTCATTCGCCCTTTTTACAAGCAACCAAAACAAAGCATAACCCTCCATAAAATTTCTAACTAAATAAACCTCTTTATTATACTCTTTTAAAAGATTGTATAAATATTTAGTTTGATAATACCCAATCAAAATAATGACATCAGCACAAACCACAATATGTTCTATTAAATTATTTAATAGCTCCTTTTTATATTTACCTAGCTCAACCATGCCAGGAGTCAGTAAAACACGATTGCCAGCTAAATTTTTCAAAGTAAATAAAGCCTCAACAAAGCCTTGATAATTACTATTAAATGAATCATCTAAAATAGTTATATTATTAATTTTCTTAAGCTCTAAACGATTCTTCTCGGTATGAAAGGAACATATTCCTCTTCTTAATATTTCAAGGTCAACGCCAAGCTCAGTCAGATAAGCTAATACTCCCGTTAAATTAAGAATTTGATGCTTCCCTACTAAAGATGTTTTAAAGGACATAATAAATTTGTCTTTATAATAAAAATCAAAACTATTCTTTTCGATATTTAAAGCTCGATAGTCTCCATATTCTAAGCCATAGCTAATAATCGTTATCTTGTCTTTAATCTCATAGTTACGAATAAATTGACAATCATAATTTAAAATCGCGATCTTGGCACCCTTTAAAATGCTCATTTTTTCGGCAACAATTGTTTCAATATTTTTAAAGGTATCCACATGCATATAACCAATACCTGTAACAAAAACCGTTTGTGGTACAGCAATTCTTTTTAAGTCTGCTATATCATTTTTATGGCTCGCACCAAATTCTAATATTAAATAATCATAAAGATTGATATTAGTATCATTAATAAATCGCGAAATACCGAGTGGTGTATTATAGCTCTTCTTTGTACAATTCGATTTATAAAATAAATTTAGAGCTTGATTCAAAAGCTGTTTAGTTGAGGTTTTACCAAAAGAACCTGTTATACCTATAATTTCTCCTTCATAATCTGCTAATTTCTTTTTGGCCTTAAAGATATAAGGCATATTCAATAATTTAGAAAGTATTTGCTCAAAGACCAAAACCGGAATAATTGTAAATTCCAATAATAGTAATATATACACATTAGCCTGTGGAATAAAATAAATTGCTCCAAAATACATAAAGCTAAAGATTATTAAACGGATGATACGCTTAGTAAAAACTAGCTTTACTCTTGCAAGTAAGTAAAAAATACTAAACAAAAATAAATATATCGAACAAATCCAAGTTGTTATTTCATTTTGAATAGTTAAGCTTATTATTAAAACAATTAGCGGAAATGTATCATAAAATAAAAAGTTCAAAAGGAAATGTTTAAAATAAAAATGAAATTGATAATGTGATTGTTGATAAATGTTTAATATTAAATATAACTTTATAATAGCATAAACTAAAACACTATAAATCATTACTATCACCTAATAAAAAGCTCATCAAGATAATTGAAAAATAACTAGCTCTTTCTAAATAAGGAAAATGACCACACTCTTCAATCTTAATTAACACTGAATTCTTAATTTTAGACTTAATCTGCTCAGCCAGCTTTAAAGGTGTAACATCATCACAAACTCCATATATTAGTAAGGTGGGACTTTTAATCTTCACCATAAATTCAGAAAGATCTTGATTTACAGCTTTAACTAACATAATTCTTTTAACATTATCAGCATTTTGATAATCAGTTGACCCCATCTTGATAGGTAAATGACATTTTTTTAGCATTTTATAAATTTTTATTTTAAGCTTTTTAGAAAATCTTAATTTTTGTCTTATTCCAGCCGCTGAAACTAAAACCAATTTTTTCACTTGATACTTAGCAGCATAGACAATAGCTACTCTTCCTCCATAAGAATGCCCTAAAAGAATTGGGTTAGAAATAGCCATTTCTAAAGTAAAACTATAAATTAAGTCTGCTACTTCTTCAACAGAAAATGGTACCCCTACTTCACTTTGACCAAAGCCTGGTAAGTCAATCGCGTAAACCTTGTAATTGTTACTTAAGACATCAATCAACTTATTAAAAGTTAAAAGTGAGGCTCCCCACCCATGCAATAAAATAATTTCTTGACCAGTTCCTTTAGTTTCATAATTAATATTTAAGCCATTAATATTTATAAAAATAATATCACCAACCTACATAAATATATGATTCTTGTAATTTAAAAATAACTTGACCCAAATAAAAACTATAATTGACAATATAAAATAAAAAACTCTATGTTTTTCACATAGAGATAATTTATCAAATTTATTTACCTTGAAGTTCATCAAACATTTCAGCTAAAGAAATATTAAAGGCCTTACTAATAGCATATAATGTCGTCAAATGACAATCAACTTTACCATTTTCAATATCACTTAAATTACGAGCAGAAATATCAGCAAGCTCAGCAAGTTCATCTTGAGTCATTCTTCTTTTGATTCTTAAATTTCTAATTCTTTCACCCACGCAATCTAATACTTTTACTTCTTCATTTAAAGTAAATTTAACTTTTTCCATTACCATCACCTATATTAATTATCTATCGATATGAACCACTATTCCACGAACCATAGTTCATATTTTTATAGATTTAAGCTATTAATACAGGTAAATAATAATTATTATAATATTAGCATGGTTAAATAGTCTATTAGTATAATTTAGTTCATAATAATAGAAATATTAAACCCAACATAAAGCCTAAACAAAATATCTAACTTCAATTAATCCTTATAGACTTTTTTAATCTTAATATCAAATCTATCTAGCTTTTGAGTTATTGCATCTAAATAGTTCTTTTTAATTTTTTCACATAACTCTTCAATAGTTTTAGAGGCACTAGTGATTTTGGCATTTTGCGAACAAATATCGTTAATATTCTTTTCAAGATTTTCTAGTGGTTTATCAAGATAGGTTTTCTTTAGTTCTTCAAACTGTTTACTAAGTTCTAATTTACTTTGAATTTCTAAATGCTTTTCTATAGAAGCAGTAATAAGATTTTGGAACCTAACTGTTAAAGATACTAACATATTTAAAAAAGTCATCATATAAGCTGGTCTTACCACATACATGTCCGAATACTCATTAACCTTAAAAATTGGTAAATCGTTTGGTCGGTCAAGTTCAAGATTAGAAACTAATAAAGCATATTTACAATTCTTTTTACGCCGATTATTATCTAATGCCTTATAATAATCACTATTCTTTTTACGATTTTGACTATCAGGATTTTCATCCTTCATATCTAAACAAACACTTGCTAATAAAGTAGACTCATTATGATTATTATCAGCATAAATTTTAAAAATATAATCCGCCTTACTACCTTTAGTTTCAACCTCTTCTCTAATAACTTGATTGTCTTTAAACCAAACACAATTACTTAAACCATTTTGCATATAAGATTTTACTTCATTATCACACCAAGCTTCCAAATCTTCTCCAGTTTGTTTAACATTCAAGGAGGCCTTTTGCCGCTGTAAAGTATTGTAATCTTCTTCTTTTTTTCTTAATTCAGCTTGGACCCTAGCAAGTTTTTCATTAAACTCATTTTCTTGAGCTAATAAATTTTTTTCTTGGGTAGATTTTAAAGTTTGAAGCTCAAGCTCTTTTTTACTTAAAAGATCCTTATATTCATTTTCAACCTTTAAACGTTCAGTTTCTTGCAAATTTTTTATTTGTTCATTTAAAATAGCCATTTTACTTTCATAGCTGTTTTTTAATTCCCCTAATTCTTTTTCTTTAGTAAGCCGACTTTCTAATTCTAATTGAGTAATTTTAGTTTTAAATTCAGATTCACTTTTTTCTTTAAGAATATTTAAATTAGATAATTGTTCTTTATATTCAGATATTATTTTATTCTTTGTATTTTCAAATTCTAAAGCTAATTTTTTTTCATAAGTAGTTAATTTAGTTTTATAAACCTCATCTTTACCAGCATTAATAGCTTCTTCTATTTGTTTAGAATCAATAGAAGTCAAACTGGTTAAATCAATATAATCTCCTTTAGATGCATCTTCATTTAAGACTAAAGTATTACGATCCTTAACAATAACCTCAATTTTCTTCATCTTAACTCACCTCACCTATATATCTCATTTTATCACAAATAAATAAAAAATTCGACTAAATTCAGTCGAATTTTATAAAACATAATTAACCTATAGAATCCGTCATTTCCAACTTAATTAAACGATTTAATTCAACTGCATATTCCATAGGTAGTTCTTTAGAAAATGGCTCAATAAAGCCCATAACAATCATTTCTGTTGCTTGAGCCTCAGTTAAACCTCTACTCATCAAATAAAACAATTGCTCTTCATTAACCTTAGAAACAGTTGCTTCATGTTCAATAAACATATCACTATTGCACCCTGTGTTAGTAGGAATTGTATCAGAAGTTGAAATATCATCTAAAATTAAAGTATCACATTCAACATGGCTACGAGCACCTAACGCCTTTGAACCACAAGAAACTAAGCCACGATAATTAACCTTTCCCCCACCTCGACAAATTGATTTTGAAATAATGGTTGAAGAAGAATTTTCTCCTATATGAATCATCTTAGCACCAGTATCTTGAAGTTGATTTTCAGCTGCAAAGGCAATAGATACAGTTGTACCCTTACTATACTTGCCCTTTAAAACACAAGCTGGATATTTCATATTTAGCCCAGAGCCAACGTTACCATCAATCCATTCCATATGACCATTATCATCAACAATAGCTCTTTTAGTAACAAGATTAACAATGTTATTAGACCAATTTTGAACTGTTGAATAACGACAATGGGAATTTTTACCAACATAAATTTCCACTACTGCCGCATGTAGTGAATCCTTAGAATATTGAGGAGCAGTACACCCTTCAACATAATGAATATCAGCATCATCATCAACAATAATTAGAGTTCTTTCAAATTGCCCCATCCTCTCACTGTTGATTCGAAAATATGATTGAACAGGTTTTTTTAATTTAACGCCCTTAGGAACATAAATAAATGAGCCCCCACTCCAAACTGCCGAATTTAAAGCGGCATATTTGTTATCAGTAAACGGAATTAACTTACCAAAATATTTTCGCATTAAATCAGAATGTTCTCTTAAAGCTGTATCCGTATCACAGAAAATAACACCCAATTCATCTAATTCTTTTAAATTATTGTGGTAAACAACCTCTGATTCAAATTGAGTTGATGATCCTGCTAAGTATTTAGCCTCAGCTTCAGGAATACCAAGCTTATCAAAGGTTTCTTTAATTTCTGTTGGTATTTCTTCCCAATTATTTTTGGTTCCATCAGTAGTCTTGATATAATAAGTGTATTCATCAAAATCAATACCTGATAAATCTGGACCCCAAGTGGGATTTTTTTGATTTAAAAATGATTCATAAGCCTTTAAACGAAATTCCTGCATCCAAGCAGGTTCATTTTTAGCACGAGAAATAAATTCGACAACTTCCTTTGATAGACCTTTGCCAGATGATAAAATAGTTTTTGCATCTGTTTTAAAGCCATATTTGTAATCACCAACAATTTCATCAATAGCTTTATTACTCATTGCTCTTTACCTCATCAATTGCTCTTTCAACACATTTCCAAGCTAAAGTAGCACATTTGATTCTAGCTGGAAAATCTCTAACACCTTTATAAGCAACAGCCTCACCAAGCTTGTCCTCATCTAAAACCTCTTCACCCTTAACCATTGTATAAAAGCTTTCTATTAACTCTTTTGCTTCAGCTACACTTTTGCCAATTAATAAATCACTCATAACAGAGGCTGATGACAAACAAATTGAACAACCATGACCATCTTGACGAACATCAACAACTTTGTCGTTTTCAACTAAAATTTCAACACGCATGTCATCACCACAGCTAGGGTTAGTAAGGTGAACTAAATGATAAGGTGATGCATTTTTTAATCCTTTATTTTTAGGATTTTTATAATTATCCATTATGACTTCGCGATATAAATTGTTTAAATTCATATTGTCCTCCTAAAGAGATGAAAAAAATTCTTGAGCCTCTTTTACACTTTTAACAAATTTCTCAACATCTTCTACTGTATTATAAAAATAGAAAGATGCTCTAACTGTGCCAACCGTTTTTAACCATTTAATAATTAATTGTGCACAATGATGGCCAGCTCTTAAACAAACATCATTATTATCAAAAACACTAGCTGCATCATGAGGATGAACATTCTTAATATTAAAAGTGATAATCCCTGTTTCAGCTGTCGCATTATAAATAACTACATTAGGAATCTTCTTAAGCTCAGCAAGGGCTTTTTCTTTTAAGAAATATTCATATTTAGCAATTTCATCAAGCCCAATAGCCTCGACATATTCTATGGCCTTAGCTAAACCAATCGCTCCAGCAATAATTGGTGTCCCTGTTTCAAAACGATATGGTGCATCCTTAAAAGTCATTTCATGAAGGTTCACATCATCAGCCATATCACCACCAAATTCAATAGGTGGCATATCAGCTAATAATTTAGCTTTGCCATATAAAACACCAATCCCTGTAGGACCACAAATTTTATGCCCTGAAAAAGCCAAAAAGTCACAATCAAGCTTCTTTACATCAACTTTCATATGTGGCACCGCTTGAGCAGCATCAACACTTACTACTGCCCCAACAGAATGAGCTAATTTGATAATTTCTTCAATAGGCGTAATATAACCCATAACATTAGAAACATAGGTAATGGCTACCAGTTTTGTATTTTTAGTCAAAACTGACTTAAAATTTTCAATTGTGATTCTACCTTCCTCATTGAGAGGAACATAAATTAACTTGGCTTTAGTTTTGGCACAAACATTAATCCAAGGCATACATGAAGAGTGATGTTCAAGTTCTGTAGTGATTACTTCATCACCCTCTTTTAAATTAGTCAAACCATAACTTAAAGCTACTAAATTTAAAGAAGCTGAAGCCCCTCTTGTAAAAACAATTTCATCAAAATCAGCATTAATAAAATTAGCAATTTTATTTCTTGCTTCTTCATATGCATCAGTTGCTAAATAGGATAGTTTATAAACACCTCGATGAACATTAACCCCAAGCTTAGCATAATAGTCATTAACAGCCTCTATTACACAATTAGGCTTTAAAGCTGAGGCAGCACTATCTAAATAGGAAAGCTGAGGGTTATCTTTTAAAACCGGAAAATCGCCTCTTAGCTTTTCAACATTCAGCATTAAAATCACCTCTTAATAAAACTTTTAAGCTTAAAATCTATCTCTTCTTGATATTCCTTAACTGCAATCTTAGCAATAAAAGGACTAATTATTCCTTCTAAAATTAATAAAAAGGCCTCAGTACGAGATAAACCTCTACTCATCAAATAAAATAGACTATCATCAGACATCTTCCCAATAGATGCCCCATGATTAGCAATAACATCATATTCATCAATTAACAAAATAGGCCTAGAAGTAACTAAAGAATCATCATCCATTATAATTCCTTTAGAAAGCTGCTTACAAACAGACTTAGCCATTCCCTTAAATATTTTTCCTGTAGTGTCAAATAAAATATTAGAGCCATTTAACGCCACACCAAAATTGGAAATATTGGAATTAGTACTTTTAGCTTGATGATTTATTTGTTGATAAAAACTTTGATTATATTTATTTCCTACAGCAAGCAATTCTACATTCGTATTAGAATTTGGATTTAAAACATCAATATCTAAATGTTCTAAAGATGAACCTAAAGAAATTTCGGTTATTTCTAAATTGCCATAATTTTTAAAAGCTCTATCCGTATTACTAGAATTTAAAATCTGATATTTCACATTTGAACCTTCACCAATTCTAACATTAATCTTTTTAGAATTAGTTAAATCAAATAAAATAACATCAACATTTTTATCAATAATTATTTCTAAACTATCTTCAATTAGAATAACATCCGCAATTGTTTGTTTAATTTCTAAAACTGATTTCTGAAGTGAAAGACCTAAAACTCCAGAACCACTTAATTTTCTTAAATTAATCATTTTTGAGAATTATGAGCACAAGAACCTAATAGAACATGGGTCTTTTCATCTTCTTCTTGATCTATTTCAATTCCAAGCTCCTCTTTCACCCAATCATAGCCTAACTGGTCAATCTTAGCAATAAGCTCCTTGCCACCTGTTAAAACTATTTTTCCATTTATCATTATATGCACAAAATCTGGCTTGATATAGTCAAGTAGCCTTTCATAGTGCGTAATCAGTAAACAACCAAAATTTTCATTGACCATATCACTAACATTCTGGCCAACAATTTTTAACGCATCAACATCAAGACCAGAATCTATTTCATCTAAAATAGCAAATTTAGGCTTAAGCATTTTAAGCTGTAAAATTTCATTACGCTTCTTTTCACCACCTGAAAAGCCTTCATTCAAATAACGATGAGCTAAATTTTCAGGCATTTTTAATTCACCACAAGCTTTTTCATATTCTCTAATAAAAGAAAATAAAGAAACATCCTTACCAGAAGTAGCCTTCATAGCTGTTCTAATAAAATCACTATTAGTAACACCACTAACCTCAGCAGGATATTGGTAAGCTAAAAAAATGCCTTTCCGCGCTCTTTCATCAACTTCTAAAGGTAAAATGTTTTCACCATCAAGTAAAATTTCACCTTCAGTGACATCATATTTACGTTGGCCCATTATTATGGAAGAAAGAGTAGATTTACCTGTCCCATTAGGACCCATAATAGCATGGACCTCACCAGTTTTAATGGTTAAATTTACACCTTTTAAAATAACCTTATCACCAATATTTGCATGTAAGTTTTTAATTTCCAAAGTATTACTCACAATAATCACTCCACTTCTAAAGCATTAAGTATTATACCACAAAAGAATTATTTTTTACCATATTTAGCCAAATTCTTATAGTATAAACGATTAACCTCTCTAAATAAAGCATCTGGTGATGCTGAATCAAGAACTTTATCACAATAGCTCTGTGATAGTAAAGAATTAGATTTTAAAGTTATGGCAATATCACTATTCTTTAATAAGTGATTAGATAGATCAGATGAAGATAATCCTACAATTTTCAAATTGACCTCTTCACAATATTTATGTAAAATAGCCAGCTTCTCGATTTCTTTACTATAAATTTTTAAATATTGGAAGCCTTCCTTCTCATATTCAAAATCATCATAAATAAAAATAGCTAATTTTGAAGCATATTCACTTCTATTAATGACCTCAACTAAATTATTAATATTTTCTTTGGTATCAATAATCAAAAAATATAATATTTCCCCTTTTAGACACTCACCAGGAATTAAAGAATTGAATTTCTGATTTTTCTTATCTAAAACATATTTGCTAGCAGCTTCATTTAAAGGCCCATTATAAAAGGTAAATAAGACATCATCGACAACTTGATTTACAAACGGATGAACCTTCTCTGCTTTTAATAATTTTAAGACATTTGAAGCAAGCTTTTCTTCAATATTTTCTAAAGCTAAATATTTAAAATTTACTGTATCATATAAGGCCGCTCCAGACATACAGATAACTGGATGACTAATCTTTACATTATTCAAAAGTGGCATAAAGGTTGTTGGAGTTCTAGTTGTAAATAAAGTTACATTAGTCTTAATTCGATTTAAATAATTAAGCTTATATTGCATAAAACCTTTAAAATTATCTGCATCTTTCATTAGAATACCATCAATACCAACACAGAAAAGTAAATCACGATTATAATGGCGATGAGGTAACCTAAACAAATTGACACCCAAAGCTATCAAAACACCAACTATCGTTGATAAAATACGATTCAAGCCAAATTGCCATTGCCACTGCCCAACATTAATATTAGGATTAATTGTCACAGATAAAAAGGTTAAGATGGCAACAAAGACAGCTGCTGACTGATGAGTAGCTACCCCTATAACAACAACTAAAATACTAAATAATGAAATTAAAAGATAAGGAATTACAAAATTCCAAGTCTCTAAATTGACCGAATTTAAATTAGGCCATGTACCTCCACATAATTCATAAAAGGTAATTAGTAAAATACCTACAACGCCACCTATAACAGAAGCTACACATCTATTTTTAGCCTGAGCTAAAGAAGCGCTCTTACTAGCATGAACAGAATAAGCAGTGGCAATTCCAGCAAAAAAAGGATTATACCAAGAAAATGCAAAATTATCATCTACTCCTGGAAGCAGCTCTATGGCCTTTAAGACAATATAAACTGCTAAACAAAGAAATATTGAAATTGCTGTCTTAATTGTTCTAAGTCCAATCCTTTTCATAAAATCACCTAATGTACTACAATATTGACTAATTTTTTAGGAACAACAATCGTTTTGACAATTTGTTTGCCATCTAAATGAGCTTTAACCTTTTGACTTGCTAAAGCTAAATCAATAATGCTATTTTTATCTAAATCTGGTGCTACCTCAAGACGATCTCTAAGCTTTCCATTAACTTGTACTACTAAAAGTATTTTTTCACTAGCAAGTTTAGTTTCATCATAAGTAGGCCATGACTCATAAGTAATTGTATTATCATGCCCTAAAAATTCCCAAATCTCTTCACAAAAGTGCGGACAAATAGGATATAAAAGTTTAACAAAATTTTCCATATAAGGGCGATATACTGACTCAGCCTTATAAACCTCATTAATAAAGGTCATAAGTTGGGCAATAGCGGTATTAAAATTCAAACTATCATAATCATAAGAAACCTTCTTAACCGTTTGATTATAAATCTTATCAAGGCTACCATCATTGTTAGAACTTAATAATTCTTGATATTCAGGAGTCATAAAGAACCGCCATATACGATCTAAGAATTTACGAGCTCCTTCAAGACCTTTACTACTCCAAGGAAGAGAAGCCTCAAGTGGTCCCATAAACATTTCATATAGACGTAGTGTGTCGGCACCATATTCTTTAATAACATCATCAGGATTAATTACATTTCCGCGTGATTTGCTCATTTTTTCATTATTTTCACCTAAAATCATACCTTGATGGAATAATTTTTTAAAAGGTTCTTTAACAGGAACTAAGCCTTTATCATAAAGATAATTATTCCAAAATCTTGAATAAAGCAAATGACCAACAGCATGTTCAGACCCACCGACATATAGATCAACTGGCATCCAGTGCTTTAATAATTCATAATTTGCAAATTCCTTATCATTATTGACATCAATATAGCGTAAAAAATACCAGCTAGAAGCAGCTGAACCTGGCATGGTTGCAACTTCTCTTTGCCCAATCTTCCCATGATACTTAACATTGACCCAATCGGTTGCGTTAGCAAGAGGAGCTGTACCACTAACCTTTGGCTTATAATCATCAAGCTCAGGAAGTATCAATGGTAAATCTTCATCATCTAAAACAATATCACCATCAGCTGTATGAATAATTGGAATAGGCTCACCCCAATATCTTTGACGAGCAAAAATCCACTCTCTTAAACGATAAGTAATCTTCTTTTGACCAACCTTATTAGTTTCTAGCCATTCAATCATTTTATTGATAGCATCTTCTTTATTTAAACCATTTAAAAAATCAGAATTAATATGCAGACCATCTTCTGTATAAGCTTCTTCGGCAATATTACCACCTGCTAAAACAGGAATAATATCTAGGCCAAATTTCTTAGCAAAAGCATAATCTCTAGTATCATGAGCAGGAACAGCCATAATAGCACCTGTACCATAGGAAGAAAGAACATAATCAGAAATCCAAATAGGAATCTTCTTATTGTTAACGGGATTAATTGCGTAAGCACCAGTAAATACTCCTGTTTTATCCTTATTAAGTTCTGTTCTTTCTAATTCACTTTTTGAACTACATTCTTTCTGGTATGCTAAAACAGCACTTGCTTGTTCTTTAGACATAATTTTGGTAATCAATTCATGCTCTGGAGCAAGCACACAATAACTTGCACCAAACAAAGTATCACATCTTGTTGTAAAAACAACAAAACTTTCAGCACTATTTAAAACCTTGAAAGTAATAGTTGCACCAACTGATTTACCAATCCAATTACGTTGCATTTCCTTTGTTGAAGAAGGCCAATCCAAATCATCTAAGCCTTCTAGTAAACGGTCAGCATACTTAGGAATATCCATTACCCACTGCTTCATATTTTTACGAACTACTGGATAACCACCACGTTCACTCTTGCCATCAATGATTTCATCATTAGCTAAAACTGTTCCTAATTCTTCACACCAGTTAACAGGCATATCTATTTGTTTGGCAAGACCATCATTATATAACTGCTTAAAAATCCATTGTGTCCATTTATAATATTTTGGATCACAAGTAGATACTTGTTTAGACCAATCGAAAGAAAAACCAAGCATCTTTAATTGACGAATGAAATTGTTGATATTAGCTTTAGTGAAGCCTTCTGGATGTTTACCTGTTTTAATAGCAAATTGTTCTGCTGGCAAGCCAAAGGAGTCAAACCCCATTGGATGCAATACATTATAGCCTTCCATTCTTTTCTTCCGACTAACAATATCAGTAGCTGTATAGCCTTCAGGATGCCCAACATGAAGCCCTTGTCCTGATGGATATGGAAACATATCTAAAGCATAGAATTTAGGCTTAGAAAAATCCCAAACATCAGTTTTAAATGTTTGGTTATTTTCCCAATATTCTTGCCACTTTTTCTCTATCTTAAGATGATTATATTCTTTCATAATAACCTCCACTATTTATTTTTAATGAACTTAGGTCCATTTGGTTTTTTCTTTGAATTGATTTTTTCAAGAATATAAAAAATTATAATTGGTATTGTAAAAGCTAAAAGCCCAGAGCCATACCACAAACCGATATTTTGAATAAAAATATGCTCAACATTAAAAAATATATACCAAATTAAACAACCAAAAAGAATTGTTAAAACCATACATAAAGGCATATATTTAGGTGCCTCATATTCTTTAACCATTGAAGTTTTAAATAACATCATAGTTAAATAAATAAGCGGGTGTCCAAGTAAAACAGTACACAAAAATGCGATAAACGTGTGTGGACTATCAAAGCCTTTTAAAAAACCAACAAGTGGTATAACTAATAAATCAATTATTAAAATTATGATATGAATAATATTTAATTTTTTAAGCAAATTACCACCCCGTTAAATAATTTTACATAATCAAAATAATTTTACCATAAATTAGCACTTTTTTCATTAATGTTTTAGCTTTTTTTTATTTTTCTTAATAAAAAAATAAATGCTTCTTTTGGAATATCCTTTTTAGCTAATTCTAATTGAAATGCAGAGTCATAAAAATAAAATTTTTCAAAATGATTATCATAACTAATAAGTTCCAATTCATCATAAATAAATTTTAGTTCTTTATTAAACTTTAACAATTTCACAATTAAAAAATCATCATATAGAGTTACTTTTAAATTGCCAATTTCTTCATTTAATTTCTTTTTGACAAAAAAATAGGCTTTAGCCATAAATGAAATAAGTTCAACTCCTAATAATGCTAAGCTGAGGTAAGCTACTAACCAATTCTTCAAAATGAACATTACTATTGCCAAAATAAGTAAAAATATAAGAATTAAATAATCAAGATTGCCACTTAATAAATAGTTTTTCCAAAATATTCTTTTTTTTCGCTTTAAATCGGATTTAATAATAAAATCACTAATTATACTTTCCTTTTCCATAGAATCTATTATAACATAAAAAGCTCTTATCCGTAAAAGATAAGAGCAATTTTATTATATTCATTATTACTTAAAAACCAAAATATTCTTTAGCATTATTATAGCATACATCTTCTACAATCTTACCTAGAGTATCTAATTCCTCTTTTGGATATTGCCCAGACTCAACTAAATTACCTAGCATTTGACATAATAAACGACGATAGTATTCATGACGTGGATAAGCTAGGAAGCTTCTTGAGTCAGTTAACATACCTACAGATTGAGCTACTAAACCAACCTGCATTAATGTTTCAAGATTTTGACGCATACCATCTTGTTGATCTAGGAACCACCAAGCAGTACCAACTTGAACACGACCCTTTACTCCTTCCTTTTGGAAGCAGCCGGCTAATACTGTTAAAGCATAATTATCACGAGGATTTAAACAATAAAGGATAGTCTTTGGTAATTCATCAGTTTCATCTAAAGCTCCAAGTAATGCTGAAAGTTTAGCCATATAATTTTGATCTTCAATAGCATCAAAGCCTGTGTCTGGCCCAATCTTCTTTAGCATTGATTTAGAATTATTCCTCAAAGCTCCAATATGATATTGTTGAACCCAACCATATTTATGGTATAGTTTTCCTAAGAAAACTAAAACGTAGCCCTTATACCAATCTTGTTCAAGCTCACTAACCTCTTGATGATTAATACCCTTTTTAAATACAGCATTAGCTTGGTCATATGTTGCAGGGGCATAGTGTAAAACATCTAAAGCATGGTCAGACAATCTTGAACCCATCTTATGAAAGAAAGCAACACGCTCAGCTAAAGCTTTTTCTAAATCCTTTAACTCTTTAATTGGGTAACCAACAACTTTTGCTAACTGATTAACCCAATCAGCAAACCAAGATAATTCAACATTTATTGCCTTATCTGGACGGAAGGCTGGACGAACATGAACCTTTAAAGTCTTATCAGCATTCATCTTTTCATGCCATTCAAGAGAATCAACAGGATCATCAGTAGTACAAACTGTATCAACCTTAAATTTGTACATCATCTCACGAGCTGTTAAAGTTTCAAGTTTCTTATTTGCTTCATCCCAAATCTTTTTAGCATTCTTAGCATTGATAATATCATTAATACCAAAATATCTACGCATTTCTAAGTGAGACCAATGATAAAGAGGATTACCTACAAAATATGGCATAGATTCAACAAATTGTAAATATTTCTTATAATCATCATCTGGACCAGAAATTGAGTCCTCTTCATAACCTCTAGCACGTAAAGACCGCCACTTATAATGATCACCATAGCGATCACCAGCACCAAGCCATACTTCAGCTAAATTACGGAATTTTTTGTCTTCAAAAATTTCTTTTGGTTGAAGATGACAATGGTAATCAATAATCGGCATCTTCTCGGCATGTTCATGATATAACTTCTTAGCTGTTTCAGTAGTTAATAAGAAGTCCTTATCCATAAAATCTTTCATTTTTCTTCTCCTTGTATTTTTATTTTTTTATAATACTACTCCATCCTTGAAAATTGAAATTTCACGGAAGTTATTTTGTTCATTTTTAGCTTGTTTTTTACCTGAGGCAATATCACAAATTAAATCGATAAAATCTTCTAATAATTGGTTCATATCCTTTTTATCAACTAAATCACCAGCATTATAATCAATCCAATTTGATTTATGAGTTGCTAAAGTTGTATTAGTAGCAATTTTAACAGTTGGAATGAAACCACCAAATGGGGTACCACGACCAGTTGTAAACAAAACCATTTGACAACCACTACAACCCAATGTTGTTGTTGCTACTAAATCATTACCAGGTGTACAAAGTAAATTTAAACCATTAGTTTTAATTCTTTGACCCATCTTTAAAACATCTTGCACAACTGCGGCACCGGCTTTTTGTGTACAGCCTAATGACTTATCCTCTAAGGTTGTAATACCACCCTTTTTATTACCTGGAGATGGGTTGTCATAAATAACCTGATTATGACTCTTAAAATAAATCTTAAATTCATTAATTAAATCAACTATTTTATCAAATGTTGGACGATCCTTTGCTCTAGCCATTAATAATTTTTCAGCACCAAACATTTCAGGAACCTCGCCCAAAACTGTAGTTGCACCATTAACTGACAAAAAATCAGAGAAACGACCTAGTAATGGATTAGCTGTTATGCCACTCATACCATCAGAACCACCACATTTAAGACCAATACGTAAGACTGATAGTGGCTTAGTAACACGCTTATCATTTTTCATTTGATCGTAAAGTTCTTTTAATAATTTAGTTCCTTCTTCAACTTCATCTTCTACTTCTTGAGCAATAAGAAATCTTGTTCTAGAGGCATCATAATCACCTAAAGTTTCTTTAAAAGTTGAAACTAAATTTTCTTCACAACCTAAACCTAAAACTAAAACACCACCAGCATTTGGATGCTTAACCATATCTTGTAAAAGAGTCCTAGTAAGCTCCAAATCACTCCCCATTTGACTACAACCAAAAGGATGCTGAAATGTATAGACACCATCAATTTTAGAAGTATCATATTTAGCTTTAAAATTTTCAATTATATCCTTAGCCATACCAGAAACACAGCCAACAGTTTGGATAATCCATAATTCATTTCTAATACCATATTCACCAGTAGAACGCTCATATACATCGACTGTACGATCTGATTTATAGCCTAAAACCTCTGGATAATTTGGTTCGTACGAATACTCAATAACATCATCAAGGTTTGTGGCAACATTATGAGTATGAACATGCTCACCAACTTTAATATCAGTAGTGGCATGCCCAATAGGTGAACCATATTTGATAACATTTTCACCTTTTTTAATGGCTTTTAAAGCCACCTTATGAGCTTGAGGGATATCTTCCAATAAAACAACACCCTCAACTTTTTCACCTTTTTTAAACGGTCTTAATACTACTGCTACATTATCAAATTGATTAATGACAATATAATCTTTCATAATATTTCCTCTTATTTTACCATTTTAGCTAATGCTTCACGCATTGATGTAGATGTAATTTCATATAAACAATCAGCTACATAATCAAGTACACCATCAAATTTAGTTAAATCAGTTTCCCAATGACTTTCAAGACTTAAAACATGTTTAGCAATCTTCTTACAAGCAGCTTTGCTACCATCAAAGCCTGCCCATAATTCTTTAAACATATCAAGAGCCCAAGCATCATCAGCTAATTTAATATCCTCTGTTCCTCTTTTACCTCTATAAAAAACAATTAAAGCTGCTAAACTGAATAATGAATGATCAGGGAAATGCTTTAAATCCTCTAAATTTTGTAAAACAGAAGGTAAAATTCTTGTCTTATATTTTGTAACTGAATTTAAAGCAATACTCATAAGCTCATGACGAACAAATGGATTACCGTAACGTTCTAATACACTTTTAGCATAGCTATCCATTTGATCTCTTGGAATATTAATTGTTGGTACAACTTCATTAAAAATAAAATCTAAAACGAATTTATTTAATTGCTTGTCCTCAATTGTTTCTCTAACAGTGTCAATGCCAGAAAGATAAGAAACAGGAACCAAGCAAGTATGAGAACCATTTAAAATCTTAACCTTTCTTTCTTTGTAAGGTTTAATAGAATCAACAAATAAAACATTAAGACCAGCTTTTTTAGTTGGAAGCTTTTTCTCTAAATCCTTAACTGTCTTACCATCAATAACCCATAAATGAAAAATTTCACCAACAACCATATTGTTGTCAACATAACCTAATTGTTCACATAATTCCTTTTCCTCATTACGTGGATAACCTGGAACAATTCTATCTACTAATGTATTATAATAACGGTTAGCATTTTCAACCCATGAAATGAAATTAGCATCCATTTGATTATGCTTTGCTAATTTAACTAATGTTTCTTTTAAGGTATCGCCATTGTGATCAATCAATTCGCAAGGAATAATCTCTAACCCTTTAGATAAATCACCTTTAAAATATTCATAACGAGCTTTTAAGAAAGCAAGTAACTTGCCAGGAAAACTATTTGGCGTTTTTGTAAAATCAGTATCATTAGGATCAAAAGCAATACCAGCTTCAGTTGTATTAGAAATAATATATTCTAAATCCTCACTCTTAGCATAATCAAGATATTTTTGATATTCTTCAAAAGGATTAATAAAGTCCTCTAAGCAATCAATAACTTGATGAGTTTTAACAGTTTGACCATTATTTATACCTTGTAGATATAAAGTATATAAACCATCAGCTAAAGATAACTCCTTAACACGTCCAAAAGGCATTGGTTGTACTACTACTACACCAGCATTAAAATTAGCCTTTTTATTCATTGAATCAACTATCCAATCAATGAAAGCTCTTAAAAAATTTCCTTCACCAAATTGCATAATCTTGATAGGGTGTGTAACCTTTTTAACAATTTTACTACTAATATTTTCCACTTTTTAATTCCTCCATTTACACTTTTCAATTATATTGAAAATTATTTCTTAACCTAATTTTACCATGCCATAAAAAAATAGTCAACGAATTAATGAAAGCCCTTTTATTAAACTTTAATTGTAAGCCATTTTCGAGTTTTAAAACGCCAAGTATTAAAACCAAATCGGATTGTTTGATCTATTAACATTCCTATCCAAGCACCATAAACACCAAGACCGATTGGATAACATAACAAGTATGAAATAATAGGTCTGATAACAGTTACACTTGTAAAAGATGTAATTGCAGTAAACTTAGTATCACCACTTCCTCTTAAAATACCTGTAATAACCCACTGAATATTTTGAGGGAATGTGATAAAGGCAGCAATGATCATTATATTTGAAGCCAATAACATTTTTTGGTCTGTATCTGGCCGATAAAGGCTTATTAAAGGAACCCGCATGAAGATCATTAAAAGGCAAATAATTGTCGCAAAAGCAAGTGAAAGCATCATACTGACTTTTGCATAAACAATTGCTAAATCCTTCCTTTTCTCACCTAATCGATGGCCAACTACCGCCGCTGTACCTATCGAAAAACCATCGGCAAGTGTAAACATTAACGAGTTCAAATCATTGCATATTCCATGAACATATATTGCTTCATCACCTAAATAATTTACAATTATGGCAAAAACAATAAAACCAATACGTAAGAAAAGTTGATCAATTAGTGCTGAAGGCAAAAGATAAAAGATAGCCTTTAAAGTTTTTTTATCAAAATGTATTAATTGCTTAAAGCTTAATTTTAAATATTTATTTGGCAATATAATAGTCAATATACATACTCCTAATGCCACTGCATTACCTGTTATTGTAGCATAAGCAGCACCAGCAATTTCTAGACGGGGAAAGCCTAAGTTACCTTCTATAAGAAGGTAATTTAAACCTATATTAACTAAATTGGCAATAAGATTTGTCACCATTGAAATATTAGTTTTACCAATTCCCCTTTGACAAGCATTGATAGATAATCTTAATCCATTAAAAACAAATCCGGCAGCAATAATTTTTAAATATGTTGCAGCATATTCGATATTATTATCAGTAGCTCCCATCAGCACACAAAATTCTCTAGAAAAACAAGCAAAAATGATACTTAGTATGACACTGATTAGTAGAGATAATTTCAAACCTTCATGCAAAGCCTTATTGACACTGACCTGATCTTTTTCACCATAACGCCGGGAAACGATTGCAGTTAAAGCAATATTTAACGCAGTTATAAAACAAATCATTAAATAGATGGGCTGTTTAGTTACTGTTACACCAGCATTGGCATCATTACCTAAGGTTGAAACCATAATTCCATCAAACAAGGTAACTAGTGCTACCAAAAATCCCTCAAGCATTGAAGGCCATACTATTTTCATAACATTTTTCGTTACTGTTAAATAGTTAGGAATGTCACCTTGTTTTTCTTCTTCTTTTACCATTCTATTTGTATCAAAAATTTTAAGCAATTTAATCACCTGAATTCATTATTTATGATAAGTTTCGTTATTATTAATCTTAAAACTGCGATAAAGCTGTTCCAATAAAATTACTTGCATAAGTTGATGAGGAAAAGTCATTTTAGAAAAACATAAATGATAATCCATAGTTTTAAGGATTTCCGAACCTAAGCCAAGAGAACCACCAATAACAAAAACTATATGGGAATTATGATAGCTAAAAATCTCATCAAGCTTGCCAGCTAGTTCAACGCTATCTAACATTTCACCACGTAAATCTAATGCAATTTTATAACTATTTAAAGGTAGAACTTTTAAAAGTTTAATAGCTTCCTTTGATTTTATCATTTCTAACTCTTTATCGCTGGGAGCTAAAATATTTGCTTCATCACTAACACTTATAAATTCGATTTTACAATACTTGGAAATTCTTTTGGCATATTCATTAATAGCATCCTTCAAATATTTTTCTTTTATGCTTCCAACACTTAAAATTGTTATTTTCATAATTCAAATACCTCTGTTGCTAAAGGCGAAGTTACAACAAATTGGATTCTAGATGTATCAATACCGATATCTTGCATAACCTTTTTTCTAGTCATTTCAATAATTTCAGTCAAATTACACTCTTGGGAAATATGAGCATAAAAGACCAGCTTTGTACGTTCACCTATAATTTTAGCAAGTGTCACAAAAGCATCTTCATTAGAAAGATGCCCATGATCTGATAAAATACGCATTTTAAGAGCATAGGTTCGATCGGAAGCCATTAAAATATATGGATCATGATTACATTCTAAAACATAACAATCAGCATTACTGATGATTTCAAAAAGGGATTGATGAACATAGCCAGTATCAGTTATATAAACAATACTTTCTAATCCATCAATAATTTTAAAACCAACCGGTTCTTTAGCATCATGAAAGGTTGGTAAAACTTTTATTATAATTTCATCCAAATAAATATCCTGATAAAGTATAGAATTAGTCAACCTATTTAATAATATAATATAGCCATTATTAAATCTACTTATAATTATCTTCTTTAAAGAGTCGTTTTTACTATTTAAAATGGCTTGATATGTGCCAGATGTCATATAACAGGTTAAATCACAATAATTCAAGATGGTTCCTAAAGATTTGATATGGTCTTCATGTTCATGAGTTATAAAAAGAGAATCGATATCCTTTAAAGCAACGCCAATATTATTAAGTTCTTGGACAATATTCTTTTTACTAATACCAACATCTATTAATATTTTATGGTCAGTTGCCTCTATATAGGTGCAATTACCTGTAGAACCACTAGCTAAAACCTTTATACGCATTTTCTTCACCTCAAAATGTCTTTTAAATTATACCATATATCGACATCTTATGCAAAGTTTATCAAACAAAAAAAGCCGAATTATCGGCTTAGTAATATAACAATGAAGGAAGACTTATGCTAACCAAGCTGCACCAATAATGACAAGTAAAATGAATAATACTAATATTAAGGCATAGCCATATTCATTTGATCCACAGTTTGCCATAGATGTGGCACCTCCTTTCCTTTCTACTTATATATTATGAAATAATATAAAACAAATCAGTTTTAAACGCCTATATACTAGTTTAAATTTATTTTAAAAATGAAAGTTATTTATTGCATTTTACAATTAATAGTGTTATTATATAACGTGCTATGGTGTAAATTTTTAGTAAAAGGAGTATCAAATATGTTAAATGATTGGAAGTTTAAAATACGAAGATTGTTTTTAATTAGCACATTCTTTGTTTTACTTATATCTTTATCAGCTTGTACATCTGCTGGATATCCAGTTGGAAAGCTAGACACTGAGGAGGTTTATGCAAGAGCGGGTAACTTCACAGTAACCAAAGGTGAGCTTTGGAATGAACTAAGATGGAGTGCAAGTGACGTTTTAAATGATAAAATTGAAGAGGTAGTAATTAAGGATAGCTTTAAAAAGGTTGAATTAATCATTGAAAAGAGTTATGCCTCTTTAACTGATGATGAGAAAAAACTTTTTAGTGATGATTTTACATTAGAAGATTATAACGATTTATATGAAGAATATAAAACTCGGCTTGAAAATTATGTAATTGAAGACATCTATAATTTTAGTTTCAGCTCAACTGATTCATATGAACAAATTATTGATTTAGATGAATATGCGGCTAAAAAGCTTATTTTAAAGTATTCTGATGAAATTTTATCTACTTATAATATTTCTAAAGTAAATGGTAAGACCCTTATTGAATTATGTAATGAAGCTGCTGCTGATGAGTCAAAGCGTGATAATTACTTTGAAATTGCTAAGAGTATTAAAGAACTTTATTATTCTTCTTTAGCTAAAGAATTAATTGCTTATGAAGTTTTAGATAAAGATATTAAAGAAGCTTATGATAATCGTGATACTGATAATGAAGATGATTTAGGTTATTTCCAAAAAACTGATTATACTTCCAAATTCAAGAGTGAATTTGCTAATCAACAAGATTTAAATTTGATTTTAATTCGTTTTTCAACAGAAGATGAATTTAATTCTACATTACGCTCCTTTGGCTTAAAGGTTTATAATAATACTTTAGTACAAATCATTAATGTTGATAATATTGATTGTTCTTTCTCAGAATACTGTACCTTCTACGATAATTTAACAACTAGTGACATGAAGGACAGTGAAATCACTCAAACCTTAACTGAAGTTCAAATTTTAAAGCTTTATATTCAAATGTATAATTACCTATATGGTGGTTATCGTGATATGATTTATGACCTTCAATATGCCGATCGTTTTAATAATGTCGATTTAAGAAGCATAACTGATGAAATTAGAAACGAAGTATATTATACTGAAGAAGAAGAAATACAAGCTGTGGCCGACATTGCCAAATCTTTAAGAGATAATGCAGCCTCTTACAATGTTGATACTATCTTTACTAGAGAAGATATTGATGATATTGATTCATCATTTAACACCTATCTATATGAAACATTAGATATTCCTTATAATTACGATGAAAATGATGATAGTATTTCATATTCAACTGCTGTTCAAAATTATAACAGTGCTTATTGGATTGCTTACAAATTAGAAGAGGATGAAAATCAATATTCATTCTATGATAAAAATACTGTAGATGATGATTTATACGATTATATTTCTGAGAATGAAGAACTTAAAAATGAAATTGAAGCTCTTTTAAGACAAGATAAGTTAACTGAAACTCAAATTAATTCTGCTATTACTGAAAGAACAAACGAAGTAAAAGTTAATATTTATGATGAGGCTATGGAAATTTCTTATGCTGTCTCAAATAGTGATTATTCTAAAACCTATGGTTCAGCTCCAAATTCTAACGTTATAGCTACTCTTACATATAATGATAAAACATGGAATTTGAATTTGGTTGAGGATTTAGAGGATGAAAATGCTCTAGATGGTGGTGTATTTGATACTTTAGAAATATCAAATGGTATCACTACTGCTATTGATATTTTAAGTCGGAAAGTTATTAAAGAGACTAAAGCATATGAAAATACTATTGAAGATATTGATGATTATAAAACTCAACTTGAATATGTTTTAACAGCCTTTTCCAATGATTATTATTCTACTAATGGTTATCCTTCTTCTATGGGTAAATACAACTTTATGATGGTTTATTTCCATACAGCTAACATTGATGATATTGTTAATAATAATTATCGTGTAAATGGTGCTGCTGCTAAGCTATTAACAAATTATAATTCTGATACTCTATTAAATTTCTTTAAAACATATACAGATCAAATTTATGATAATTATTTTTCAATCAGCGGCCAAAGATTAATTGTCTATTTAGATGCTGATGATGACAATGTAAAGGATGAAGTGACTGAGTGGTCAGATGCTCAAAAGGATGCTGCTAAGGAATTAGTATTAAAAATAAGTGATGAGCTTGCTTCTATAACTGGTTCTCACGCCGATACTCTTACAACAATTGTTAGTGAAATTAATAATTCTGCAAGAGCTCAATTTGAAGATAATTTAATTGCTCCTGAAAACAAGTGGTCTAAATATCGTAAATTAGGTTTGAATGTTGAACTAGAAACTATTTCTGCTTCTAATTCAACTACTGATTTAGATTTTAGATTAAAAGAAAGAATGTATGACATTTTCCATTCTGAATATTATAGTATTAACAAAACTACTCCTACTGAATATATTGAAGATTTAACTATTGATACAATATTAGAAACTGATGATGGCTATAATCTACTTCTAATAACTAGTGCTGATTTCCAAACATCAGCTAAATTTACTACTGAAGATGATAAATTAGGTATCTTTGATTCCATTGATGTTTATTATAATGATGAATATCACACAATAACTGATATTTATAATGATAATGAACAATTAACATTAGAACAAATTAGATTATATGTTTTAGAATATGTCACAAATTCTACTTCTAATCTTACTCCTTCTACTATTTCCAATGCTATTACAAGTTTCTTATCACCTGTTTTAACAAGATACACTGGTGATGAAACTCAAAGAGATATTGTTATCTATTTAATCGAAACAAAAACTGATGCAAAGATTGAGTTCATAGGTCAAAATGATAGATATCAAACTATTTTAGATATTAATCACAAAACTGCTGATGATTATATTGATGTGTATTTTGAAAAAGATACGACAGAAACATTAAAAACATATGAAAATTGGTGGAAAGATCTACAAGAAATTGTTAGTGAAATCTTATTACAGGAAGGAGAGGATGAATAATGAAAAAAATAAAAAAATTATTTAGCTTAGTTACATTATTCTTACTTATTGTAACTTTGGCCTCATGTGATTCTTCTACTCCTATTAATACAACTGTTCCAACATCTAGTTTAGACTTAAATTCAGTTGTAGCTAGTGCTGGAGATTTCGAAGTTAAAAATGATCTTTACTATACACGCTTAAGAGCTTTAGGCTATGACACAGTATATAAGAATATTCGTAAGGTTCTATTTGCCGAAGAATATGCTTATATTCAAACTCAAATTAATTTTGACAACAAGCTAGATAATGACTATGAAGAGGAATTATTCGATGCTTATGCAAGTGACCTTTTTGCTACTAACAATCCTGAAACATTTGAGGATTATACTGATGAAGAAGTAACTGAATATATTGCAAAATATATTGATAGTTGTTCTAATAAAGGTATATTTATTACTAAAGAACAATGCTTAAACTATGTTATTACTGATGATAAACTAAATTTTGTCTTCCGTTATATTCCTCAAGAAATACTAGAAGAAAAGATGCTTGATATAGCTATTAATAAAGCTGCTAAAGATGCTCTTGAAAAAATTGTTGATGAAGAAAGAATTGAAGATGAAGATGGCAAATTAATATCTAATTCAAATTATATTTCTGAAGATAACATTAAGACTTATTTTGAGGGAACATATCGTAACTATGGTACCTACCAAGCTATTGTTATTCAATTTAATAATCTAACTGAAGCAAGAGAAACTATTAAAAAAGTTGAAAATATCGTTGGTCCTCTAACTGATGATAATGCTTTAGAATTCTATGTAACTCTTTATAATACATATTACAATTATCGACCTCATCAGCTTAGCTTAAGTAATCCATTTAGTTCTACTGCTAAAACTGAGTTTGTGGTAAATAAAGATAAGGATGAATTAAGTGAAATCTCAAGTGCTATTAAGAGCGTTATAACAGACACTTTAGATGAAGATTATCAATACTTAATTAGGCCATTTAATCAAAACAATAAATACGTAATGATTTATCGGGGTTCTACTGAATATTCAGTCAACAAGGAATATAATTTCACTCCATTAAATGAAGAAATTGACTGGTCTGACTTAGTTACAAATGATACTGCTTTAGCTGCAGTTAAAGCAATTATTAGAGATAAACTAATTGATGAAAAAGTGTCAAGTTATACAAGCAAAGTTATTCAAGAAAGAATTGAAAATGCGGAAATTGAAATTTACGACCCTTATTTTGAATATCGTTTCCATAGTAATTTTGAAGATGATTATGACTTAATTACTCCTGAAAAATTTGATAATGATAATATTTTCAAGGTATCATACAATAATAATACTTCTACTTATTCTGTTGTTAATTTCTACAATGAACAATCTAGAATCAGCGGTTTATCTGTTGTTGTTGATTTATTAAAATATGATTATGTATATCAATATATCGATCGTTATTTAGATGAAGATGATATTTCAAACTATGAAAGTCAAATTGATTCTGCAATTGAAGCATTCAATAAAAATGAAAATTCTACTTATTCTAGCAATCTAGGTGAAGGTTTATTCTTGTTAGGTACTTATGGTTATGCCACAAGAGATGATGCATTAAAATACAATCTTCTAAGTTCTCGGGTTTTGAATAGTTATCTATCTGAATCTGTTTTCGATGAATGGGCTAAAGTTAATGAAGATGGCACATATCCCGATACTCATGACATTGATTATGATAAGTTAAATATTTTAGAAAATATTTTAGCAGCTGGTAATGATAACTATAATAATCTATTTTCTATTAATATTGACCACATCTTAATTTATATTGATGATGATTCAGATGGTACACCTGATGATCCAAAGAAATTCCTTAGAGATTTTACTCCAGAACAAAAAACAGAATTTGAATCTGCTTTATTAGAATTAGCTAAGGCTATTTATAATGAAGCAAATTGTGAAGATCTTACTCGTTCTAACGATATTATGGAAATATTAAATTATGTTGTTACAGCATATAGTAAAAATGAAACACTATTCTCTGATTCAACTAAAACATGGGCAGATTATAAGAAATATAACTTCTTACTTCGAGTAGAATCTCTTTCTTCAAGTGGTGATACTACTCAAAGTAATGTCAGCAATTATGTTAAAGAATTTGCTGATTATGTTAAGGAATTATATAAAACAGCTACAGAAAACAATTTAGTTGTTGATGAAGATAATCCTGTATTCTACTATGTAAAATCCCAAAAAGATGCTCCTAGTTCAATGGATGATATTTGTTCTACTGAATTTGGTTATCATATGATTATTGTTAACGATTATGATTTGCCAGATAAAACTGAAAAAACTGAGTCTTCAGATATTAATGGTTACTACCGTGATATAAACATTCTTCTTAATGAAAAAGATTCTGATACAACTGATGATAACATCTATGTAATTGTTCCAAACCTTTATAATGAAGGTGATGATACAAAGGCTACAATGGATCAACTATTTACCTATTATGTCCAGCTTCAAAAGGGTGTTACTTCTTCTTTAGATACTGTATTAAGAGAAGTTTTAAGTTCTATGTTTGGCGATGCAATTACTAGATATACATCTACTAATTTCCAAACCTTCTTATTATTCAAAAAACTTGATATTGAAGTAACTAATAATCCGTTGTTAACACAACAATTAGCTAATTATGAAGGCTATCTAATTAGACTATCTCAAGACTATAATGCCGATGATCAATTTACATCTTGGTATGATGGTTCATTAAATTGGGATCGTCCTTACTAACAAAATAAAAAAAATCACTTCCAATTATAAAACGAAGTGATTTTTTTATTTTTATAAATATTACATTTTATAAAGAGCCAACCCTAATTTATGGCGATCATAATCAATGTCAATAACATAAACATGAACCTCATCGCCAACACTTAAAATATCAGATGGATGATTGACCTTTTGCATAGACATTTTAGAAATATGAACTAAACCATCATACTTAACACCACAATCGATAAATGCCCCAAAGTCTACAACATTACGAACAATACCATCCAATTCATCACCAATTTTTATATCTTCAAAATGCATAATATCGCTTCTAAGCTTTAAACCAGAATAACTATCTCTTATATCACGTAATGGAGCTACAAAGGCATCTAAGATGTCATCTAAAGTATAACGGTCAATGTTTAATTCTTTAACTAAGGCAACTCTATCAAGACCAGCAACTGCCTCTTTCATCTCAGCACTACCTAAAGACTTAGAATCTAATTTAAGAAGCTTTAGAAGCTGATTAGCCTTATCATAGCTTTCAGGATGAATAGGGGTCATATCAAGAGGATTGGTACCATCAATAATTCTTAAGAAACCAACACATTGCTCATACGTTTTTGGTCCTAGCTTAGCAACTTTCTTTAGTTCATCACGAGCTGTAAATTTACTATTTTGTTCACGATAATCAATAATATTTTTGGCAACACTTTTAGATAGACCAGAAACATAACTAAGTAAAGATGGCGAACAAGTATTTAAATTAACACCAACTTTGTTTACAGCATCAACTACAACATCTTCCAAAGATTTATTTAATTTATTTTGAGCAACATCGTGTTGATATTGACCAACACCAATTGACTTTGGATCAATCTTTACTAACTCAGCAAGTGGATCTTGAATTCTTCTGCCAATTGAAATAGCAGAACGTTGTTCAACCGATAATTCAGGAAATTCCTCTATGGCAAGAGGTGATGCTGAATATACTGAGGCACCAGCTTCACTAACAACAGCATATTTAGAACTTAAGCCATTTTCTTTAATTACTTCTGCTATAAAGCTTTCAGTTTCTCTACTGGCAGTACCATTCCCAATTGCAATAATTTCTACTTTATATTTATTAATTAAATCAACTATTGTCTTTTTAGATTTTTCTAAAAGATGAGGATCAACCGTAGAACCTTTTGATTTTTCATTAGGATAAATAACTCCAATTTCTAAAACCTTTGAGCTAGGCGAAATTACTGCAAGCTTACAACCTGTTCTAAAGGCAGGATCAACACCTAAAACAACCCGTCCTTTCATAGGAGCTTGTAATAACAGGTGTTGCAAATTTAAAGAGAAAATATGAATAGCTTGTTCTTCGGCCTTTTCACTTAAAATACTTCTAATTTCTCTTTCAATAGAGGGAGCTATTAACCGCTTATACGCATCGTTTGTAGCTTCGACAAGCTCAGGATAGAAAAGTGACTGACGATTATGAGTTACACCATAAATTATATAATTAATATCTCTTTCAGGTTGTAGTTCGACAGAAACTGTTATAACATTTTCGTTTTCGGCACGATTCAAAGCTAAGACACGATGAGGTTTGATATAAGCTAGTTTTTCTTTTGCATCATAATAATTCTTATATTTTTCTTCAGGGTCAGCATCATTATTTTTCTTTTTCGAACTGATAGTTCCAAATTTTAAAGCTGCTTCTCTAATATGCTTACGATAAGATGCTTCATCAGAAATTCTTTCAGCCACAATATATTTAGCTTGAGTTAAAGCCTCTTCCATCGTTGGAACCTTATCATTTAAAAAAGGTTTAACAATCTCTTCCCTGTCACCGCTTGGTAATAGTTGCATTATAATATCAGCTAAAGGTTCTAAACCAAGAGCTATTGCCTCAGTAGCTTTAGTTTTCTTCTTCTCCTTAAATGGCCGATATAGATCATCAACCTCAATAAGTTTAGTAGCTTCATTAATACTAGCTCTTAATTCATCTGTCATCAATCCTTTTTCCTCAATTATTCTAATGACATCATCTTTACGCTTTTGGAGAGCTAGACCATATTTATATTCTTCATCAATTACCCTTATTTCTTCCTCATTTAAACCACCTGTAGCTTCTTTACGATATCTTGCAATAAAGGCTACAGTTTTTTCATCTGCTAATAATTCTAAAACAGCTTTGATTTGTTCAACCTTAATTTTTAATCTTTCAGCTATCTCTAATAATAAATTCTCATCCATATTAACCTCCAAAAATATAAGCCTTCAAAATTGAAGGCCTTAAATAACTAGCTTAAACTATTAATAAAATTAATTGCGTAGCCGATTGAAGAGCTTAAAATTTCTTTCCAATCTCCTGTTGAAACAGGACGTGTCACTTCTGTGCCATCTAAAGTATAGGTTACATCCTTTTTAAACTCACCCTCAGACATATAAATGAATGTTGGTGAATAAATATCATTTGATCCTGAATTTAGGGCACCAAAATCAGAGTCGGTAACTATTCCAACATTTACACTAGAATCAACACTAACATCTACTATATATAAATCAATAATAACACCTTTTTCTTTAGCTAGGTTAACAGCATATTGTAAATCAGCTAAACGAGTAATTAGTGTATCATAATCTTCATTATAATTTTCTTCATCTAATTCATCAGCGTAGAAGGCATTACCATCATAAGTGAAAACAAAAATATTATCAATATTATTTCCACTCTTAATATAACGAACAATTGTTTGATAATTTTCTTTTGTAAAAGTTACTTCATTTTCACCATTGCTTGTCTTAACTGGATCAGCAAAGTAAATTTTATCAGAAACATATTCTTCTTCGCCTCTTGTTCCAAAATAAACTCCTAAGCCTACACCTAAGCCAATTACAACTACAGCTACTAATGTTATAATAAACCATTTTAAACTAAATGAACTTTCTTTTTTTTGATTTTTTGTACTGGTTCTAGAAACCTTCTTAACCGCTCTAGCCAATATTAACGCCTCCTTTATAAAGCATCTATAATATTATAAAATAAAACAGCTATAAATTCAAGAAAAATCACCAATTTTATTATGCTATTTAACAGATAAACATATACAAAAAAAAGGTCAAATGAATTGACCTTTATTATATCTAAGCTAAAGAGATGCTTGAAGCTATAGATAAATAATCATCTACACTTAGCGTTTCTGAATATATTGATATTTCATAGCCATTAAGATAATATCTCATACAATTATCGGCTAACAAACATAAACCACTTTCTAAAAATTCAATATCATTATAATCCTCAATCGCAACAACCTCAGATGATACTTCCACTTTATTTACAATTATAACATAGGATTGTTCCCCGCTATAACATAAAATAGTTGTATCATTTTTAATACTTGAAGAAGCTAAGCTACTACCTTCAACTACATAACCAGCTGTAATAGATAAGCTAGTTTCACTTTCGTTAGGTCCTTCTTCAGCTTGATTCAAATACTTTTTCTCATTAAAATTATCTTTACCTAAATTGCTATTAGGAGTGAAAGTATCAAAATCAACCCTTATAATTTCTTCATTATTACCATTTAAAAATACAGTTTGTTTAGGAATAAAATTCTCATCACAAGTATAACGCATCTTAGTAAGTCTCTGGTTAGTTTTATGACTTATCTTACATTCAATAACAATTAATTGATCATTTTGAGTTCCTGTAGCCTCAGAATCGGCTTTTATATCCTTATTTATAGCTTCTAGCAAATAAGCATGAGAACTATTTAGAGGCCAGTTACTATCAAATTTAAATTCCTTATTTAAGGAAGGAGTTATAACAAAGACACCACTATCATTTTTAATAATTAATTGTTCGGAATCTCCCTTAAAGCTAACCTTATAATAGTTTGGTGATAAATAGTCAACATCGACATTTAAACTGACATTCTTATCAGGACGATTAATCGACATTCTTGAAGTCAAACTATAGGAAGTTAATCCTGACAAGTAATTTGTAACTCTTGTTACTTCATTGGCACTATCTTGACTTTGACATCCCGTTAATAAAACTATGCATAATAACATTAAACCAAGTATTCTTTTCATTTTTCCACCTATCTTCTATAATCACTAAACAATATGCTTATATTTTTCAAGGTATGCATAAAACCAAACCTTTTAGTAAAAACTATTGATAAAGGAGGAAAATGAAAATGTCTATTATACAAAAAATAGCCCTAGTCTTTACCATCATTGGTGGTATCAACTGGGCTTTAGTAGGAATATTCAATTTTAACCTTGTTACTTGGTTGTTCCAAGAAGGTAGTATAGTAACTAGAATTGTTTATATTGTGGTTGGTATTTGCGCAGTATTTAACATAATTGCGTTATTCATCCCTAATCGTCATCATTTGTTAGAAGAATAGCCACCGCAATACTATAATTATCTGTATGAGATAAACTAATTTGGAGCTTAACTGCTTTATTTTCTATTAAAGCATAAGGAGCTCCATTTTTTTTATTTAAAATAGCAATTTTAGAATAATCAATAAAATGCTCATAGCATTTAATGATTGCTTCTTTTGTCGCCCATCTTGAAGCTAAATATTCTAATTTTCTTTTCTCATCATTGATAGTTGTATAATATACTAATTCCTCATTGCTTAAAACACGTCTACAAAAACGTTCATCCCTATTAACTATATCTTTATGTTCAACTAAGTCAATTCCTATTTTCATAATTATTGTCTTCTTCTTTCAAAATCTAATGCAATTTCCTTAATCTTTCTAAATCGATGATTAAGCCCTGATTTAGTAATATTTTCATTATAAGTATTATTAATAATAACAATTAATTCAGAAAAGGAAGCTTCAGGATTTTCTTTTCTAACTTTCATTACTAATAATAGTTTAGGGTCAAGCTTTTCTAAAGGATAATTATATTCTAAATATCTAATGTACTTTAATTGTTCCAAAGATGAACGATTCGTTTTTTGTTGATTAGCAACTTCAATATTCAAACTCCTATTGACATCAGCAGAAAGCTGACGCTTAATTAAAACATTTTCAAATTCGTTCATAATGACATTTGCTCCTAAACGCCGCAAAAATTCAACAATTTTATCCTTTTCCTTAATGTAGATAATAAGACTATGCCGTCTCCTAGCTATTCTAGCATTAAGTTCATAATAATTCATTAATCTTTGAATAAATAAAGCTTCAGATTCTTTATCTGTCGTAATCTCTAAATGATAATTAGAGGTCTTAGGATCATTGACACTCCCCTTAGCTAAAAAGGCTCCTCTTAGATAAGCACTAATTGTCAAAGGATTATAGAGAATATCATCTTTCTTATTTGTTCCTTCTTGAATTAAACCTAAATCTTCAATTATAGTTTGAGCAGATGCCATAATAGTACAAGAATAAATAGTTTGATGCTTAAGCTTTTGCATAGTATGTGAGGCAATAACATATTCAGAATTAATATAGAATTTTTTAATTAAACTAATATAATACCTGATGATATGTAAATTAGAATTAGAGAAAACCAGTTTCAAAGGGTTAGCTAATACTATTTCACTACTCAATCTTAAAAATGCTTCAAGTTCAACTAGATGTGCGGAAGCATTCATATTAAATTTTAAAATATCTTCCTTTACATCATGTGAATAGCTCATAAATTACTCCACTAAAATATTTAATAAATCATTTAAACTCTTAATTGTATATGTCGGTTCAGCAGCAATAATCTTTTCTTTTCTATCGGAATATAATACACCAACAGTGTCTATATTAGCATTTTTACCAGCCAAAATGTCACCAACTCCATCACCAACATACAAGGCTTTTCGACTATTTAAATATTCCATAGCCTTTAAAATACCTTCAGGATCAGGTTTGTGATTTAGCACTTCATCTTCACCAATTACTATTTTTATCTTATCAAGCATACCAAACATTTCCAAGCCATGTTCAACTAAATCTTTTTTCTTAGATGATACGACACCAAGCTTATAACCACGACGATCTAGTTTGTGTATTAGCGCCTTCGCGCCAGGAAAAGCTGTAACTAGCTCATCATGTTTTCTTATATTAAATTCGCGGTAATAATCAATCATGGCTTGGATTTCTTCTTCATTGTCACTATATCTCGAAAAAGTTTCTTTTAAAGATGGCCCAAAAAAAGAATCAAGTTCTTCGTCAGTTAAGATATGATCAGGCCTAAAATGTTCAAAAGTATAGACAAAGCTACGATAAATCAAATTTTTAGTATTAAGCAAGGTTCCATCTAAATCAAATAAAATAGTATCATAGCGACCTTCTTTAATCTTAGCCATTATATCTGCATAATAGTCTTGAGGCCCAAAGAAACGCTTTGTAATAAGAAAGGCAATACCAGCAACAATAAAAATGACACTCATTAAAATTGAAACAGGAATAGGACCAGCCATTAAGATTTCCCCAGCACCACTTTGACTTCTTAGTGATTCGGTAAAAATTCTTACCATGCCATACCAAACTAAATAACCACCAATTAAATCACCAGATTTTAATTTCTTAAATTTACGTCTTAAAACAAGCATAATAATTAAACCAACTAAATTTAGTAGTGATTCATATAAAAAGACAGGATGGTAGAAAGGTCCACCTTGTGGTATTTGCATATTTTCGGTAATAAATTTTGGTAGTAGTGCTTGAAAAAGCTCTGTATTTTGAACCTTAGGTCCATAAAGCTCATGATTACAAAAATTTCCCCATCTACCACAAATTTGGCCAATTAGAAAACCAGGAGCCACAACATCTAAAATTCGATACAAAGAAATCTTACGATATCGACAATAAAAATAGATTGTTAGAATAGCCACTATTACTCCACCTTGAATAGCAAGACCCGATAATCCATTACCATCAAGCCCTAACACCTGACTAAAGGAATGAAAACTATCTAAATTAAATAAAACATACCAAATTCTAGCTCCAATGATGGCACAAGGCAATACGATAATTACCCCTGTATAAATGTAGTCACTAGGTATGCCAATTTTACGACCCTCTATCACACCAGCAACTACCGCTAAAATTACCCCAATTAAAATACAGATTGCATACCAATGAATCTGGAGCCCAAAAAGAGAAAAACTGGGATTAATATAATTAAACATTAATCATCACCACCTTTTGAAGCTTTAGAATCAACTTTTTTAACAAAATCCATTGCAGCAAAATGACCTAAATATTTAAGTTTTTCATTCATTGCGGCTGATTCAACTAATAATGAAACTGTACGTCCTGGTAAAACAGGTATTGTAATCTTTGTTATTTCAGTATTAAAGTATTTAATTTTTTGCTCTTCTAAACCTAAGCGATCATAATACTTATCTTCGTCCCAAGCTTCAAGTTCGACAACTAAACGTAAATTTTTTCGCTCACGATAAGCTCCCGCACCAAACATAGTTACAACATCAACAATACCAATTCCTCTTATTTCCATATAACGCTTTAATAATTCTGGCGCCGTACCAATAAGATTGCCTGGTTCTTTTTCCATGATCTCAACTAAATCATCGGCAATAAGCTGATGACCACGTTTAATTAAATCTAAGGCAGTTTCTGATTTACCAATACCACTTTTACCAATAATTAATGTCCCCATGCCATTAATATCTAGGAATGTGCCATGAACAGAAATTGTTTCAGCCAAATGTTCTTGCAGATAATTATATAATTTGGAAGAGGTTGGGGTTGTTCTTAAATTACTTTTTAAAACACAAATACCATATTCTTCTCCAAATTTTTTAAAAATTTCAGGAATCATGACATTAGTGCTAAAAACAATACAAGGTGGATTACTTTCAAAAATCTTTCTAACATTAGCCTCAATTTTATCAGGAGCTTGCCGACTTAAAAATGTGGCTTCCTTTGAACCAACCAGAATTACTCGTTTGGAATCAAAATAATCAAAAAAACCCGTAAACTCTAAACCAGGCCTTGCAATCATATCTTCACTACAATGTCTATTCAAGCCGGCTTTACCAGCTATTAGTTCTAATTTATTATCATTCATTATTTTTTTAATTGTTATATGATCCATAATAATTGCCTCCTAAAACAATAATAATTTCTTAGTCAGATAAAACTCCCAAAGCGTTACAAATATAGTATCTATAAATAATAAAACGAAAGCTTGTATAACACTTGAACAAACTTTGAAACAAATTGCATCTAAAAAGGCTAAAATTAAAATCAAGACTAAATTCAAAAAAACAAAATGCAATAATAAATGCCTAGATTTAATTATATTTAATAGTAAATCTATCAAACGATGAGATACAAATAAAATTGCTGATACAATTGGTATAATATATAACAGCCTTAAAGGATTAGTTACACTTAAAAAAGGATAACTAAATCCCAATACAGCACCTGTACTTATAGTATAAAGAATGTAACTCAAAATGATAAAGAAAATTTTTTTAAGATAATATTTAACAAAATACGTCTGATTTTCCTCACCATTAAGCATCTTATTTAAATAATCAATCATTCTTTCTAATTGTTCATAATCGCCATCAGGATTTTCCTTTTTCAAATCTTCAAGCTGTTGTTGGAAATTTTCAAGACTGCGTAAAATTTCATTTTTTTTATCATCACGCAAACGAAATCATCTCCTCCAAAAAAACTTTTACATTTTATTATATAATAATAATTACAAATAAGCAAATATTTAAATGCAGTCCATATTAAGCAAAATGACTGTGAAGCCACAGTCAATTTTACTTATTTTTCTAATAAAGGTTTTAAATATTTTGCCGTGTATGAATTAGGCACCTTAATCAATTCTTCTGGTGTGCCTTCAAATAACACTGTCCCACCCTTATTACCACCTTCAGGACCTAAATCAATAATATAATCGGCTAATTTAATAACATCTAAATTATGTTCAATAATAATGACAGTGGCGCCTGCATCTGCAATACGGGAAATAACTTGCATCAAACGCTTAATATCATCAGTATGTAAGCCGGTTGTTGGTTCATCTAAAATATAAAGCGTCTTAGGTGTAATCTTTGAATGAAGCTCATAGGCTAACTTAACTCTTTGGGCCTCACCACCTGACAAAGTAGTTGAAGATTGACCTAGCTTAATGTAACCTAAACCAACATCATAAATTGTTTGAAGTTTAGATTTAATCTTGGGAATAGACTTAAAAAATTCTAGGGCATCTTCAATTGTCATATCCAAAACATCAGCAATACTCTTATTTTTAAACTTAATATCGAGAGTTTCCTGTTGGAAACGACTACCATGACAAACTTCACAAGGAACAAAAACATCAGGTAAGAAATGCATTGATATCCTCTTTACACCATCTCCATAACAAGCCTCACAACGACCACATTTAACATTGAAGGAAAAACGAGATTTGTCATAACCTTTAATTTTGGCATCAGTTGTTTGACTAAATAAATCCCTTATGTCATCAAAAACACCTGTATAAGTTGCTGGATTACTGCGAGGAGTCCTGCCAATTGGCTGTTGAGAAATATGAACAATTCGATCAATATTTTCCAAGCCTTCTATTTTCTTAACTTGACCAGGTTGAACCTTTTTGGCAGAATAAAGCTTGACATAGGCATTTTTATATAAAACTTCATTAACCAAAGTTGATTTCCCCGAACCAGAAACACCTGTCACACAAGTAATAACTCCTAATGGAAATGTCACATTAATATTCTTTAAATTATTTTCTTTAGCACCAATTATTTTTAAACATTTTTTAGATATTTTTCTTCTTTCTTTAGGTACTTCAATTTTCATCCTACCTGTCAAGTAAGCCCCAGTTATACTTTTTTCACAAGCCATTACCTCTTCTGGAGTGCCACTTACAATAACCTCACCACCATGAACACCAGCTCTTGGACCAATATCTACTAAATAATCACAAGATTTCATTGTTTCTTCATCATGTTCCACAACAATTAAAGTATTACCTAAATCACGCATTTCCTTTAGTGTTTCAATCAGCTTCGCATTATCTCTTTGGTGTAAGCCAATAGATGGCTCATCTAAAACATATAATACCCCAGTTAAACGTGACCCTATTTGAGTTGCCAATCTGATTCTTTGAGCTTCACCACCAGATAAAGTTTCAGCACTCCGACTTAATGTCAAATATTCTAGACCAACATTTTTTAAGAACAATAGGCGATCACAAATTTCTTTAATAGCTAACCGAGAAATGACCATTTTTTCTTCACTAAGCTTTAAATTATTGAACCAATTATATAATTCTTCAATTGACATCTCACAAACATCATTAATGTTTTTACCATCAATAAAAATATTTAAAACACTAGGATTAAGCCTAGCACCTTTACAGCTTTGACATTGATATTCAACCATATAGCCTTCAATCCAATCTCTAATCCAATCACTATTAGTTTCAATATATCTTCTTTGAAAATTAGTGATGATGCCTTCAAAAAATTCCCTCTTGTCATGATTACGACCACTTGTTGAGCGCATCTTAAAATCAATCATATCTTTAGAACCATAAAGAATTGTTTTCTTATGCTCTTCTGGCAAATCTTTGAAAGGTATATTCATGTCTATTCCATAAAACTTACAAGTCTGTTCAAGCATCAAATTATTTAAATTATCTTTTTCTTGATTCTTATAAGGTAAGATACAATTGTTATTAATGGACTTTTCAGCATCAATAACTAAGTCTTCTGAAACAGTTAGCTTTTTACCCAAACCATTACAATCAGGACAAGCCCCAAGTGGACTATTAAAAGAAAATAATCTTGGCTCTAAAGAGGCTAATGAATAACCACATTCAGGACAAGCATGAACTGTCGAATAAAAGCTAGTCACATCATCACAAACAACCTGAACATAGCCTTTAGAAAATTTCACTGCCAATTCAACAGCTTCAGCAATTCTGCTTCTAACGCCTTCTTTAATAATTAATCTTTCAACGACAATATCAATTGTATGCTTTTTATTTTTATCTAATTTTATTTCACTATCTAATTCAACCATTTCGCCATCAACAATAGCTCTAACAAAACCTTCTTGAAGATATTTAGCTAAAACATTCTTATGTTCACCTTTTTCTCTAAAAACTACTGGTGATGTGATAAAAATTTTAGAACCATTTTTCATTTCTAAAATCTTATTGACAATTTGTTCATTAGAAAAAGAAGAGATAGGCACATGATGAGTTGGACAGTAAGGTGTTCCTATTCTCGCAAAAAGTACACGTAAATAATCATAAATTTCCGTTACTGTACCAACAGTTGAACGAGGGTTATGACTGGCAGATTTTTGATCAATAGAAATAGCCGGTGAAAGACCTTCAATACTATCAACATCAGGTTTATCCATTGAACCAATAAATTGTCTAGCATAGCTTGATAAACTTTCAACAAAACGCCTTTGTCCTTCTTGATAAATAGTATCAAAAGCTAGTGAAGATTTACCAGAACCAGATAAGCCTGTCATAACTATTAATTTATTTTTAGGTAATTCTAGTGAAATATTTTTTAAATTATTTTCTCTAGCACCCTTAACAATTATCTTATCCATAATAATTTCTCCTATATACTTTTTATGGTATATCAACTTTTTACTATCATTCTTGAATCTTTTTTAAAAATTCTTTTTCTTCCATAATGTAAATGCCTAAAGATTTAGCCTTTTCGTATTTACTACCAGGATTAACACCTAAAATTAAAACATCTGTCTTTTTACTTACTGATTCAGATAAGCTTCCCCCAAAGCTTTCGATAAGAGCTTTAGCTTCATTTCTTCCCATTGCTTCCAATGTTCCAGTTAAAACACACTTTTTACCTGTAAAATAATTTTCTTTGATTTCTTGCATATCAAAATCTAGTTTTAATCCTAAATCTCTTAATTCATTGATTAAAGAAATGGATTCAGGCTTTTGCATATATTCAACTACTTCTCTAGCTATAACCTCACCAATGTCATCAATATTAGCAATTTCCTCTAAAGTAGCCTGCATAATAGCATCAATATTTTTAAATCTTTTACATAAAATATTGGAAATTTTAGCCCCACAATGCCTAATACCTAAACCAAATAATAAACGATCTAAATTATTGTTCTTAGAAGCCTCGATTGCCGTTAAAAGTTTATCAATGCTTTTCTTTCCTAAACCAGGAAGTTCAATTAACTCATCATATTTTTCACCAAGCTTAAAGATATCAGGAATATTCCTTAAAAAGCCAGCATTATATAATTGTTCAACAACCTTATCACCTAAACTATCAATATCATAAGCAGGCTTAGAAGCAAAATGAACTAAGCGATTAATTTGTTTTTCACTGCAATCCTCATTTAAACAATAATAATCTGCTTCACCAGCTTTACGAACAAGTTTTGAACCACAGCACGGACAATTAGTGATCATTTTAAACTTAATAGCATCAGCTGGTCTTTCTTCCTTAATAACCTTAACAACCTCAGGAATAACATCGCCAGCCTTCCGAATTATAACCGTATCATTGATGTGGATATCCTTATTTTGAATATAGTCTTCATTATGTAAAGTTGCTTTAGAAATTAATGATCCTTGAACGAAAACACTTTTAAAGTTGGCAACAGGTGTAATAACTCCACTTCTGCCAACCTGATAACTAATACTTAAAAGTTTAGTTTTAACTTCCTCTGGAGGAAATTTGTAAGCAATAGCCCATTTTGGATATTTAACTGTTTCACCAATAATATTATAAAGATTTTTTTCATTAACCTTAATAACTATACCATCAATATCATAAGGAAGCTCTGGTCTAATCTTACCCATATCTTCAATATAAGCTATTACTTCATCTATGGTATTACAATGCCTATATAACTGATTTACTTTAAATCCCAATTCTGTCATAGACCTTAAAGCATCTTCTTGAGTCTTTGAATTATCATCTAATAAATAATATAAAAATACATCAAGGTTTCTTTTAGCAGCAATTTTACTATCTAATTGTCTAATAGAACCGGCAGCAGCATTACGGCAATTAGCAAACAATTCTTCTTCATTTAAAGCTCGTTCTTCATTTAGGGCTAAAAAACTCTTTTTAGGCATAAATATTTCCCCACGAACCTCTAAAGTTAAATTATTATTTAGACTTAATGGAACACTTTTAATTGTCTTAACATTATTAGTTATATTTTCACCAACTATACCATTACCTCTGGTAGCAGCTAAATCTAATAAACCATTATTATATCTTAAAGCTACTGATAGACCATCAATCTTAAGTTCACAACAATAAGTGGCATTAGGAGCATCTCTTTTTACTCTAACATCAAAATCACGAAGCTCATCATAACTAAAGGCATCACTTAAGCTCATCATCTTGGTTGTGTGAGTAACCTTTTCAAATTTAGTTAAAATTTCACCACCAATTTTATTAGTTGGAGAATCAGGAGTTTTTAATGAAGGATTTTCATTTTCTAACTTAATCAATTCATCCATTAAATGATCATATTCATAATCTTCCATCGTTGGTTTATCTAATACATAATACTCATAGGAAGCTTTATTTAACAACTCTTTTAATTCATTTACTCTCTTTAGCTTATCCATTATGAAACCTCACATGTGTTATTTCTCAAATATTATTTTTATTATACCATAAAATAGTAAAATTTAGACTATAAGAATGCTAGATAATCTAATATATTTACAAAAAAAACTAGAGATTTATCATCTCCAGCTTTTAAATTTTTTTATAAATTTAACAAAGATATTTCTTTATTATTGATTGTCTTTTGAACATCAATAAGACGTTGGTTTGATGACCCTCTAAACTTCAAGGTAATGTCCTTTAATTCTTCTATAAACTTGCCATCAACAATAACATCAAACATAGCTATAATTTCTTTGGTTATTGGCGTATTAGCTTTATCCAAAGTTAAATCAGCATTTAAAGTAAAACCCGTATAACACCAAATATCTTTATTAGGTACTTCTTTTTTTACTCTCTTTAAAAAATCATATAAACCATATTGATTAGCTGGCTCTAAAGGCTCTCCACCAAGTAATGACAAACCAGAAATATAAGGATTTTTTAAAGATGCAATAATTTCGTCCTCTACTTCTTTAGTAAATGGTGACCCATAATTAAAATCCCAAGCAATGCTATTAAAGCAGTTTTTACAATGATGAGTACAACCACTAACAAATAATGATACTCTAACACCTAAACCATTGGCAATATCATATTTTTTAATTGAGGCATAATTCATTATAAATGAAGCACTCTTTCTTTGATTTCTTGAGTTCGACCTTGATTCCAAAACTGCGTTCCAATATAACCACAAGTACGCCGCGCTACATTAAGCTTATTTTGATCATGGTTACCACAATTTGGACATTGCCAAATTAATTTATCATCTGCATCACTGACAATTTGAATCTCACCATCATAGCCACATACTTGACAATAATCGCTCTTTGTATTTAATTCAGCATACATAATAGTTTCATATATATGATGCATTAAAGCTAAAACAGCTGGAATATTATTTTGCATATTTGGCACTTCCACATAGCTAACAGCACCACCAGGTGATAGTTTTTGAAATTTAGATTCAAATGTTAATTTGCTAAACGCATCAATTTCTTCTCTAACATTAACATGATAGCTATTAGTAATATAGTTTTTATCAGTGACACCAGGAATAATACCAAAACGTTTTTGTAAGGCTTTGGCAAATTTATAAGTTGTTGACTCAAGTGGGGTACCATAGACACTAAAGCCAATACTTGTTTGAGCCTTCCATTTATCACAAGCATCATTTAAATGTTGCATAATTTCTAAACCTAATTTAGAACCGGCCTCCGTAGTATGAGTGTCCCCCGTTAAATACTTAACACACTCACTTAAGCCAGCATAACCTAAAGAAATAGTTGAATAACCATTTAATAATAGCTTATCAATAACTTCACCCTTCTTAAGTCTAGCAAGACCACCATATTGCCATAAAATTGGAGCCACATCAGAAGGTGTACCTAATAATCGTTTATGGCGACACATTAAAGCACGATAACATAATTCTAACCGCTCATCCATGATTTCCCAGAACTTTTTAATATCGCCACCAGAAGAACAAGCTACATCAACTAAATTTAAAGTTACAACACCCTGATTAAAACGGCCATAAAATTTAGGCTGATTATTTTCATCCTTATAAACACTTAAGAAAGAACGACACCCCATGCAAGGATAACAATTACCATCCTTAAGATTCATCATTACCTTTTCAGAAATGTAATCTGGAACTAAGCGTTTTGCTGAGCACTTAGCAGCTAATTCAGATAGATAATAATATTTAGATCCTGGAATGATATTATTTTCTTCAAGAACATAAATTAATTTAGGAAAGGCTGGAGTAATATAAACACCCTTTTCATTTTTAACACCTAAAATTCTTTGTTCAAGCATTTCTTCAATAATCATTGCAAGGTCATCTCTTAATCGACCCTCAGCAACTTCATTTAAATACATAAATACCGTGACAAAAGGTGCTTGACCATTAGTTGTCATTAAAGTTACAACTTGGTATTGAATCATCTGGCAACCCTTTTTAATTTCTTTTCGAACACGCATTTCAGCAATTTCTTTAATTTTCTCATCATCAAGTTCTAAACCCTGAGAAGTAAACTCTTCTTTAACCTCTTTAATTAGCTTTTGACGAGAAATATCAACAAATGGCGCTAAGTGTGATAAAGTAATTGATTGACCACCATATTGACTAGATGCCACTTGAGCAATAATCTGAGTAGCAACATTACAAGCTGTGGAAAAGCTCTTTGGCTTCTCAATCATTGTCTCACTTATTACTGTGCCATTCTGAAGCATATCCTCTAGATTGACCAAACAACAATTATGCATATGCTGAGCAAAGTAATCAGCATCATGAAAATGAATAATACCTTCTTCATGAGCCTTTACTACATCTTCAGGCAATAAGAAACGCTTAGTTATATCCTTACTAACCTCACCAGCCATATAATCTCTTTGAACACTATTAACGGTTGGATTCTTATTTGAATTTTCTTGTTTAACCTCTTCATTATTACATTCGATAAGACTTAATATTTGTTCATCTGTAGAATTTGATTTACGAATTAAAGCTCTTTTGTAACGATACGTAATATACTTACGGGCTACTTCAAAAGCGTTAACGCGCATTAATTCATTTTCGACTAAATTTTGGATTTCTTCAACATTAAGAGCATGCTTAGCTTTTTTACAAAGCTTAGATACATTTTCAGAAAGCTCTAAAATAGTTTCTTCGCTTAACTTATCCTTATCCAGAACTTCAGAGTTAGCTTTTTCGATTGCTTCAATTATTTTATCTTTATCAAATCGAACTTCAGTTCCGCTTCTTTTGATGATTTTCATAGACACTACCTCCTCTTTCAAATATCGTCTTATACTTCTAATCGTAAATGTAGATTAGCCATATTATAGCACACATAAAAAGAGAAAAAATACCTAAAATGCTATTATTATATGTATTGTTTTTTTCATTGCCTTTCATAAAAAAAAATAATAATTTAACCCCTTGACAAGTTAAAAGTAAAATTAACTTTACGCAAAAAAAGCCTTTTTTACAAATAATCTCCTATTTTTCCATAATAACTATAAATTTTATTTATAATAGAATTTTTGATAAAGAAGAAAAAAGCCTTAAAGCCTCTTTCTGTAAAAGAGTTACTTTAAAGAGTAATATAATTTTTTGTGGGGTTTTAAATAAGCTTTACCAAATTAGGGGGTAAAAGAAAGAATTTAGAGCCTCACT
>CANQBD010000003.1 GCA_947589245.1 uncultured Anaeroplasmataceae bacterium
TTTTAATTTCATAAAAAAATACCCCTAAGTCTTTCTAGATTTTACTCTAGTCCAACTTTAGGGGTACTATACAAAAAGGCTCTAGACAATTTTTTCGATTTCTTTAATCTTCTTCTCCTAAATTTTTTGGTTCTAAAACTTCTTCTGCAATATTTGGAACCTTAGCTATTTTCTCAAATATCAAATAAACTATAAAGCTTATTACCATCAAAAAATAATAGGTTATTAAACGCCATAAAAGCATACCAGAAACAGCTATAGACCCCTCAGCAGCTGGGATAATTGTTACAAATAAAGATTGAAAAGCAAATTCAATACCACCCGTAGAACCAGGAGTTGGAATAAAACAAGTCATGGCTACAGCGAAGGTAGTCATCGCGGTAATTAAGGCCAACTTATCAATCCCAATTTCAATGTGTAAGGCTTTTAAAATAAAAAATGGAATACTATAAAAGGCTAATAAAGCCACCAGTTTTGTTACTAAACAAAAAGTAAATTTTAGTTTTTGTTTCAATAAACTTTTGAATGTTTCCTGAGCTTCATTACAATAATTTTCAAAGGAAAAAATAAATTTTTCAAGCTTACCCTTAAATATTTTCAAAGTAAATATCTTTGAAACAAGTTTAACCATAATTTTTCTAACAGTTTTAGAAAGACCTAAGCTGGCAAATAAACCAAGAATTAAGAAATTTATTGTTAAGCCAATAATAATCATAACCTCTAAATGTGTCGTGTTTTGAGTTAATTCCTGATAAAAAATTAAAGACAATAAACATAGAAAAACAATAGTTGTTTGAGTTACCACAAAATTGATCAAGAGAATTCCAGATGATCGATGAGGCTTTACACCAATTTTGTTATAGGCATAAATCTGAAATGGTTGTCCACCAGAGGAAAAGGGAGTAATACCATTAAAAAAGTATTCCATTGTTCCTATCATCATTGAATTAGCATAACTAATACTATTTTCCTTAGAACGTCCTAAGATATATAAAGAAAATGGATTAGCAAAAATATAGACAATAAGCATTCCAAACCCAGCTGCCAACCAGCCCAAAGACACATCAGATAAAACAGCACCAATTTGACTCATATCATTTAAGGAAGTAATGACAATAATTAGGGCAATGGAAATTACTAAAAAAAACAGCAATTTTGGTAACATTCTTTTAAAATTGTTATTCAACTAATCCACCTCCTTAAAATAATGGAAAGAGGCTTCAGTTAAGAAGCCTTTTTGCATCATATTTACGAATAAACGCAACCCCTAATGGATAAGGGCCAGTATGAACTGCAATAGTTGCGCCAATCTGACCTAATAATTCAACCTTTCTATTAAACGTTGCCTCAAATCTTTGAACCAACTCTTCACCATCGGCTTTGGAATATCCATAACCAATTTGAATAAGATAATCATCAAGATTAAGATTATGCTTTTCAAAAGTAGATTTAAATTTATCTAAAATTTTCATTGTAGCTCTTTTGCGACTAATGGCAATACCTCCAGAATGAATTTCACCATCCTTTTGGACAATTAAAGGGTTAACCTTTAAAAAATTACCAACAATAGCTGCAAGCTTACCAATTCTTCCCCCATGTTGTAGATAAGATAGTCCATCAACTGTAAAATAACAACGAGCTGTTTCCTTAATGTATTCAACATTACTTATAACTTCATCTAAAGATAAACCATTACGTTTCATTCTCACAATTTCCCGAACTAATAATCCTTGAACTAAGGATAAAACAGTTGAGTCGACAACCTCAATTCTAGCCTCAGGATGTTCATCAGTTAATAATTTTTTAGCTGTCAAAGCTGAATTTAATGATCCACTAAATTTTTTAGAAATTGTAACACAAATAACATCTAAGCCCTCATTATAGGCTTTGGCAAATTCCTTATAATAGTCTTCTGAGGTTGGCATAGATGTTTTAGGAAAAACATTTGGGTGATCAATAAGTTTTTGATAAAATTCATCTACTTGAACATCAACAGTTTCTTTTAAATATTTTCCTTCTTCAAAAGCAATATAGAAAGGTATAACTCTAACATCTAAATTCTTTACTTCATAATCAAACAAATCACAAGCCCCATCTGATATAATTACAAAATCTTTCATCACTTATCCTCCTTATTAGGATGAAATAATTATATCATATAAGAAACTATTTTAAAAGAAAAATATCAATTAATAATCAAAAACCACAATTTCTAAACTATTAAGATAACTAGAATTTTTTAACTGATTTGACTTACAGACTATCTTTATCAGCTCAGTACAGCCATAAAAAGCATCAACACCAACCAAAGTCATAGAAGCTGGCAAAATGATTTCTTTAATTGCCGTGAAAGCAAAGGCATATGACCCAATGCTATCCGTATTAGCTAAAGAAACATTTTTCATAGAAGTACAGCGTAGGAACGCTCCACCTAAGATTGTTGAAGCATTCAGTTCTATACTTTCTAAACTTGAACAGCCCTCAAAAGAATTGCGACCAATAATTTCAACACAAGATAGATCAATTTCCTTTAGATTATGGCATTCACTAAAAGCCATTCGCTCAATCTCTGTCAAATAAGGACTTAAAATAACCTTTTCAAGCTTATCTTTATTCATAAAAGCCTTGCTGCCAATTTTTGTTACGTACTTATCATTGATTTTTTCAGCTATCTCATAACTTTTCGCATTGCCAAAGACTCTAGAAACATAATAGCTATCTGTTTCACTATCGTAGTTATAAGAAATTCTAGGAATATTAAAATAACACACTAATGTAATAATTACTATCAACAATGCTATAGCAATTGATGAAAAAATAATAATTTGCTTCTTTTTCATAACACTACCTATCACCATGTTTATATTGTAGCTCATATAAGTTAAAATATAACCCTTTTTTAGCTAAAAGCTCCTGATGATTACCCATTTCAACAATTTTTCCTTTATGTAAGACAATTATGTTATCAGCATGTTGAACAGTCGACAAGCGGTGAGCAACAATAAGCATTGTACCAACATTCATCATTTTCTCTAAAGAGTCTTGAATTAGTACCTCTGTTTCTGTATCAATATTAGCTGTAGCCTCATCTAAAATCATAATATTAGGCTTATGTAAAATAGTTCTAGCAAAGCTTAAAAGCTGCCGTTCCCCAGAAGAAAAATTAGCTCCACGCTCTAACACCTCATAATCATAGGTTTTATCTAGCTTTTCAATAAAGTGAGAGGCATTAACATATTTACAAGCCTCAACCACCTCTTGCATACTATAGGAATCATCACGCATTGTAATATTTGATTTAATAGAACCACTAAATAAGAAAACATCTTGAAGCATTTGACCAATATGCTTTCTTAATGATTCTATCTTAATCTTTTTTACATCTATACCATCAATGGTAATTTGACCCTTTTGAATTTCATAATTGCGGACAATTAAAGCTAAAATAGTCGTTTTACCAGCCCCTGTTGCTCCAACAAATGCCACTGTTTGCTTTGGTTCAATAGAAAATGATACATCCTTTAAAATCCAATTTTCAGCATTATAAGCAAACCAAACATGATCAAAAACAATTCGACCATCTAGATGATCAAGCTCTATTGCATCTTCCGTATCAAGAATCTCGGTTTCAGTATCTAATATTTCAAAAATTCTTTCAGCCGAAGCAAAAGCTGATTGAAGCTGATTAAACTGCTCGGCAAGCTGCTGCATAGGATTAAAGAACTGACCATTATACTGATAAAATTTAACAAGATCCTTATCTAATAAGGTACCAGCAATAACCATGTTAAAGCCGTTATATAAAACAATGATATGACAAATCACATATAACACATAAATAGTTGGTCTAAAAACACCAAAAATTAAAACTTCCTTAATACTATTCTTTTTTAAATCAACATTTCTTTGCGAAAACTCTTCTTTTTTCTTAGGCTCTTGATTAAAAATCTGCGTAATCTTCATGCCACTTAAATTTTCACTTAAAAAGGCATTGACATTGGAAACACAGCCTCTTACTCGCCGATATTGCCGGCGCGATACTTTATTAAAGATTATTGTAATCACAATTAAGAACGGCATTACACATAAAATATAAGCTGTTAATAATGGTGAAATTATCAACATCATGATTAGAACAAAGACAATCGTTAAAACATATCTAATCAAATTTACAATTACATTAGTATATAATTCATTTACCATATTAACATCAGAGGTTACTCTTGTGACAAGCTTACCTACTGGTGTCTTATTAATTTGAGCAATTGATAAGCCCTCAATCTTGACAAATACCTCTCTTCGAATATTATAAACAATTCTTTGACCAGCTTTTTGCAAAAGCATTGTATTATAATAATTTAGGAGGGCAGCCACCACAATTACTAATGTATAACCACCAAGTATGATAAACGTAAAAGACATCTTATAATTATTACTCAAGTCTTCTTGGCCTAACATACCAATTAGCTCACCTTCTAAAAAAGCTGGTAAAAGGTCAACTGCCACAAGAATAGCTGTCAAAAGTAAAGATATAATAAAATTCCACATGACAGGTCTAGCATAATAGAGAAGTCGCTGCATAATGGTACGATCTTTATAAGTTTTAATGTTCTTATTATCATCAAATCTCTCCATTATTCCTCACCTCCACTAACCATAGCTTCTAATGATTGCAAATGAACCATCTCTTGATATATTTTACAACTAGCTAAAAGTTCTTCATGCTTACCAACTGCCACAATTTTTCCTTCATCCATAACAACAATCATATCAAGTGTTTCAACCGTTGAAATACGATGAGCTATCATAATTGTAGTTTTACCCTTACGTAAGGATCTCAGATTAGCCAAAATTGTTTCTTCTGTTTTAGTATCAACAGCCGATACTGAATCATCAAAAATCAAAATTGGTGGATTTTTAATTATAGCTCTAGCAATGCTAACTCTTTGCTTTTGACCACCTGATAAGGTTACACCTCTTTCACCTAAAATCGTTTGATATTTTTCAGTAAACTCAATAATATTATTATGTACATCAGCTAGCTTAGCTGCCTCTTCTATCAAATCTTCATCTAAGCTTTCATAAGCAAAAGCAATATTATTAGCAATAGTATCACTAAATAAGAAATTATCTTGAGGAACATAGCCTATACTATCACGTACCTTACGAAAAGGGATATGCATTATATCTTTATCATCAATAAAAATTTGATTATCTTTAAGATTATAGGTTCTAAGTAATAAATCAACAATAGTAGTCTTACCACAACCAGTTTTACCAATTATACCAACCATTGTTCCTTCAGGTATTATAAATGAAATATTAGATAAAACTTGATTTGAACCATCAGGATAAGTAAAATTAAGATTTCTAAATTCAATTTTACCTTTGATTTCGTTAACATCGGTGACATCAGTGTCAACTATTTCTACTTCGGTATCTAAAAATTCATCAATTCTACCTAATGAAGCTTTAGCCTGAGCTCGCATATTAATTAATTGAGCAACAGCCATAAATGGCCATACTACCGCATCAAAATAACCAACAAATTCCCACATTTGACCAACTGTAAATGTCTGCCCCATAAAACCATTGATAACAAAGTAAGCTCCGCCACCAAATAGTAAAGTTATTATTGAGGAAAGAATTGCTGTTAACAAAACATTTAACAAAGTTGAAAAACGCACAAACTCAATATTTTTTTGGCGATTAATCTCATTAATTTCATCAAAATGTCTTATCTCATGAACTTCCTTAACAAAGGCTTTAACTACAGCTATACCACTAAAATTTTCTTGAGTGAAATCAGATAAGGCTTCATAAGCCTCCTGACGAGCCTTAAATTTTTCTTTAATCAATCTCCCAACTATTACTGAAACTATGGCAATTAAAAGCATTGGAATTATACTAAAACAGGTTAATATCCAATTTGTAATAAACATTTTATATAAAGCAAATCCACCCAAAAATAAAGCATCAATAGTCATGACAGTACCACTACCAAAGGCTACTTTAATAACCTGTAAATCATTAGTAAATAGAGCCATAAGAGCACCAGTCTTATGCTTTTTATAATAAGCATTAGATAATTTTAAGGAATGTGAAAACATATCATCCCTAATACCAGCCTCAACTCTTGCCGCCACACCAAAGATGCAATAACGCCAGGTAAAACGACCACAAAACATAATTATGGCAATAATAGCTAGTTGCAGCATGAGTTGTCGAATATTATCGGGATTATTAATTAAAGATTCAGGATTATTTTGAGCATCACTTGAAATTCCATCAAGAATCTGTCTACAAATCTCAGGAATCTTTAATTGGTACCAATCAACTGCAATTAAAGCAATTAAACCAAACAAGAAAAATAAAAAATATCGCAAGTAATATTTATTAACATGTTTTCCAAATATCACTTCAAACACTCTCCTTCTTAATCAATCAGCTTAGCCATATCATACGGCAAAGCTTTTTCAAGCTCTAAAACCCTTTTGGTAACAGGATGAATCATTTTAATCCTAGCTGAATGAAGTAAGCACCTAGAAGCCAGCTGAATATTGCCGCCATAAAGCTCATCACCAAGTAACGCATGGCCAATTGATGATAGATGAACTCTTATTTGATGTGTTCTGCCTGTTTGTAAAATAACTTTTACCAAGCTATAGTTCTTAAACTCCTTGATAACCTCATAATCGGTTATGGCAATTTTGCCGGTTTTTGAAATTCTTTTCCGTTTAGAATTATGTCTATCTTCTCCTATTTTAGCTGTAATTCTCCCTTTAGGATTTATAAAATGACCTTGAGCTAAACATAAATAGGTTCTTTCTAGACTATGATCAGCAAGCATTTTAGTAACAGCCGCTAAAGTCAAATAATCTTTGGCAAAAATCAAAAGCCCGGTGGTATCTCTATCTAGACGATGAGCATACTTAATGGTGTAATCAAGTCCCTTATTTTGATAATAATAACTTACAACGTTAGCTAAACTATCCACCTTATCGCAACCATCAGGATAAACTAAAATATTGACAGGCTTGTTAACAATTAAAAGATAATCATCTTCATAGACAATATCAAGCTTCTTTTTTAAAGGGGCATAATCTCTTACCTCATCACTAGTAATATTTAAAACATCACCCGTGTGTAAAATATCATCTCTTTTAGCTAACTTATTATTAAGTCCAATATTTTTATTTTGAAAAAGCTTATGAATTTTACTCTTACCTAAAGAGAAGGCCTCAAGATATTCTAAAACAGAATAGCCAGCAAAGAAATCAACAATTTCATAATTAGTTTTCATCAATATGCTTTGTTTCAATTAAACCAACAATGCCCTCATGCTTAATTAAACTATAAGGTCTTGCCTTTTTGATAACTGAAATTGTATCTCCTTTTCTTAAATTAATAAAAGTATTTGAACCATCATAACAATAATATTTTCCATCACGTTCATATATAAAATCTTGATTAACCCAAAGCTCATCAAGACTACCTATTGGTCTAATTAAATAAAAATCCAAGTCCTTGCTGATAATTTCAACTTCATTTTTGCCATAAGTGATATTGATACTATTTTTAGGCTTTTCATAATAGACATCATGAGTAATAATATGCTTAGGATAATGATCAAAGGCCTCAAAACTAAAACTCATAGAGTTAAGACTTTTCAAAATAACAACATTAATTTGACCACCCTTAACAACGTTATTACCACCATCAATAGAAATAATATTTTTGCGATAATCAAAAATCGGATTAACAGAAGCTATATCAGGACGATAATTACGAGTAGGATAATGACCAACAATCATCAATTTCTTTTGAGAACCACTTATCTCTAAAAAACGATCAAATTTTAAAACATCAATAGCCTGTTCAGGAATATTATCAATATCTAAGATACCACCATGAACTAAAACTATTTGATCATTAATAAAAATTACATCAGGAAGTTCATCAATAAAGTCGTAATATTCCGGATACTTTTTCATTATCGTATTGATAAAATCTTCAATATCCATTTCTCTATTTAAAGGATAATTTATTTCATTTGCAATATCATTGATAATTGATTTTTGTCTGTTTAAGGCATAATATAAAAATCTTTGTTTATCAAGTGGAGGTAAGATAAATCGAAAAATCTCATCACAATTACCAGCCATCATATAAACATTAGGCCTTTTATTAAACTCTAAGATAAATTTAAGCATAGCTAAATTATCTAAATAATCACCCTTTTCAATCATATCACCAATGATAAATAGATAGTCATCATCAGAAAAATTGACCTTAGCAAGTGCCTCTTTAAAAAGCTTAATATCACCATGAATATCACTCATAAATAGAATTCTTTTAGTAGAATCAATATTTAAATGTTTAACTATTGTCTTTTTCAGTTTTTCCATGACCTAAGCTCCTTTCCCTTAATGAATATCGGCACCCACAATAATCTTGACGATACAAATTATAATCTTTAGCTAATTTAACTGAATTTTTATATCCTTCTTCTTTTTTGAAATCAGAATATAAAAAATTAATATTAAATTTATTTTCTAATTCTCTACCAATTGCATTTATCCATTCACTATTCTTATGAGGTGAAATTGATAAGGTTGTTGTAAAATAATCAAAGCCTAATTCCTTAGCTTTTTTTACAGTTTTTTCAAGCCGAAATTTATAACATTCATAACATCTTAAGCTCTTCTCACCTAAGGTTTCATAACCTTTGATTGCGGCAAGATAATCTTCTTCATTATATTCCGTAAATAAAACATTTATGGCTTGGCCTTGACAAAACTTAATTTCTTCATTAAGCCGTTTGACAAATTCTTCCTTTGGGTAAATATTATCATTTGAATAAAAAACTGTAATATCGAAATACTTTTTTAAAAGCATGATTACGTGTGTTGAACAAGGCGCACAACAGCTATGTAATAAAAGCTTAGGACGCTCAGTTAAAGACTTTAAAAAAACTTTTAGTTCTTTATATGAATTAACCATATTCACCACCACCTAACCTCGAAATACTTTATTATTATATAATAAAAGACACACTATAACAATGTTTAAACCTAAAAAAAGACAATTAATACAATAATTTATAAAATAATAACTTGATAAAAAGGCCTGAACAAAAATGTTCAAGCCCTCTATTTTTTAAAAAATTGATTTTATTTTATTTTTTTACTTTTTCAAAAAATTTACTCTCTTCTAAAGCTTTGAAATTATTGACCAAATAATAAAAATATACTACTAATTTAAAAATATTTTATTTATTTAAATATTCATCTAAATTAGGAAAATAGGCATCAAGATATTTGCGTGTATTACTAATCATTTCTTTAAACAGCTTCAAACCGTCATCAAGTGTTAAATTACTACATAAAGCTTGATTCATAAAGGAAGCAAAAATAACATCTAAATCCCGATTTTTAATTCCTAAATAACAAGTTTCAATATTATTGTTGGCTCTATAAACCATATTAAGAACGGCTTTTGGTAATGGTTTAGCAACAATTGGTTTAACCTGATTATTGGTGAAGATACAATTAGTTTCAACAATGCTACCCATTGGTAAATCTGGCATTTGACCAGTATTAGGCAAATTGATGTTTGAAATAATTGTTTGATGACCTAAAATAGCCTTCAGCAAGTCAGTTGCTTCTTCACCAGAAGGTACTAATTCAATTGCTTTTTTACCACTAGCCAAAAGCTTACTTTCAGCAATTCGTTCTTCTTGCTGTTTGATTCTAAAATCAACAGTTGTTAAGTTGAATTTCCAATCCTTAACCATTTGCGGATTTTTTAAATACCAATTAGGATTAACAAATTCAACTAAATGGCGATCACCAGCAGCCGCTAAAGCTTTATAACGACTATATAAATTCATCTTTACTTTATTACCATAGGCAAAACAATCATACTTAAATTGAAAACGATCAAAATATTCATAATAGCCTTCTTCATAATATTTTTCCATAAATTCAGGAATGAGGGCTAATAAATCATAATCCTTATAGCGAGCCTCTGTTATCCACGTAAAATGATTAATACCACTTGCATCAGTATAAATATCCTTACGATGAATATCAATACCTCTAGTTTCTCTTAAAACGAGACATAAGAACTCTTGAGCGTGGAAGACCTCGTGACAACAACCAAAAGCCTTGATACCAGGAAAGACATCATATAAGGTCTTAACACAAATACTCATAGGATTAGTAAAATTAATTACCCAAGCATCTGGACAAATTTCTTTAATACTTCTTGCAAATTCTTCATAAATTGGAACAGTTCGCATTGCCCTTAAAATTCCACCAGGGCCAGCTGTATCACCAACAGATTGATAGATGCCATATTTTTCGGGTGTATGAACATCACTTGCCATTTCCTTAAAGGTAGCTGGAAGTATTGAAATTATTACAAAATCAGCATTTTTCAAAACATCATTTAGTTTTTCATAAACTACATAATTAAATCTACTTTTTGTTGAACTATTTTGATTAATTCTTTCACCTATTTCTTTATTTAAATAAGCCATAGGCAAATCAATATCATATAGACCAATTTCCCCACCTAAATCTGAAGATAAAGCTAAATCCGTCATAAAAGTTCTAGCCCATTGCTTAGAACCACCACCAATATAAGCAATTTTAATTTTTGTCATTTTCTTCTTTCCCTTCTGCAATTTTAATAGCTGTAAGAAGACCATCTAGAGCCGCACTCATAATACCACCTGCGTAACCGGCACCCTCACCAATCGGATATAGTCCCTTAAAGCTAGCTTCACGATTTTCATCCCTTAGAATTCTTACAGGTGATGAACTTCTCGATTCAATTCCTACTAAGATGGCATCGGGATCGGCAAAACCATTAATCTTCTTTTGAAATTCATTAAGCCCCACCTTTAAACCATCAACGACAAAAGCAGGTAGACAATTATTTAAATCGGTCATAATTAGTCCATGCTGATAAGTTGTTTTAATACTTCTTTCTGTTTTAGCAATTTTACCTTCTAAAAATTCTTTTACGAGGTTGGCTGGTGCTCGATAATCTTTACCAATCTGATAAGCTAATCGCTCGTATTTTTCCTGGTAGTCTAAACCATCAAGCACCGCTTTACCATAATCACTAGGTCTTACATCAACCAGTAAAGCACTATTAGAATTTAAACCATCACGTTTATTGTTACTCATACCATTTGTAACAATTGTCTCTTTATCAGCTGCCGAAGCTAAAACATAGCCACCTGGACACATACAAAAAGTGTAGATACCTCTCTCATTATGATGATAACTAAGCTTATAGTAAGCATGAGGTAAATATTTGGCAAAACTACCATATTGAGCTTCATCTATTTTAGAAGCAAGATGTTCAATTCGAACCCCCATTGAAAAAGCCTTAGGCTCCATTTTTAAAGCCATTTGACTATATAAATGTCTAATTGTGTCTTTAGCAGAATGACCAATTCCCAAAATTAAAAATTTAGTTTTAAAGTTGCCATTAGTAGTTTCAATATTGACTAAATCTTTTTCATGATAAGCATTTAAAAACTGAGTATTAAAGTGAAATTCTCCACCTAAGCTAATTATTTCTAACCGAATATTTTTAACAACCTCTCTTAAAACATCCGTACCAATATGCGGCATACTATCATATAAGATATCTTCATTTGCACCATGTTTATATAGTTCATATAAAATAAAATTATTGAGCTTGTTTTTACCATTAGTTGTTAGTTTACCATCAGAAAATGCTCCAGCTCCACCTTCACCAAACTGAACATTACTATTAGGATTTAATTCTTTAGTTAAAATAAACTTTTCAACATCCTTAATGCGTTCTTCTATTTTGCTTCCTCTTTCAATGATAATAGGCTTAGCACCCGAGCGTGCCAAATAAAGACTAGCAAAAATACCAGCTGGACCAAAGCCTACAATAATGGGCTGATATTCCTTATTCCATTTAGAGTACTTTAATTCTCTTAGCACTGGCACATAAGACTTAAACTTTTGATTGTTGACTATTTTATTAGTTTCAATTAATAAACGATAATTATAATAAACTGCTTCCTTTTTTCTGGCATCAATTGACCTTGCTAAAATAGTAACCTTACAATCAGCAAGATGATATTTATTTTTAACTAAAAGTGTTAAATTCTGGTCTTGGCTGACTAATACTTTAAAATTATCTATTTGATATTGCATAGCATCTCACCTATCAAAAGTCCACAACTAAAAGCAAACATCAAATTATAACCACCACAAGCCCCATCAACATCTAAAAGCTCACCACCGACAAAAATATGAGGTTCGGTTTTCAAGGTTAAATCTTTATTAATCTGATCCAAATTAAGTCCACCAGAAACAACCTGACAAAATTCAAAATCATAGGTATCGAGAATGTCAAATGTAAGGTTTCTCAGATAGTGATTTAAATCCTGAAATTCACCTATATAGCTAGCCAGTTTATTATTTAAAAGACCTAATAATTCTTTTTTAGTATTAATATTAACATCATAATCAGGAACAAAATTAAGACTTAAATGACAATTATTTTTAGCTTTTAATTGATTATAATAATAAGATAAATTTAAGACACAAATACCAGATATACCATCATTCTTAAAAATTACCTCACCCTGCTCTTGATGAATAAGCTTCGTACCTTGATATAAAGAGACTAAAGCCTTAGCTCTAACTCCACTTAAGTTCTTTGGATAATTAGCTAATTTAAACCCTACTAAACTAGGTCTTAGAGGGGTCATTTTTAAGTTTAAGGAGTTAAGATAATTGTTATAGCCTACTTGTTTTGATTTAATCATTCCAGCCATTGAGCCACTTGCTAAAACTAAATAATCAAAGCCCTCATCTAAGTCATTAATAAAAAATTGCTTGTTTTTCTTCTCAATTTTTTTAACCTCAAAATTTTCGATTAAATTAGTTTTATTTTCAATTAAACAATTTAAAACTGTAAGTGATGATTCACTATAGGGATAGCTCCTTCCCTCACTATCTGTTTTAGTATATAACCCGATTCTTTGAAAAAAAACTAAAAGCTTAGCATACATTGCACCTACTAAGTCGGAAGCAAATTGATTATTATAAAATTCACTTGTAATATTTGTATTATAAATATTAGCTTTGCCATTGCCACTAGCTAAAATCTTTTTACCAATCTTATTCTTTTCAAAAAGAGTATAAGAAATATTATTCTCTTGTAAAATGCGGGCTACTACTAACCCACAGGCTCCACCACCAATAATACCAACTTTCATCATATCACCTACTACCTAAATTATCTAAAATATCAATCCTACTCGCAAAAACTGTATTTACTAAAATAGTCTTTTATTACATTAGCATTTGCTAAAGTCATTTCCTTCGGCAAGGTCTTTAAGTTAAACCATTTTACCTCTTTAACCTCATTAGGATCAAGTCGCAAATCACCATGAAAATGGTGACAAACATATACAATATCAATAGGAGAAACATCATCGCCATTGGGATATGTATAATGGGCTTCTTTACCCGAAACAATTTTAAAAAATTCAATTGAATCAAGTTCCAAGTTCAGTTCTTCCCTTATCTCGCGCCTTAAAGCTTCTTCAACTGATTCATCTATTTCAATTGAACCACCATGATAACCCCAAAGATTATTATCAGTCCGATGTTGAAGTAAGACATTACCTTTGCCATCACCAATAATCACACAGGCACAAGGCATAATAAGCGTTCTATGCCAAACAAGCTTTCGAAGATCCATAATATAGCTCATAATTACCTCCTAAACATTTATAATAGTTAACTATTATAATTATTATATAATATTTTTCTTAAATAAGCAAAAATAAAGGACTGCCTAAACAGTCCTTATATTTAAACTGGTGCTCACTGCCAGAATCGAACTAGCCTTTTATCCTTACCATGGATACGTTCTACCGATGAACTAAGCAAGCAATATTGGCAGCAGCTATAGGGTTCGAACCTATGAATAACGGGGTCAGAGTCCGTTGCCTTACCACTTGGCTAAGCTGCTAAAAGTCGCATAATTATTCTATCATAAACTCCTTTAATTGTAAATAAAAAAAGGAGGACTAAATCCTCCAAAATTTATTTTACTTTAAGTTATATAAAGAATCTAAACCAGCAAATACTGAAGTACCAGCAAATTCGCCACGACCATTTAAGTCATCTTCAATACGAATTAATTGATTATACTTAGCAATACGGTCGGTACGGCTTGCAGAACCAGTCTTGATTTGACCAGCATTTAAACCAACAACAATATCAGCAATTGTCGTATCTTCTGTTTCACCAGAACGATGACTTACAACAGCTGTATAGCCAGCACGCTTAGCCATTTCAATTGCATCGAAAGTTTCAGTCAAAGTACCAATTTGGTTAACTTTAATAAGAATTGAATTAGCAACGCCCATAGCAATACCCTTAGCTAAACGCTTAGTATTTGTAACGAATAAATCATCACCAACTAATTGAATTTTCTTACCTAACTTATCAGTTAAATATTTCCAACCATCCCAGTCATCTTCAGCAAGACCATCTTCAATCGTAATAATAGGGAATTTTTCAGTTAGAGGAACATAGTACTTATCAACCATTTCCTTAGAATCAAATACACCCTTATCAGCCTTTAAAGTATACTTACCAGTCTTAGCATCATAGAATTCAGAGGCAGCAACATCGATACCTAAGCAAATATCCTTACCTGGTTCATAACCAGCAGCTTTAATAGCCTCTACTACACGCTCAAAAGCTTCAGTGTTAGAAGAAAGCTTAGGTGCATAACCACCTTCATCACCAACGCTAGTAACATAACCATTAGCCTTTAGAATCTTTTTTAAGTTGTGGAATACTTCAGCACCCATTCTTACTGCTTCTTTTAAGGAAGGAGCACCAACAGGTAAAATCATGATTTCTTGGAAATCAATACAGAAATCAGCATGAGCACCACCATTTAGGATATTCATCATTGGAAGAGGTAATTGCTTGGCATTAACACCACCGAAATAGTTGTATAATGGCATTCCATAATAATCAGCTGCCGCACGAGCACAAGCCATAGATACACCTAAAGTAGCATTGGCACCTAAATTACCCTTATTTTCAGTACCATCTAAAGCAATCAAAGTGTTATCAATAACAACTTGATTTCTAACATCATAACCGATTAATGCTGGAGCAATAATGTCATTAACATTAGCAACAGCCTTTGTAGTACCCTTTCCTAAATAACGTGACTTATCTCCATCACGTAACTCTAAAGCCTCGTGTTCACCAGTTGAAGCACCAGAAGGTACAAGGGCACGACCAAATGCCCCACTTTCAGTAACTACTTCTACTTCAATAGTTGGATTACCACGTGAGTCTAGAACTTCTCTTGCATAAATGCTTTGAATAAATGGCATATAATTTACATCTCCTTAATTTTAATTGTTTTCTACCATTTGGTATTATACTATATTTTGTTTCTTTTTTCATAGAATATTAAATCCATTTTTAAAGAAAACGTTTTACTTATTTTTTTCCAGCATTTTCATCTGATTGATGATTTTGGCCAAAGGATACCATATCATATAAAATCTTCAAACGCTTATGAATTGGCCAAGTAACAATTAGCACAATGCTAGCTAATAAAACATTAAATGGTAAAACAGCACATAACAAATAATAAAACATAAAATTATCAGTTGTTATTTCCTTAATTGCCCCACCACTTATTGTCCTAAAAGCCGAACTAGAAGCCCAAATAATAGCATCCATACCACCAGGAATTACTGCGGAATAAAAAGGAATATTAATGCACGCATTAGTAATAATCCCCATTAAAACCCATAACCCAAAGGCTAGTAAAAAGGCATATAATTCTTTATGCTTAAAGTTTGTTTTATGATACATTAGCCCAGCCCCTAAGGCCACTGGTAAGCCTATTAAAAAATCGGCAGTTTCACCTACACACATTGTTGAAGTAGCAGGCAATTTAATTAGAAATCTTACTAATACACAAATTGCTCCATCAACTGGTCCTAGCATAAAAGCACATATAACAATGGGAATCATTGAAAAATTAACTTCTAAAAAAACAGGAAAAATCGGTAAAGAAAATTTAGGAACAATTGTATATAATAAAGCCGATAAAGCTGCAAAAATAGCCACAAAGGACATCCGTTTAATTAACTGTTGATTCTTCTTCATATTATTTACTCCTTTACTAACAAAAAAAAATCCCCAATATTACTTCAGGGATCATTTTAATTAAAAAAGTAAATAACTTCTCTCATCCAGACTTTACTGTCGGTGTAGGAATTGCACCTACTCATGCAAAAATGCTCGCGGACTATTACCGCCGGTATGGAATTACACCAAACCCCGAAGTATTTAAAATTTATTATTTTACAAGTAAGGACTTAGAAGTCATCTCACTTGGTACTTCTACACCCATTAATTCTAATAAGGTAGGAGCAATATCAGATAAAATACCATTTCTTAGCTTAACATTTTTATCGGTAACAACAACTGGTACTAAATTAGTTGTATGAGCAGTAAACGGCTTACCTTCTTCATCAAGAAGCTTCTCAGCATTACCATGATCAGCAGTGATTAAAGCAACACCACCAACATTTTCTAAGGCTCTAACACAACGACCAACACACTCATCAACAGTCTCAACTGCTTTAACTGCAGCTGGAATGACACCGGTATGACCAACCATATCACAATTAGCAAAATTAAGAATTATACAATCATATTTCTGACTTTCAATGGCCTTAACTACCTTATCACAAACTTCATAAGCGCTCATTTCAGGTTGTAAATCATAAGTTGCAACCTTTGGTGAATTAACTAAAATACGATCAGCACCAACAATCTCCCGATCAGCACCACCATCAAAGAAGAAAGTAACATGCGCATATTTTTCTGTTTCAGCAATTCTTAATTGTTTTAAACCAGCCTTAGAAACAACATCACCAAAAAGATTATCTAGTTTTTGTAAACCAAAGGCTAAAGGCCCTTTAACACTATCAGCATACTTCATCATTGATACAAAGAAAACATCCTTTGGAGCATGTTCTAAATTCATACGATATTGTTTCTCAGGATTATAAACAATTCCTGTAGGATTAGAAATACAAGTTGCAATTTGAATTGCTCTATCTGGTCTAAAATTAGCAAATACTACTGAATCACCACTTTCAACCATACCATTTTTATCAGATACAAAAGGCTTCATAAATTCATCAGTAATCCCTTCTTTATAGGAAGCCTCAATACCAGCAAATGGGTCAGCAAAGAATGGAGCATCTGCAATAGTCATAGCATCAAAAGCAACTTGAATACGATCATAATTTTTATCACGATCCATACCATAATATCTACCGCCGACAGTAGCTACCTTAACCTTACCTTCAGCAACAATCTTTTTTAAATAAACTGCAGCACTCTTAGGAGCTACATCACGACCATCTAAGAAAGCATGATAATAAACATCCTTAATACCAAGTTCATGAGCTAATTGAGCAACCGCAATAATGTGAGCAGTGTGAGAGTGAACACCACCATCACTACATAAACCAAAAATATGAAACTTCTTATTATTCTTCTTTGCTCGTTCAATAGCCTCTACTATTGCTTCATTATGCTTAAATTCACCAGTCTTAATGGCATTATTAATTCTAGATAATGATTGCCAAACAATCCGCCCGGCCCCAATATTCATGTGTCCTACCTCAGAATTACCCATTTGACCCTCAGGTAAACCAACTGCCTCACCACTGGCTTCTAAGGTTTTAGTATCATATTCTTTAAATATTCTTTCTAAATTTGGCTGTTTAGCTAAACTAACAGCATTTCCTTTGGAGGCTTCTGCTAAACCATAGCCATCCATAATTATTAACATAACTGGTCTTTTCTTCATAATATCCTCCACAAAATCCATAATATATTATAAACCAATTAAATTAAAAGTTCCATTATTTTTTAAAAATTAGATAATTTTATCATTTAAAACTTGCTTTGCGAATTGCCTTGTTCCAACCCTCTAATTTAACATCTCGATCTTCACAAAGCATTTGTGGAATAAATGACCTTTCTATAGGATTCATTAACTTTATCTCTTCTAAGTTTTCAAAAAGATTAAGATTTAAGGCAGCTAAGTAAAAAGCACCTAAGGCAGTTACTTCCTTATTTTTAGGTCTCACAATATCAGCATTTGTAATATCAGCTTGAAATTCCAACAAGAAATTATTTTCTGTAGCACCACCATCCACAGAAATTTTAAGGATATCTACACCCAAATCTTTTTTCATTGCCGAAACTACATCATTGACCTCAAAGGCTATTGCCTCTAAGGCAGCACGCGTAATATGAGCCCTATTGGTTCCGCGAGTAATGCCTGTAATTAATCCTTCGGCCTCAAAGTTCCAATAAGGTGCCCCTAATCCTACAAAGGCAGGAACTAAAAAAACTCCATTAGTACTTTCTACACTCCTAGCTAGTTTTTCCGATTCTGAAGCACTAGCAATAATCTTAAGCTCATCTCTTAGCCATTGAATTACTGCACCACCTACAAATACACTTCCTTCTAGAACATAGGAAGGCTTCTTATCTGTTTGACAACCTAATGATGTGATAAGACCATTTTTAGAAACTAGCGCTTCATCACCTGTATTCATCAATAAAAAACAACCTGTTCCATAGGTAACCTTAAGATCTCCTTTGGCAAAGCAGCATTGGCCAAATAAAGCAGATTGCTGATCGCCTGCAACTCCACTAATTGAGACCTCAAAGCCCAATATGTCTTTATCTGTTAAGCCATAATTATAACTTGATGGACATACCTCTGGTAAAATCTCCATAGGAATATCAAATAACTTACATAAATAAGAATCCCAAGCAAGAGTATGGATATTATATAGCATCGTACGAGAGGCATTTGTATAATCTGTTTTATAAATTTTACCACCAGAAAGCTGCCACATAAGATAGGTATCAATAGTTCCAACAAGTAACCGATGAGAATTTAGAAGTTCTTGGGCTTTAGGCACATTTTTAAGTAACCATTCTATCTTACTTGCTGAAAAATAGGAATCTAATTTCAAACCAGTTCTCGCAATAATTTCTTCTTTATATTTTTCTAACTCTACACAGCGATTCATCGTTCTACGGCATTGCCATACAATCGCATTATAAATTGGCTCTCCAGTCTGTTTATCCCACATTACAACTGTTTCTCTTTGATTGGTAATTCCCATGCCAATTAGTTCGGAATGCTTTACGCGAGCTTCAGTCAAAGCTGTAGAAATCACACTTCTAACACTAGATAATATATCGATTGGATTATGTTCTACCCAGCTTGGATGAGGATAAATTTGTCTAAACTCCTGTTGAGCTTGACCAACCACTTTACCACTAGTATTAAAAATAATGGCTCTACTAGATGTAGTTCCTTGATCAATGACTAATATATATTTCAAATTCATCACCTTCATCTTTTATTAATTTAACTAATTTCTTGATTTCATTATAAAATTTATAGTATTTAATGTCAAACAAAAAGGCCCTATAGATTAAACTATAGGACTAATTTATAATAATATCGCTAAGCTAATAAATAGAGAGGCTTGGACAATTAAGGCAAGCATATTATTTAAAGGAAAATACCAATGATGTGTTTTATGTCTCATAGCATATATTCCTAAAAAACCCCCAATTCCGCCCATAAGCCATGGTAAGATAAGGAGTGTTTTTTCCTTTATTCGCCATAATCCCTTTTTAGCTAAGGTCTTATCTCGTTTATAGACCATAGCAGTAATCAAAGACATAACTGCTTCTACTAAAGCTAAAATCCATAAAAGAATTTCTTTATTAATCAATAAATTCAAATTCAAATTCAAAAATACGAACAGTATCACCATTTTTTACACCAAGCTTTCTTAATTCATCATCTAAACCATAGGTTCTAAGCTGTCTAGCAAAACGCATTCTGCCAGAATCAGAATCAAAATCAGACATTTCAAAAAGACGCTTTAATCCAGCTCCTGTAACATTATAGATGCCATCATCTTGCCGAGTAATTTCAAAAAATTTTTCTTTATCCTTGAAGGTGTATTCCACCTCTTGTTCTTCATCATCTTCAAATAATGAAAATTCTTCAGTCACAGCCAAAGTATCAGCAATTTTATAAAGTAATTCATCTAAATTATTTTTAGTAAAGGCAGAAATCTCAATAATAGGTAATTTTACTTTCTTTTTAAATTCCTTTAAGTTTTCCTTAGCACTAGGCTCATCCATTTTATTAGCAACTAAAATCATTGGCCGTTTAGAAAGATTCATCTTATAATTTTCCAACTCTTGATTAATGCTTAAATAATCATTATATGGATCACGACCATCAATGGCTGCCATATCAATCACATGAACAATAACCCGACATCTTTCAATATGTCTTAAAAATTGTAGACCAAGCCCTGCACCTTGAGATGCACCTTCAATGATACCAGGTAAGTCAGCCATAACAAAGCTTCGACCATCGGGTACTAAAACCATTCCAAGATTTGGAACAATCGTTGTAAAATGATAAGGTGCAATCTTAGGCCGTGCCTTAGACACAGCAGCAATTAAAGTTGATTTGCCAACACTTGGATACCCAACAAGACCACAATCAGCTAAGATTTTAAGTTCACATCTAATTTTACGTTTTTCACCAGGTTCACCTTTTTCACAAAAGTCAGGGCATTTCAAAATACCTGTAGCAAAAGCCATATTACCACGACCACCACGTCCACCTTTTGCAACAACTACTTCTTGTTTATGTTTAGTTATATCACCAATTATTTTATCAGTTTCATCATCATAAATAACGGTCCCAACAGGTACCTTGATATAAGTATGAAGTGCACAAGCTCCAGTCATACCTTTATGTCGTCCTTTCTCACCAGCATTGCCTGTTAAAACTCGATGATAACGTAAGTCTAAAAGAGTTGAAAGACCTTCATCCCCAACAAAGATGATTGATCCACCATCACCACCACTACCACCGAATGGCCCGCCTTTTTCAACCTTAAGCTCACGTCTATATGCAACAATACCATCGCCACCTTTGCCAGCTTCAACTTCCATTTTGGCTAAATCAACAAACATGATAAAAACCTCCTTAAAAGTATTTCAAAAAAAAGTACCCATATTCAATGGGTACAATAAGTAACTTTTTAAGCTACTGGATAAACAGAAACCTGTTTCTTGTCGCGACCTTTACGTTCAAATTTAACAACACCGTCAACCTTTGAAAATAAAGTATCATCACCACCACGACCAACATTGTTACCAGGTAAAATCTTGGTACCTCTTTGACGATATAAGATTGAACCAGCAGTAACTACTTGACCATCGCTAGCTTTAGCTCCAAGACGCTTAGCCTCAGAATCACGACCGTTCTTAGTAGAACCTACACCCTTTTTAGATGCAAATAATTGTAAATTAAGCTTTAGCATATCTAAATCCTCCTATTTCTTATAAGTTAAATATTTTGGATATTGCTTAGAAATTTCTTCTAACGTATACTCTAAATTCTCGAAAATTGCATTAGCAGTCACATCAGTAGTTTTTACCTGTAAGCGAAAGTATCCTTCATCACAAACTAAATCGATAATGTTGTAACTTAAATTTAATTTCTCGATTAAATTCGCTGTGTATATGCAAACTGTTGAAATACTAGCACATACAATATCATGACCATATTCAGCATAATTTGCATGACCTTTTACTTCAATAGTTGCTTCTTGATTTTTTCTTAAAACACTATATGTAGTCATAATTAAGCGTTGATAGCTTCAACAACTAATTTAGTATATGATTGACGATGACCCTTCTTACGAGCTGAATGCTTTCTACGACGGAACTTGAAGATTACAATCTTCTTACCTCTTCCTTGTTTTTCACATTTAGCAGTTACAGTAGCACCAGCAACATATGGAGTACCAACTAAAGGCTTCTTTTCACCAGATACAAATAATACTTTATCGAAAGTATAAGTTTCACCTTCTGCAACATCTAGTTTTTCAACATAGATTGCTTGACCAACTTCTACTTGAACCTGTTTTCCACCAGTTTCTACAATTGCATACATGTCGTATTACCTCCTTATAAATTAAGACACACTATTGAGGTAGATATCAATCATTTATAACCTCTTCTAAGTGGTGCATGTTACAACATTATAATGATACATTATTTTCAAACAATAGTCAAGATAAAATTTGATTATTTTTTATCGTTCTAAGTTGTAAAATTTAAATTGATAGTAATAAAGAGAAAAAAGCCACCCAAAAGGGTGGCACCACCTAATAAATAAAGAGTTTATATTCAACACTCAATTTAATCATATATTGCTTTAAGATGTATAAACTGACAATATATGATTCAAACTTTCATTTAACCACTCTAATAAGTAATCAACCTGTCCTTCCCATGTAGTAATTGCTACCATTTCATCTGTGTTTGGCCAATTTGGTTTTCCTAAAATATCCCATCTTAAAAAATTTCTTTCAAAAGAAGCTTTGTAATCAATTAAAGTATCTTTTACATTATCAAAATAATTTCTAATTTCATCTTGGTAAGAAGCTAATCTTTCTCCAACCATAGCTTTAATTTCTGGACAATTTAATAACCCATTGTACCAAGGATTACATGTTGCCATTATTATATTAGGATTAGAAGTCCAATTATAATTGCAGTTTCCACCACTTATATCAAAATCCCATATTGGACCACTATGAAGTTTGCCTTGGGCATCTTTATACATAAAAAAACTTGAAAAACCAACATCACAATTATTAAATAATTCATGTATTATATAAGAATCAATAAATGTATCTATATCAATATATTGTTGAATTTGACTAATTTCTTTAGATTCTAAAGCATTCATAGCATCTATAAGAAATTGCTTAATATAAGTAAGATATGGGGTAAAATCATCAAGATTGTCAAGATCTTCATAATCTGGACTTTTTATCGCATAATTAACATCATTAACCACCACATAATCTTTATTCTCTATACCTTCCTCAGGAGCACGTCCGTCTAGTTCAATTAAATATCCCATATCAGCTGGATTTGGTGCTTGTTCAAAATCATCTTCTATGTCAACACGTGTTGATCCTGTTTCGTTTTGCTCACAAATCAAATAAACACCAATATATTCACCATTTAAATAAACATCTACGAATTGAGTTTTAGTAGTTGTTTGATTAATATAGTCAAATTTTTCACCTAAAGTATATGCCACATAATTTCTTACCAAGCTAGGATCAGAATAATTAGCAATCAATGTCCAAGTTTTTGCCGAACCATTGCCAAATAAATCTACTTTTTTATCAAATTTTAATTTATATGGCTTTTTAGGCAGACCCCAAGTAGAATTACCTCTACCTTTGATTTTGCCAGAAAAATCATCAAAATTATATTCATCTTGGGCATTAGAAACCGAAATGGAGCAGTTAATATAATCATCCTTAGAAACTATTTCTGCTTGGTCTTGAGTATCAATATAGAAAATTGGTAACTCAAGTGCTTCGACTTCAAATAATGGTTTAATTGTCTCAAAATCATCTAAAGAAGAAGAAAAAGAAATTGTTTCTCGCAAATCTCCAGTATTCCATCTTAAAAAGGTGTAACCTAAGGAAGCCTCTGCTTTTAAAACCATATAATCACAATCTTCACAATGTTGTTCTACTATATTTCCAGTATGATGGCCCTTAGAATTATAAATTTCTTCTAATACTTGCCACTCACTCATATTGTGTTCCATATTAACTTTTTCGCCACATAATAAGCAATATTTATAATGCTTATCTTTAGCTGTTACAAAATCAGAAAATTTATGATTCGTAGAAATACTATCCACAATTTCTTTTCTTTGCTGCTGACACTTTTCACAAGTATAAGTTATAATTCCTGGTGTAATACAAGTAGGTTGTAAGGTAATTACTCCCTCATCCCATTGATGTCCTGCATAAGAAAAATTCTCTTCTACAACTATCGAACTACTATCATCAAAAATTATAGTCATAACTCCACACTCGATAGTGACAGAAGAAATAGCTTTACCATCTTGTCCTTTTAAACTTTCTAACCATTCTTCTTCTGTTAATTTTGGATCATCTGTGGTATATTTTTGATAAATTTCATAGGCACTTAATCCATCTTCACCATCTTGTCCTTTTAAACTTTCTAACCATTCTTCTTCTGTTAATTTTGGATCATCTGTAGTGGATTCTTTATAAATATCGTAGGCACTTAATCCATCTTCACTATTTTGTCCACAACTGATTAAAAACATGCCCATTACCATAAGTGTAACTATTAAAAGTTTCTTCATTTATTTGCTCCTTTTTTTATTTATTTGACCACCTATTAAGATAATAAATGGTTCGTTGTTTTAAAAAAATTTTTGCATTAAATGAAAAACATTGTAAAAAACATAAAAAAATGATAAAATGTGGCATAAAATATAAAATTTGACCACCCATTATCTTAATAGGTGGTCTTTTTTATTCAAGAAATACTAAAATTTACAAAGATTATTATTTAGAATAAAAACATATTTCTATAACATCATCAAAATCAACATTTTCTCAAGAATCTTTTCTTTCATCATAATAAAATCTAAAGTTTTCCTTACAATACGCAAAGGCATCATCACCAATTAATACTCCATTTGCTGGTAATATTGCATATTCGAGATTTGAACACCCCATAAATGCACATTCCCCTATATATTCTACACTGCCTAAATCTACTTTTTCTATACTATGACAAAATGCAAATGCACTGTCACCAATTGTCTTGACACTTGTTGGCAGTATAAGTTCATTTAAATTATAACAGGAATTAAATACATTATCCTTGATTTCAACTAAACTGGAAGGAATATGAATTTTAGTTAAGCTGATACAATAATAGAAAGCAAAACTACCAATTTCTTCTACACTATCAGGTAAATTTATATTTGTTAATTTTTGACACCAATAAAACGTTTCTTCCCCTATAGATTTTAAATTTCCTAAAATAGTCACTTCCTCTAAATTAAAACAATTATAAAATGTACGATTTCCAATTGTTTGTATGGCTGAACCTATTGTTACAACTTTCAATTTTTCACAACCAAAAAATGCCTCTTCTCCTATATTTTCTATACCATTGCCAATAGAAACATTTCTTAAATTTGAACATAAGTTAAACGCTCCTTTTTGAATAGTAAGAACACTATCAGGAATTAAAATTGAAAATAAATTTATACAATTTGAAAAGGCGTATGCACCTATTTCAGTTAAACCATTATCTATAATAACACTTGCTAAATTTGAACAATAATAAAATGCACCATAACCTATTTTTTTAACACTGCTAGGAATATGAATGGATTTCAAATTATTAAAACTAAAAAATTGCCAATCTCCAATATCAGTGACTGTGGATGGAATCTCTATCTCTTCAATTTCTTGTAAGTTATCAAAATTGTCTTTCATGTAAATATGATCAGCATAATTCATTGGATTTGATGTTGAGTTTTGAGCATCAAAAGATATATTACACCAATCTTCTATAGTTCCATCATAATATACTATATCTAATGCGCTACATTTATAAAATGCACGATAGCCTATTTTTTTGATTGTATTTGGAATCGTTATGCTTCTAAAACTAGAATCTTCAAAAGCATAGGCTCCAATATCATAAACTTTCTCGTTTATATATTTCGGTAATTCTATATCTTTTTCTTGACCTATATATCCTGTCAAAGTATAATTTTCATCTTTATTAAAAAATACTAACCCATTACTATTAAAGAAACTACTATCAGTTAAAACATCATATATAGTTTTGGCATTTAATCCAATAGAGCCATTATCTTCACTACCAATCTGAATATTCAAACTAGAAAAGTTATATATTTCCAATAATTGATAACAATTCATAAAAGCTCCATAATCTATTTTAGTTATATTGGCAGGTATCTTTATAGATTTCAATTGATCAAATCCATAAAATTGCCAAGTCCCAATCTTATCTATCGTTGTCGGCAATTCTATATTAGTTACTTCTTCCCACGACCCATTATTATTTTTCATATAACAATGTCGGGCAAAATTCATCGGATTTGAACTTGACCACTGCTCATCAAAGACTATATTACACCAAGATTCTATGTTTCCGGCATAATAAACATTTTTAAGATTACTGCAACCTGAAAAACATTTAAGACCTGTTTTCTTTAAAGATTTAGGCAATAAAATTGTATTTAGTCCACTACAATTAGCAAAAGCATTATCACCAATAATTTCAATACCTTCCCTAATTTCAATCTTTTCCAAATTAATAAAATACTCAAAAATATTGCTTGGAATACTATCTCCACCAGATATTATAATCTCGTTGATTGTGAGTGTATCATCTGAATCAGCTTTTTCGTTCGGTATTGCAGAAATACCATATACTGGAATTTGAACTTTTCGCAAACCATAACATTCTAAGAAAGCATTTTTTTCAATTTGGGTAACACCTTCTAATATATATAAATTTTCTATATTCATACACATTGCAAATGCATCATCTTTGATATAACCACCTCTAATACTTACATCTTTTAATTTTGTAGGAACATAATCACTATTTTTTTCAAAAGTATCTGCACCAAAAATATATCCAAAATGTGTGTTTTCAGAATTACTTAAACTTTCTCCCGTGAATGGTAAAGAAATACTATGTAAATTAGAACAGTTAATAAAAGCAGCTTTGCCAATACTTGTTACACTATCAGGAATTACAATGTCTTGTAGACTAGAACAATAACCAAATGCACTTTTTTTAATATTTGTGATATTATTGGATAAGTTAATTGATTTCAAATTGTTAAATCCATAAAATTGATATTCCCCTATTTCTGTTATTGTATTAGAAATATTTATATTTAAAACTTCTTCCCAAATCATATCGGTATTCTCTAAATAAAAATGATTAGAAGTGGTAGAAGAAAAAATATTGCTTTCAAATTTTATATTACACCAATCTTCTATGGTTCCTTTATAATAAATACTATCTAATTTTTCACAAGATAAAAAGGCTTTAAAATCAATTTTTTTCACAGAAGAAAACATTTTAATACTTGCAAGGTTCAAACAATCCTTAAATGAATTTTCACCAATTTCTTCAACATTTTCGGGAATCTCTATATAGCATATGTTTGAACACCCTTCAAATGCTGATGAACCTATTATTTGTAAAGATGCAGGAAGTACAACATTAATAAGATTGGAACAACCATAAAAAGTTTTAGATTGAATTTCATTTATTTTGCCTAAGATAGTTACATTTTTTAAACTTAAACACTCTGATAATGCTGATCTACCTATCGTTTTGATATTTGATTGAATAACAACGCTATTTATATCAGTTTTTTCAAAAGCAAATTCTTTTATTGCTGTTACAGGTAGATTGTTATAATAGTTTGGTACAATTATATCACTATCTAGAGCAGTTCCTATGCCTTCTACAGAATAACTTTCTCTATCATTATTTAGTTCATAGGCTAGTCCTTTTGTATATATTTCATTAGTATATATTTTTTCTTTATCTTTATATCCACAAGTATTACAAGTTCTTTCTCTTTCACCTTCTTCTGTCGCAGTTTCATTTTTTATCACCACCCAATCACCATAATTATGAGGAGTTTTTTCACTTTTTTCCCCACAAGAGCATTCTTCCCAATGATTTGTTTCATCATTGTTGTAAGAAAAAGAATGGGAATGACTATTTCCACAACTAGAACAAATTATCAATAATATTAAGCAAGGTATAGTCGTAATTAAAAAATTAATCCTTTTCATATTTATTCTTCCACCTTATTCATTGTTTTACCATCTATACCATTTTTACCATTTGTGCCAAACCAAGGACCATTGTTATATAACCAACAACTTTTATTAGGGTTACCTTTTTTTCCGCCAGCTCCAGCAGAACCACCTGTCAATTTAACTTGGTACTGACTTGTAACATAGTTACTATATCTGATTGCATCGCCACCATTACCGCCAGCTCCACCATCACCGCCGGAAAATAAAGCCATATGATTGTGAGATGGATACAACTCAAATTTACCAGTTGCTTCGCCACCTTTTCCACCATTTCCACCATTACCACCTGTAACACTAATAATAAAAGCATTAGCTCCAAAGTAGATATTGTGACCTACTATAGCGATTCCACCAGCTCCACCATCTTTACCTTTTCTTTGCCAGCACTCAGTATTCTTGTTCATTTCAGAAGTTACACCATTGGCACCATTAACTCCATTACCACCGATTATAGAAAAAATATCTTCAGTGTAATTATTTATCTCTAAATCATAAGCTTCTATAGCATTCTGGCCAGATTCACCTGAACTAGAGCCGTTTGCACCTTTTATAATTACTTTTTCACCATAAGCATTAATTGTTAGCAGACATTCACTATTTGTTTTAATTGTTGTAGTTTTTGCCATACCATTTGTTACAAAAGTGTGTAAATTTAGTACAAAAAGTTTATCTTTTCTATCTTCTAATTCAATAGCTATATTATATTCTCTTGATATTCTTCCATAAATTGTCAATGATTGGTATCCATTAGGAATAATTAACTTATAAGTTTGCTTAGATTGAGCCTCAGAGTCATTTAAAAAAGAAATAACTAAATCATATAATTTTGAATTATCTTGATATATAATTTTAACATCTTGAGCAGTTATAGTCGAATTTTCACTTTGTTTCAATTCTTCTATCCCAAATATAATTTTTTTTCTATAGTTTAAAATTGTATCAAATGAGATAGGATTCTCTTCAGCAAATAATTGTAAATGTAAATCGTTAGGATTTAATGTCTCCACATTTTTAGGATCACTTTGAACTATTTTCATTAAATGGTCATAAAGTGTTCTATCTATCCACTCTAATGCATTAATAATGGATAATGATTTAAGCTTGGTAAAATTATCAAAAATTTTAGATGGATCATTTAATGAATCAGAAGAGCTAGAACTATATACAATATTTCTACAGTCATTAAAAGATAATTCCTCTAAATTACTTAATGGGGATGTCTGTAAATTTGATATATCAGCCAAAGACTTTAATTTATTAAAAGTTAATTTTTTCAAATTACTCATATTTACAAACTCAGGTAAAATAACAATATTATCAAGGTTAGACATATTTAAAATCTCTAGATTGTTTTCAGCACCTAATTTGATAAAATAATTTGATAATCCAGCTTGAGTTATCTTTTTATTGCTTGAAATATCTAAATCTTTTAAGTTGATGAATTTAGTTAAATCCAATAAGTCATTATCAGTTAAATTACAATTTTCTAGAATTAATTTTTTTAATGTGGTTGAAGTAGGAAATTTATTAATTTTTCCTATTGTTTCTTCCTGCTTAAATTGTCCATTCAAAGATATTCCTGATAAATTGACAGTCTCTAAATCTGTAATATATTTTAAAGAATAAAAAGATGACATATCAGATAAATTTGCATTGTTGCTCAAATCAATATTCTTTAAATTCCAAAGACTTATCAAACTATCAATTGTTTTTGCATTTATTTTATTAGATCCAATATTTAACTCTTTAAGTGAGGTCAAATTAGCAATTGGACTCAAATCTGCAATACTATTATTATTCAAGTTTAGATATTCTAATTTTCTTAATCTTCTTAAAGATTCAACTGAATTTGAATCCGTTACAGTATTAATTGAATTTGATGAAGCATCCAAATATACTAAATTTTTGTTTTCATTTAAGACATCTAAATTATGAATATTATTGTTAGATATATCTAAATAAACTAGTTGTTTTAAAGTTGGTAAAATATTTCTAATATATTCTTCATCTAATCCATTATTACTTATGTCTAATTTTTTCAAACCTATCAAATACTTAATTCCCAAAACATAGTTCATTTCATTGTTATTTTTGAAATGTTCACTTAAATATAATTCTTCAACCAATGATAGTTCATATTCTGTTATTACATCAACTTGCACACCCTTATCTATTAAAATCTTTCTGATTTGCGCTCCTAATTGACCAGCATTGATGTCAAATTCAATATTTTCAGATAATAATTTTTCATTTTTATAAAAAAGATTAAATTCACCAGAACTTATTAAGCCTACAACATCCAAGGACATATCATCATTTAATATAATAATGTTACTTAATTCTTCACCATCTAAAGAATATATTTTCATTGTGATATCTTCATCTGGATTAAGTTCTAATTGATAGTGGGCACCAAAATTCATAGGCAACACATTCATAGGATTAAAGTTGGCCTTAATGGAACCAAATACCAAACTAGGATTACTAATAGAAATTTTATAATTAGGTCTAACATCTAGATTTGATTTGACATTTTGATAATCCGTATCCCAATCAACAAAAGTATAAGAAATATTATTGACTATCTTTGAAGGATATTCCTGATCAAAAGTAGCAGTTTCTCCATAGCCTACAATTTGTGTCAAAATGATATTGCCATCGAAATCATAAAATGAAACAGTAAAAGTTTGTTTTTCATATTTTCCATAAAAATATATATCATTTTGGTCTAAATTATATTCACAAGTAGCATTAAGTATAGAATAGTTATCATAATATTTTCCATTTTTATCAGCATATTGAACTTTACCATCCTCATCAAACCATCCCATAAAATCAAAGCCCTCTTTTGGATTAATTATTGGAAAAGCAGGAAGTTCGTTTTCAAATTCAATGCTCTGCATTAATATTTCTTTTTCATCTATAATATAATGAAGATTATATTTATTTTTCTTCCAACGCAATTCTAAATACTGACCAGCATTTATAGAAATGGCTGAAAGTCTTTTACCAGCACCATCAAAATACTCGCTATCATTTTCCACATCAAATACACCTAAACAAGTATATCCTTTCCGAGTAGTTAGTTCTATAGGCAAAGCCATAGTATTTATATCAAAATATAGATTTTCTAAAAAGAATACTTTCATTTTACATTTTACACATATACCATTAGAAAAAGTATGCTCCTCAAAGCCACTTTTTTCGGTTATGTGATCACAAATAGCTGGATGCCAATGTCCCGTATTATCATATACAAAATCTTCTGAAAAAACATGTTTGTGTTCTAATTTATCAATACTACTGCTTTCTTCATATCCACAAACAGAACATACGCGTTTTTTTAAACCGGAAGCTTCTTCAGTAGGTTCTTTTGTTGTTATCCAACTTCCGAAAATATGATTTTCTTCATTACTTTTTGCTCCACACGAACACTCATTCCAATGTTTTGTCTCATTATACTTTGTTATAGTATAGAAATGGGTATTATGAACCGGTGGCATATCATCATATTCGTATGATGCAGTATCTTCATATCCACATGAGCCCAAAATTATTGTAAACACAAATAAAGAAGCAATACTAAATATCTTTATCATTCTTTTGAACATCTCTAACTCCTCTTTTCTTTTTAAATACCTATTATTTTTATATAGCTAGGCAAATAGTAAATTAATTTCATATCGGGAATTTTGTACCTCAAAATTTAGGATTAAATTGGATTTTATTAGCTTTACTAACTAGTCTATTAAATTAACTAAAAGCTAATCTAATTTTTTTATTAATAAACAATTTTAACCACTAAATATTTTGTTGATAGTTCTAACATTCCTTCCATTTATAACTAATATATATTAATATATTAGAATAATCTGAAAACTACAATAAAAGTGTAAAAAATGACATTATATATGTAAAAATTATCATAATAAAAAGGCTATGGAATCTAGATTTCAAAATTCTAGAATACCATAACCTTTTTTAAAAAGTTTATTACTATATCATAATGGAATAGCTGATAATAAATCAATAATTATGTATTCATCATAAATATTTGATGTGGCAGTTGAAAATAAGACACCGCCACTTTCTTTGGTATCTTTTGTAAAAATAAATTTAAAAGAATCACCTTTCTCAAATGATTCAGTAAATAACATATGAGTCACATCTAATTCAAGAATGTATGAAGCCTTACAAGTAAATTCATGCTTTTCATTTTTTACTACCTCAATATAGTCATCACACTTAACATTTTGTAAATCATAATTTCCTCTAAAACCAAAAGATATCGAAATATTAGCTTTTGCTATAAAAATCAGCGCTGATGAAGAGCCAGAAGCTGTATTTGTGGACTGAAAACTATTATTATTCATAATAAATGGATATGTTTCATCATTATATATTTGATATAGAGGATTATCAACCAATAATTTAACACCACTATTTTCACTTACAATTCCACATCTTGTACAAATTCCTTCTCTAAATAAATGACCTAATTTTGTATTTCTCGTTTCTTCATAATCACAATTAGTACAATGACGCCATTCACTCCCACCTTCACAAGATGACTTTTCAACTTCAATCCAATTAGTTAAATTGTGCCCCGTTTTTTCTATTATTTCAATATAAGTATGTGAATTATCATTAGCACAAGTATATTTTAGATAACCATTCGTTGTACATGTTGCAGCCTTTTGCTCTGATAATACATAATCATGAGAAAGCTTTGCTAATTCTTCAATATAGGAATGATTATGGTCATATTCACAAACATATTCTACTATCCCACTTTCACTACAGGTAGGTAATTTAATAATATTCGCTACATATTTGTGACCATGACAATCTAAAGGACGTTCTTCATAATAGCTACAATTAGCACAGAACCTAATACTTTTGCCAGCTTCCTCACAACTAGCTTCTATAGCTGTGTACCACTCCTGCATCACATGTCCTTTGGGAGCTATTTCGCTTGTATAAAAATGATCTGGATTGTTGCTGCAAATATATTTAATGAGACCAGGCTCCTCACACGTAGCTTCTTTAATAATTTGTTGTTGATAATTATGACCAATAGAATTAATGGGCTCTGTTTCTTTAAAATCGCACATCAGACAAGTTCTTTCTCGCAAGCCTTCACTTTCACATCCAGGACTTACAATTTCACGCCAAATCGAAAAATGGTGACCTAAAGCTGCCACGTAATTGTCATTATATTGATAATCACAGCTAACGCATTGATAGTTTGTATAGCCATCTTTGACACATGTAGGCAAGTAAATTGTTGACTTAAATTCATGTTCATGCGGACTTATAGCAGTATTACAACTTACCATTATGCAAATTATAAACCAGAATAATAATATCATTAATATTTTTTTCATAGCTAAACTCCTAGATATAAATTATTCTTCCTATAAAAGATAAATTTTCAAAAATTGAAGCTATCTCTTTCATTTCTTTAGGAATATATAAAAAATCAATATATTGCTGAATATTAATTCTATCAAAGACTCGTTTAATTTCGCTATTTAATGTATATTCACCTTTAATATTAAGCCCTATCAGCATTGAACCAATCATAATTTCAGTTCCTTTTTGGTTTTTGTACCACTTAGAATCAGTTATTCCATGTAGCACATCCATATCTATATCATCTGGTACGCTAATATTAGCCATGTCCATCATCCAATAATTTGTGTATTCCTTGGTGATAGAATTATAACCATTGTATGAGACAGTACCCTTAATGGTTGAAGGTAAAACCAATGTTTGACATTTAACTTCCCTAAAACAATTTAGAAATAAATATTTGATACTATTAGGTACAATAATATCATTATTTTCAGCTGGATTTAATGCCAAAATAAGCGTATCTTTAGTCTTATTTAAAATATAATCCTCCGTTTTAACAAAATAAGGATGATCCTCAGGAATCTGGAATTTAAGTGATGATTTTTTATTCAAATACCAAATGTTATCAATAAATTTAACACTAGCAGGTAAAATTAAATTCTTAATATTCGAAAAATATATACACTCAAAATTGATATATTCTAAAGAACCCTGCTCATTAAAATTAATAACTTCCAATTCTTGAGAAATAATTTTTAATCTTATTTCTCTAATAGTGCTAGACAAGTTTAAATGTCTAATAGTTGCAAAAGTAAAATTAATTTTATCTAGTACTTCCATTCCTTCGGGAATAATCAAAGTATCAATATTAGCAAAATCAAATGAGTTTTCATTTAAAGCATAATCCAAGGTTAGCTGAAAGCTACTCTTAGGTTCAATAAACATTATTAATTCATCTTTCATAAAAGAATTTTTAAATAAAATACCATCCTTAATATAAAGATAATGATTGTTTTCAGAAATTATCAAAGATTTTATCTTTTTCAAGCGTTCATTTTCATATTTAAAATGCCGAACTTCAGCACTTAAAAAACAATATTCCAAATTACTTATAATTGAACTTGTCACTTCTAAAACTGGTAAATCATTAAAAGTATTGGGAATAAAACCAATTAAATGATCTGAACTATTTAAGCTATAACTATATCCTAAAACACCATCAATTTCCACCAAAGTTTTATCAAAGAAAGCATCAGAATAATATGAAGGTGTTGAGACACTCCTACCATAGATAACATCACCAGAGTTGATAAGCGAAAAATCATCTATTTTATTAGTATAATTATAATCTAAATACCAATCATAAAATTCAAAGCTATTTTTTGTGATACCTAAATAAAAGCTTGGACCTAATTTTATAAATTCATTATATCCTACTTCCAGCATTCCATACTTTTGTGTTTCAATAAAGAAAGTAAAATCATAGTAAGAATAATATATTAAATCATAAACATATTCACTATTTTCACGTTTCTCCCATTTACCTATCGCATTGTCTTTTTTAGGAATAGCCGGTGGTGAGGAATTAAATGGTAATTTTGTTATCAATTCTCCCTGATAATAATATTCATATTCAATTGGTCTGAAATTGACAATTACATCGGTATCAGAAGTTATTTCCGTCAAATCACAACTAAAATCTTGAACAACATAATTAGGCATCTGATAATTAAATTCAATTGAATCTCCAGCCATTATTTGCGTTTCATATAAAAAATTATCTAAAGTCCAGGCAAAAAAACGTACTGTAATAGTTTCCAAAATAGATGCATAAATTGGATAAATAGCCATTGATTTTAAAACATTTGTACCATCATTACTCCAACCAATAAACAGCTTCCCTAATTCTTCCTTAGGGATAGGTGGTATTGTAGATTCCCCAATTTTGACAACTTGTCGCGATAAGACATCACCATTAAGATCATAATATATAACCTCACATGACCCAGATTGATAAATTGAATAAACATCCAAATTACTCTGAATATTAGAAAAATCCTTATCCCAGCCATAAAAAATATAATCATCATAGGATTCCATAACCGGTGGTGTTGCAGAGCTTCCTAAATTGACATATTCTTCTTTAATTAAAATACTCTCATGATAAAATCTAACTCTAAAAGTCGGCAATGTCGAATAACGAGGATATAAACTAATTACCTCACTATTTACTTCATTAGAATATGGTTTTTGGAAAGTTTCATCTAAATACCAATTATAAAAATAAAGATTATCTTTAGTTGGTTTTTCAATATCATAGGCACTCTGTTTCAAATAATAATCCTTAGCTAAATCCTTATGAACCACAAATAAATGACTATTTGAAAGGAGATTAGAATCATACAAATAAAGTTCAACTTCTAAGCTTTTATTATTGTAATTTATATTAATAATATGCCTACCAGGTTCACTAAGCTTAGCCAAATCTTCTTTTGAAAGCATATCTTCTGTCACTATTTTTTGTTCGATAAAATTATCAGAATATGTAACATCAAACCAAAGATTATCCAATTGGAAATTTTCTATTCGACAAGCAAGGTGAGTATCTGGAGAAGTGATTTTCATATCAATTACTTCTCTTTCAACACCCTTAGAACAACTAAATAAGAGAAATGGTACCAAAATGAATAATATAATCATTGTTTTTTTCATTCATTTATTCCCCCTACTTCTATTAATAATTCATCAGTTTTTTTTGAATATAAATTACCATTCAAACTGTAATAATACTCATTGTCTTCATCAACAACAAAAGCGCCAATAGTTTGACCTAAAGCTTTTTCCAAGTCATAAATATAGTCAATTCCTTCATCAATAACGATAATCTGACAATTATTAAAAGCTTCGGCACTAACTCCTAAAACAGTCATTTCCTTTGCAGCCACATTTAGAATTTTTTTGGTTAACCAAATATTTTGATAATTAATAAAGCCTTCAATATAAACACCATTTTTTTCAATATTATAATCCAATTTAACTCTTGTAATATCTATAAAAGAATAATCATCTTCAATTGCCAAACCATAGACATCGACAATATTACTATTAAAACTTTGGCCTAATTCTTTGGTATAATTTTCATCTAAATACCATTTATAATAGACATTTTTATTGAGAATCATCGCCACATAAAAACTCAAGTTATTAGTTACATTATCACTATTTTTCACCATAAATGTTTCAGTACTATTTGGTAAATGAACATTAAAATATTCACCTTTTTTTTCATAGACAAGGTCAAATCTTGTCCAATTATTTTCAGCTCTTTGCCAAACGGCTAAATATTCATTAGTATCAGGATATTTAGGTGGATTTTCAATTGATAAACCTGAATAATATAAAATATTATCGATGTAATAATAGTAAACATAGGGTGTCAAATAAACAATAATCTGAAGGTCACTATAAATGTTGTCAAGTGGTGAACTATATCCAACTACTTTATATCGGTCATCATTGTTAACAAATGACGCTGTTCCACCTGCTTCTACTTCACAAGAGGATAAAAGATTGCCGGTCGTATCTAAAAACTCCACATTATAAGTGGTTCCATTTAAGGCATAAATTGGAAAAATATCAAGATGATTATCAATATTAGTTAATGAATCAGTCCAACCTAAAAAAATATAACCCTCTATGTGAGGTGCTTCTGGGGGATTTAAACTACCTCCCTTTGTAACTACTTTATACGCAAGCAATTCATTATTTTTAGTAAAAAAACGAACAACGGCTTGGCCAGATTTATATAATATAGCTCGAATATCTAAATCATGATCAGTACTTAATAAATAAGTATCCCAATCATAAAATAAATATGAATCTGGAATATCCGGAGTAAAATATTCAATCATTTCACCTGTGATGACATATTTTCTTTTAACTAGCCTTTCTAAAACATAATAATCAATCTTGTAAGTTTTTGTTTCAGACCACATCGGATAAAGCTGGACAATTTTCTTTTGACCATCAACATAATCAATAGTTTTGGCCTCATCGGCAAACCAGCCATAAAAATAATAATTATTTTTAATTGGTGGCAAGGAATTTAAGATTGATGTTGCCGTAAAGATATTAAGCTTTTTATCATCGTAATAATAATAGATGTAATTGTCTCTAATAATTTCTTCATTATAAATAAAAATATCAAATTCGTACTGATAGTTTTCAATTAATAATTTTAAGTGCTGTAATCCTATCTCTTTAGTGAATGTTTCACTTAGATCTTCTTCATTAACCACTATATGACGACTTTTGTTTTTAGAATATTCTAATCTTAAAACAATTCTATCTAGTCTAAAATCATTTATATTTTGAATGATAGAATTCTCATCACTAGCTATTTTTATATTGGTAATTTCATTGGCATTATTACTACATGAAATTAAAAAAATTAATATTAATGAACATAATGCTAAGATAACTCTTTTCATAATTTACTCCATAATACATTGATTTATATTGATAAATTTATATAATATATATTATAATATAAAATGTCAATTAATACATAAAAAAATATTTTTTTAGCACCAAATGTAAAAAAAAACATTATAATTGTAAATTATAACTATGCCGAAAAATGAAATATTTTGTATAATATATACATATGTATTAGGAGATAAATAATATGGATGTTATTATATTAGATGATGAAAAAGAAACTATAAGTAATTTAGTTGAAATAATTAAAAAATTTGATTCTTCCTGCCAAATTGATATTTTCAATAATTCAAATTCTTTATTTTTAGCTTTAGAAAAATCAAAGCAGGCTATCGTGTTTTTAGATATCTTTATCCCTTATGAATCAGGAATAGAATTATCTAAAAAAATCAATGAAATGTATTCCCATGTTCCAATCATTTTCATAAGTGGCAAGCCTAAAGAAACTTTCGATGTTTACGATGGTAAACACATCTATTTTTTAGAAAAGCCATTTGAAGAACAAAAAGTTTTTAAAGCCTTAAATTTAGCTCTGGAATATCAATCTAAAGCATTCTTTACTTATAGTAGATTTAAAAGACTCTTTATGATTCCTATAAATGATATAGTCTATTTTGAATCAAATGGTAGAATCATTCAAATATTTACGACAAATAATAAAGAAATGGATTCTTTCTTTTCGACCCTAGATGATGTTCAAAAAGATTTAGGATTTCCATTTTTAAGAGCTAATAAATCTTTCTTAATTAATCCATACTATATCGCAGCCATTGGTGGTAATAAGATATTCATCAAAAATATTTCTAAAAATTCAAGCATTGCTAAAGAAATAAATATTACCAGAAATTATAAAAAGGAAGTTATGGATTATGTACTATCTCATAAACACAATTAATTATATAATTATGTTATTATTATTTATCTTCATATTTAAAATTAAAAAACAGAACATTTATAAGCTTATGGCTATAAGTGTTTTTTTTATTGGTCTTATACTCTACTTGACATTAGGAAATTTAGAATTGACTATTCAAATCAATAATTATAAATATAATCTTCTTCTTTCCCTAATCTTATCTTTGACCTTATTTAGCATAAGCCTTTGTTTAGATGATTGGCGGTCATTTTTATTTTGTCTTCTACCATTTTTTACTGATTTAGCAGCTAAGTGTCTATTAAGTAATGCCTTAGGAATTTTATTTAATGAAGTAAATAAAGCTCAGTACTACTATTGGTCGCCATATCTCTTAATATCAAATAATTTCTTTTATGCCTTCATTTTACTTCTATATTATTTTACAAAACGAATAAATAAAGCGGAAGATAATAAGGCCATTTCAATTTTATACATAGTCATTCTAACTATCGAATTAATAAGCTTCTTAATCATCAATTTAAACCTCTTAAAAACGATATTTTTTGTTCCAGCAGATTATCCAAAAGTTATATTATTAAATGTATTATTTATCATTCTATTCATTACTACTTTATTTGCTATATATTTTATTCAAAATCTTATTATCAAGAAAAACAATATGATTAATAAATATAATAATGAATTGCTTTTAAATGACTTTAAAAAAATATACATTTCTAAGCAAGAAGAGTTATTCAAAATGCGGCATGACATTGCTAATATTGTTGAGACTTTAAAAACCTTAGAATCCTTACAAGCTATGGATATTGCTTCTACTCTTTCTAACCAAATAAAAGAAATCAAAGATATTTATTTTACTGAAAATGAATTAGTAAATGCCATTTTAGTTCATAAAATTAATTGTGCTAAAGAATTAGGAATTGAAGTAACCACCGAAATCAAACTCCAAAAAGACATAAAAATGGCTAATGCTGATCTGATATCATTAATAACAAATTTGTTTGACAATGCGATTGAGGCAGCTAGTAAAACTTTGAAAAAAGAAATATATCTTACAATAAATCAAACTGATTCTGCTTTAGAAATTTCTTTCCTAAATACTTATGATAAGGATATAATCATAACAAAAGAAAATCCTCAGTATCACCAATATGGTCAAAAAATCATCTCTAATATTGTTAAAAAATATAAAGGGCAATTAATTGTTCAACCAAATGATATTGAATATAAAGTATTTATTATATTAAAACTATAATTATTTAAAACTAATGCTTAAGTATTAGTTTTTTTCTTTAGTAATCTAAATTAATAAATAAATGCCTTAATCAAAATGATTAAGACATCTTTAGAAATTAAAGTTATAATTAAAAATCCTAAAAAACGCTAAATATATTATACTTACACTTGTATTTTATGAAAAATTATGGCTTTAAAAGATAAGCTTATTCTACTGATTTTAAAGATTCAACCATTTCAACCTTATTAGTCAAGAAGGCAAATAGTAAATTAATTAATAAGCTACTACCACATGTTATAAGAACTGTCCATAAATATGATGTAACATTAATGTGATAAATATAGGCAATTAAAGGATTTTCATTAATGGAAAGCACGGCCACTAAAAGTGGATAACCAAATAATAAGCCAATTAAGGCACCAACAAAGGTTAAAAAGATTATTTCAATCATAAATGATGAGGCCACCTCAAAGCGTGAAAAGCCTAAGACCTTCAAAGTTGCAATATCTTTCACTCTTTCTTTAAAATTAAGTAATGCTAAATTATAAAGAACAACCACAGCCAAAAGAATGGCAAAAATCTTAATTGTTAAAGTCATCATCTTAATTGAGGAAATAGTATTATTAGCATGTTCACGCATCTCAGCCATCGTTTGAGTTGTTAAAACTCCTGCAATATTTGAAATAGCTGAAGCTACAGCAGCATTTTGACTAACATCTTCTGTGCTTATCCAAGCTCCTGTTGGCTGATAGTCAATCGCACTAAACCGTGATTTAGAAATAAATAAACCCTGACTCACACAAAAATCAACTATTTGATCAACCCTAATCTGATATTTTTGATTATTATAAATAAAGCTTATTTCATCACCAACCCTACAGCCTATTTCAGCAGCAACACGGGAAGATACAATCAAAGTATCTCGTTCATAGGTCGGAGTAAAAACATGGGCTTCTTCTGGTAATAAGTAAAGGTATGAGGAGATTAAATCTTCCTTTTCAACATTGATGGAATATTTTGCATACTCATCAACCTCTTTAATACCTGCAATATTTCTTAATTCAGTTTCTTTGCAAGTATAGTCAGCATAGGTAACAGAAACATCATAAGGAATGAGATTATCAAGTTCTAAATCTAAACCATAGTTAATCGTATCTTCAATTCCAAACCCGCACACAAGTAATGCACTACAGCCTAAAACACCTAAGATAACCATTAGGGTTCTACTAATCTTTCGTTTCATATTTCTAAAAGCCATTAAAATTGTTAGCGGTATTTGCTTAAATATTTTAAACCTTGCTAAAAAGGTAGTATTCATTTGAACACTATTTTCACCTCTTAAGCTAGCGGCAGGAACCATTTTTAAGCTTTCCCAACAAGCAAAAAGACTAGTTAAAGCAGTAATGACAATAAGTATGAAAACACTAATCAAATATTCAAACCGGAAAAAAGGTAGGTCAATAGTAGGTAATTGATATAAAATATTATACTTATTACCCATGACATTAGGAACAATGATAGGGCCTAAAATAATCCCTAAGATAGAACCTATAAGGCCTAAAACCATAAATATCTTCATATAGTGAAATAATATTTGACTATTTTTAAAGCCTAAAGCCTTTAAAATGCCAATATTCTTCGATTCACGATTTATAAGTTGGGATATGGAAGTTAAAATAATTAAAATAGCTACTAAATAAAAGATAACCGGAAAAATATAAATTAATTGCTTAGCTTGATTAACATCAGCATCAACAGTCATATTAGAAGGTAAATCACTTCTCTTTAAGGCATAAACAAAATTATCATCGTTGCCAAACTTATCCTTTACCTCCGGAAAAATATCTAAGCTACCCTTTACTAAAAATTGATTATAGTAACTTTCTAAGAAGCTACTTATTAGTTCTTTAGAAAAAAGAGGATTATTCAAAGCTTGAAAAAGACTATTAACTAAAGCATCATAGCCGACATAAATAAAAGCCGGATTATAAGTAGAATTTTCTAGTGATTCAGGATGAGTCATTGTCCCACTAATTGTTAAATCAATAGCTATATTGAGGCTATTAGTGGATAATGAAACTGGTAACGAATCACCAATTTGATAGTTGTTACGCTTAAAAAAATTTTCATCCACAAAAACCATATCAGCATCAATGGAAGCTGTTGAAGTACGATATGGTAAATTTAAGCTAGTATCTTTGGCAAAAGTTACAAGATAAATATTGTCACTACCAGATTTAGTAGGAATATAAATTCTTTTTTCATAAATGAGGTCTTTTGTTTTTAAGAATTCTTCAATTTCTTGATCATATTGTTTAGTCATAATAATGCCATCACACATATTTGACTCACTATAAATTGCTTCTAATCGGGCATCAAAATTTTTATAATTAGCCCAAATGCCCGTAAATAGAGTTACAGCTAAGGTGGCAATTAAAATAACAGATAAATAAGTTTTAAAATTATTTTTAATTTCTCTTAAAACCTTTGTATTTAAAACAGAGCCTACCATTCTATATCCTCAATATCTAATGGTTTAGAATTGACCTCATCCTTAATAATTTTACCATCACTTAAATGTATAACACGATCAGCTACTAACGCAATATTAGCATTATGGGTAACAATGATAACACTTTGATTACCTGTAGAGCTTATTTCCTTGAGAAGTTTCAAAATACTCTTACCAGTCTTACTATCTAAGGCTCCAGTTGGTTCATCACATAGTAAAATATCCGGTTTTTTAGCAATAGCTCTAGCAATGCTTACCCTTTGTTGTTCCCCACCACTTAAATTTGATGGAAAGTTATAAAGCCGCTTTTCTAAACCAACCATCCTTAATGCTTCTTTTGGATCAATATAATCCTTAGTATGCTCAACTGACAATTTCACATTTTCTAAAGCTGTCAAATTGGGCATTAAATTATAAAATTGGAAAACAAAGCCAACATGCTTACGCCTAAACTCAGCTAGTAGCTTATCATTATAGCTAGTTACATCCTTACCATTTACCATATATGAGCCTGATGTAGCCTTATCCATTCCTCCTAAAATATTTAAAAGAGTGGATTTACCTGCCCCACTAGCCCCCAGTATAACAACCATTTCTTTTGCTTCAAGCTTGAATGAAACACCAGCTAAGGCATTAATCAAAGTATCTTTGACACCATAGCTTTTCTGCAAATCAAAAACTTCAATATAAGCCACCTTAATCACTCCATAATTCTACATAATTCATATCCTAATTATAACACTATTTTTTAATAAAGTATTTATTATTTTTTAAAAAATATATATAATATACTTATGAAAACAAAATTTATTTTGTCTGGTAATGATTTAGCATTCTTTTTCGAAGAAATCAAAAAAATCATCTATACTAAAGACTATTTAGAACTTAAAAAATATCACCATCATGGTAAAATATCCACCTATAGCCATTCCATTAAGGTTGCCTATTTAGCTTTTTGCTATGGCAAAAAAAGAAAACTAAAATTGAACTATAAAGAACTTATTAGATCAGCTTTACTCCATGATTTATATTTTTATGATTGGCATGATAAACATAATGGTATTCACCTTCATGGGTTATTTCACCCTAAGAAAGCTGTCAAAAATGCAACTCGACTTTATAATATCAATAAAAAAGAAAAAAGAAATATGGCTCACCACATGTTTCCATTAACCCTAATTCCCCCAACAACTAAAGCCGGCTGGATTATCTGTCTATGTGATAAAATGGCTACCGCAAAAGATTATAAAGCAATGAAACTTAAAAAAAGAGCCTTAAAAAATTTAAAGACCACTTAGTTGGTCTTATTTTTTTAAAAGTTAAAGCCTAATTTTAATCAAAATAATATTTTTTCAATAAAAAAAAGGAGCATTTTCATACTCCAAATTAAAATTTAAAATCTAAAGCCTTTACAGAAAGATCTTGCGTAGGACTATCTGTCATAATTTTAAGACCAAAACTAATCATTCTAAAAATATCACCACGTAAGAATAGACCAGCCCCAGCTCTCACTCTATCAGCTGAGGTTAGCATAACTGGTGCAAATAAAGGAACCGTATTTTTAGCTTTACAAAGATTGACATAGCCAATTCTATCTTGATCAGAAATGTTTGCATAATTAGGAAAAAGGCAAGGAGCTACAACTAAGCCATAAAGCTTATCGGCCTTAGCAAGTAAAATATTAGGATAATGACCAACCTTATCATTGATACCAATGATTTTTAAGCTTTTACCAGCTAAAACTTTATCTAAGGTAAATTTTATAGCCATACTTAAAACCTCTTCAGGAGTTAAAATATCTTCTTTTTGGTATTTAGGAATAAGACCATCAGCCCAAATTGATTCTAAATTATTCTGCATCAACTATATCCTCACTTTCCTTCTTACGACTAGTGAAGAAACGTACTATTCTTCTTGGAAAGAAAGCAATAGTTTCAGAAACAACCATCGGTAATAATTTTAATGTTTCCTTATACGCTTGACGTCTAATATCTTCTTTAGTTATAACTGACCCATCATTAAACAAATAACGGCGACATACACAACCGATTCTTAAAGTCATTAAAGCGTTAGCTGCTCCTTGAATAACACTTTCTAATATTGTTCCTAAATATGGAATATTATTTAAAACATCCATTGAACTCTTAGGAACAACATCTTCAAGCTTAAGATTTTCTAACCCTTCCGCAATTAGAGCCGTCCCAAAAACATTGATTGTAAGCTTACTTAAATTCTTCATTGATGGTCTAAAGCCACACTTAATTACCAGCTCTTTAATCATTTTAACGTTAACAGCAAAGACCGTAATCATATCAAAGCGAGCACTTTGACAGATGGCTGTTGAAATCATAACTGTTTTTGCATCATGAATAATTATTTTATTAAGCTGACCCTTAACTGATTTTTCAAAAACATATTGAAGATTAAATAATAATTCTTCTTTATTTTTATATTCACACAATAAAATCTTTTGATCCTGAGGTAAATCATTACTCTTAACAATATTTTTAGCCACTTTCTTGTAGATAGCAACAGCCTTAGGATTATTCTGATCTAAGGAAGTAGCTATTGATAAGGATGGTGATTTGATTATGATAATAATTGGTTGGACAATCACTAAATAAAATAATAAAACAAATAGAGCATAAAAACCATATTCTAAATATTCTGAGATTCTTCTTAGCTTTTCACCAATATTTAAGATTGCACTTATTACCATGAGTAAGAAGAGAATCAAACACCCTATAGCTATTACATAAAATAAAAACCGACTTTTATCTTTTTTCTTTTTCATAATATACCTCCTATACAAGCTTACAATTTTCTAAAATAAAGCTGTATTCTGTAGGATCATTCTCATGCATCTGCTTAAGAGCCAATGTTGTATCCTTAGGAATCACACAGTTTATAAACTTAATTCTAGGATAGATTTTATCCTTCACAATTGATGGAAACCAAGCTCTACCTAAAAATGCTTTAATATCTTCCTTAGCAAAGATACAGTCTTCAAAGCTAAAGCCATTTTTATTACTTGCTAAAGTTGAAGGAGCAGTAAAATAAGCCTCTTTTCCTTTACCAGCTAAAGCTTTAATTTGACAATTTTTAAACCGGCAATCAGCACTACCAAAAATAAAATCAACATCCCCACAGATATAGCAATCTTCCACTACATTATTAACCCCAAAATCAATATAAAGCGTGTCTTGATAGCTAATGAAGGAGCAATCCTTTAAATATAAATCACTACACTCCGACTTAAAAGCAACTGCTTGACCATTTTTTTGGCCTAAACGATCAAAGCTATTCTCAAAAGTTATTCCTATGGCTTTAAAACCTTTAGCACTTTCTTTAACAATGACTGTTGCAGAACCGGTAGTTCCATAATTCTTAATGCCATCACCACCAAGTTCATCAGGAATGATTGTTCCATTTGAACAAGCGTAAGTAATCTTCGTATTTGGCGAACCAATTAATGTTAAATTAGGCGTTGTAATCGTAATTTTTTCTTGATAAGTTTTATCATCAAGATAAATAATATCGTTAGGATTGGCTCTTTTTAAAATTTCAGTCAAGCTGACATTTTCTCCCTTTAGACTAAATTCCATATTGTAAATCACCCCATAAATAAAGAAAGCCTTAGTCATATTTTAACATATTTCTAAGGCTTATTACAATTTTATTTTGTTTTTTCTTTTTTCTCGAATATTATTTTCTTAATAAACTTAATTAAATTTAAAAGACCCATAATTAATAAATAGATAAGGATAACAATTAATTTATTAATGTTATGAATAATTACCGTAATAAATTCAGGCATTGTTGAAACATTTTCCGTAATTGTTTCAAGAACAATATCATAAGCACTTACAAGAGTAAATAGGAACGCTACAATGCTTATAATGTGTGAGGCTCGGTTAGAGATTTTGGTTTTCTTACTTTGATAAATTTGTTCAACTTCGTTACGATTTCTTTTTAAAAGCTCAACATATTTATTGACCTCAAAACGATTACGAATTAAATCTAAGCTCTTTTTAGAAGAAACATAATTCATCTGCGAATCCCAGAAGTCAAGAGTCTTAGCATATTCTTCATAGATTTCATCTAAACGATCCAAAACCTCTTCTGATGAATTATTAAATTTCTTATCACTGCTCTTTTGACCCTTAATTTGATAAGAATTAATAAATAACGAGATATTATTTGTAGCAATTAAAATTGCGGCAAGTTCAAAGCAGGTAAGCTCTAGATAAAAAAGCATTACAACCGCAAAATCAATTCTTTCAATCGCATAGTCACGATAAGTTTCCCCACCCTGTAAAACTGTACTTTTCGAGATGTAGACATTCGAATAGTCATATATAGCATCACCATAAGGATTCTTAAACATCTTTTCAATGTCTTGGTCAATTATTTTACCTAATTCCTCTTCTTCTTCAAATACGGCTTCGGAATAAAGGATAGATGAAATGTATTGGCGATTAGCTTCATTATCAATAGGGAATTTTTCTGTGGCAATATATGGTGATAAAATCATATTTTTAGCTGTACCAACTTTACTGATACCATATTTGATTTCTAAGTAATCATATAAGTAAATGATGTTAGATTCCTTACCACCAAATTCTGTCTTAATTAAGGCACTTTTTCTTGAACTTTCCAAAACAATTTTGGCATCCTCATCACTTAAGGAAATAAACAAATCGTTACGTGAAACCATATCTAAGTATTTAGAAGCTAAATCAGTACCACTCAAACAAATTAAGAATAAAACAGCTGTATGCGTTTCTAAGTCCACAGAAATTAAAACTCTTGAAGGAATTTGCTCAATTGAAATTGGCTTAATTTGGGAGCTACTATAATAATTATAATGTAATTCTTCCGTTAAAATAATATTAATAGTCTCTAAGTCAAGACGTTTAATACGATTGTTAAATTGTTGTCTTGTACGGATATTACTACCATATTCAAAGTTTTCTTGGAAGATTAGACCGGTAACAATATTACTTGCTAAAAAATTGTTATCGACTTGCTTTGAATACTTAAATAAGTGATCATAGTCTTCATATTTAGCTGGAATGCAGCAATACATATCCGTAATTATTTTACGCACACTAAATTCTTGTAGTGATTCAAAAATATTAGGAAAATACAAATTCTCTTTATCTTCTTCAGTATAAAAAATTAATGCTTGAACTTTAGCATTCTTAAGCTCAACAATCTTCATACCTTCAGTTACATTGAAGATATCTAATGAATGTTCAATCGGATAAAAATCATCAAAACCTACTTCACTAAATAATAAAGCCTCACAACTTCCAAGTGGATCTTGGATAAAATATGGTTTATTAGGAACAGATTTAAAACCCTCTAATGTTATTTTTTTAGATTTACCTTTTTTAAATTTAAAGCCTTGCGGTAAAACAATATTAGTTGTCTTTATTCGGTCATCATCATAAGCCATTAACAGTTCAGGATGACGACAGATTTTGCCATAGGTAAAACCATTATGCGTATAAGTTTCAATTGAATCATAATAAAATTCATCTTCACCATATTCATAACATCTTTCCTCATTAAATTCCTCATAATCTAAATCCTTAGGATTTAAGCAAAGGAAGTTATAGTTTAGATGACTAGTAAGTAAAGCTTTAACTAAAGGATTATCATAAAATTTAGGGTAATTAGTTAGAACTATATACGTCGTCCAACAATTTGCAATTAAATTATCATAAAGATATTGGTTTTGTTCATCGATGGCTTTTTTATCTAAAGACTTGGGAAAAAAATTTCTAGCTAGCTTAAAACGATTTTCCCAAGGAATGCTATTAGCATCAAGAGCTATATAATAATAAAATTCCTTATCTTCATTTACTAAAATATAACCACCATTCGTTTCAATGATATATTCTAATATCGGTTTAATAAAAATATTAGGATAATCACATTTAATCGCATATTTAACTTTTTCTAATAGTTGCTTATCATCTTTAGTAACTATTTGTGGCATAACCAATCCTCCTTTTTAAACTTTTTTATAATATACATAATAATATGGTAGTGGCTCCTCTTTTTCACCATCAACATTAAAATCAACCTCAGTCTCAGATGCTCTTATATAACCCTTTGATTCATAATAAGCAACATTAGAATAAGTATCCGTAAATAAGAAATACTTATCTTCACCTTGTGATTTTACAAAATCAACAAATAGTTTTTCTAGGGCTGTACCAATACCATTTTTCCGATATTTTTCATCAACAATAAATAAGACTAATTCATTTTTTAATTCAACAGGACTTTGTTTTAAAAGTTTACTATTAACTTTATTAGTTATTCGTTCGATCCTTATACCTCTTCGACCAGATTTGAAAAAGAAAAGTTTAAAGCCAATTAAAGCTAAGCGTAAATTATAATAAAATTTTTGCCAAAAGCCAACCTTCTTAACTCGACCAAAGATAAAACCAACAGCCTCATCCTGATCATTGACAGCTACATATTGAAAATTAGATTCTGATAAATAGCCATATAAGTAGCCTTTCGCATACATTTTTATAACACATTTGGGAAAATTATAGTCAGAAAACCAAGCTTCTGTCACTAAACGTTTAATAGTGGCATGATCTTTTTTTAACATTTTACGATAAGAAATTTGCATATTATCACCTACTATATTCTAATTTTATTCTTAAATGACATTTATTGCAATAAAAATTAAAAAAAGGATTATAAAATAGTTAAAAACTATCTTATAACCCTCATCAATTTAAGCACGAGCATTATTGAAAGTTTGATTGATAATATTAATATAATTACGATCAAAACAAGCTAACATATCACCACGATAGACTCTAATACCATTAGGTGTAACTATTTTTTCTTCCTTTGGATAATATTTATTAAACGCAATACCAATTGCCATATCATAGGCATTCCAATAAAGAGTTGTATCATAAGCATCAACACCGGAAGCTACCTCTTCATTAAATAAATCCGCCATTTCACTACTAAATTCCATTTCAGACATTGCTGTTATATCATCATATACAGCGATAAATGGCGTATTATAGCTAACATAATAGGTGTTTGAATAAGCTGGATCAACCTCATTTGGCCCAGCACTTCTACTACACATAAAATCAATAAATTTTAAAGCTAAATCATAATTTAAACTATCTTTAGGAATAACATAATTATCAATGAAAGCCACTGTATCAGAAGGAATAAAAATATCAAAACCAACCTGATATTCATCTTTATAGACTCTTTCATCACTAGTTAAAATATTGATCATATCACCAATCTCAGTTATTTCAACATCACCAGCAAGATAAGCATCCATTACGACATTGGCAACATTTTCACAATAATAATAAAGGAAGTCACCTGTCCACATATAGCCTAAATCAATATTACCAGCAACAATATCCTTTTTAATATCATCTGTACCCCAAGCATTATAACCCATATTTTTGATAGTATTATACATTTGATTTAATTTATCATTGTCGGTGGCAGCTTGATGGGGATCATAGCCTAAATAACGTGATAGAGCATAATAAACATGCTGATATGAATCATACATCGCTACTCTAGTACCACTAGGTAAGCTAGACCGGTCAAATAGAGATGACCATTCGTTTGGAGCATTTAAAATGGCGGTCTCTAAGCCTTCAAGAACTGTAGAATACATAATACCCCAAGTTCCCCATAGATAAGGTACACAATAATCTGTAATGCCTGCACAGCGTTCTTCTAATGTTTCATATAAGCCCTTGATACCTGGCATGATATTTTCACTATTAGGACTATAATTCTCCATCTTTGAAAAATCAATTTTAGCAAGCATATCATTACGATACATTTTTTCAACCATATAATCAGATGGACAGACAACATCAAAAACAGTCGTTCCGCCTCTAACCTTCGAGTAGAAAATTTCATTAGTATCGCCTAATTCCATCATAACCTCACAATTATAGATGTTTTCAAATTCTTCTAGTAATGTCTCATCGACATATTCACCCCAATTTAAAAACAACAATACATTACGACCACCACAAGAGCTAGTTGTCAATAAAAGGAATAAAGAAATTAATAATAAACTAATTCTTCTTCGCATGATGACGATACCTTCCTTTCGTAATGATTGCATAAGCTGCCACTAAAAGCATCATAACTAGTGTTAAAGCTGTTGAAAAGGCATAGACACCTGGAAATAAAGATTTTTTACCAATAGATGAATAAATCCAAATTGATAAAGTATTAAATCCATTACCCGTTGTAAAATAACCAACAACAAAATCTTCAAAGCTTATTGTAAAAGCTAAGACAATGCCCGAAAATATACCGCCACTAACAGCTGGAATAATAATTTTAACAACAGACTTAAAAGGCTTAACACCTAAATCCATACTAGCATCCATTAGATTAGGATCAATTTCATTCATTTTAGGTAAAACAGATAAAATGATGTATGGAAAAATAAAGAATATATGAGCAATTAAAATTGTCCAAAAACCAAAAATATGGCGATTAATTGGTAACAAAAGTGAGAAAATTAACATCAAAGAAATACCTGTAACAATATCAGCATTTAAAAGAGGAATATTGTTTAAAAGCATTATTCTACTCTTAATCTTTGGTGGTAAATAAAACATCCCAATAGCAATAAAGGTACCTAATACACCAGCAATTAAAGTAGCTGTAATAGAAACTAAGAAGGTATTTATAATTGAATTAGTTAAAGTTTTCTTACTGAACATTGTGGCGTAATTATTAAAGGTAAAACTAGCAAATTCAGTTGTAGAAGCACTTGAATTAAAAGATTGAATTGCAATAACAACAATTGAAATATAAAGCATAAATACGGCAAAACAAATTAAGACTATTGATATTATCTTCCAAATCATCTTTAAAATATGGTAATCACGATAGCCATATTCTTGAAGGGTAGCTTTAGCAAGTTTTTCTTCTATCATATTAGTGTCTCTCCTTCCTTGTCAATCTTATTCACAATCAGGATAGAGCCTAAAATAATTACAAGTAAGATAATTGCTAAAACAGCACCTTGATTATAGCTCATATTTGTAAAGCTCTGTTCAATGATATTACCAATAAGTAAAATATTACCTGCCCCTAAAACTTTCGGAATAGCAAAGCCTGATAAGCAAGGAAGTAAAACCATCATTGAACCAGAAACAACACCTTTACTTGATAGAGGAACAGTAACCTTCCAAAACTTAGTAAATTCCGTAACACCTAAATCTAAGGCTGCCTCCTGTAAAGATGGATCTATCTTTTCAAGTGAGGTATAAATTGGTAAAACAATAAAAGGAAGGTAAGTAAATACCATACCTAATAGAATTGCCCAGTCAGTACCAATGATATTTAAACCTTTAAACCCAAAAATATCACTTAAAATATTTTCAGACTTAAAAATACTAGCTAAGGCATTAATCCGCAGTAGGATATTAGTCCACATCGGTAAAATTAAAAGCAATAAAACTAAATATTTATTCTTTATTTTAGAACGATATAGACTATAGGCTAATAAATAGCCAAAAAAGATACAAATTAAGGTAGTTAAAATACTATATTTAAAAGAATTAACAAAAGCTATCAGTACAGATTCCGTTCCAAGAATAGAAAAATTGTACATAGTAAAGCTCATGCTTTCAAATCTAATACCCTCAGCATCAACAAACATTAAACAAAACATTACTACTACTGGTAAACAAGCAAAGATGTATAACCAATATAAATAAGGCTTTGCCATGCGGTCTAAATGATGATTGTTAAAAGATTGTTTTTTTACTCTACTGGCACTACGATCTTGCATGACCCATCAGCCTTCATTAAACAGATTTCATATGGATCTACAGACAAGCCTACCTTCTCACCTGTCTTAACATCCTCATAGGTATGAACAACAAATTCTTTACCATCAATATCAACACAAAGTTCATAGTGAACACCTTTAAAAATTGATGAAGTTACAAGACCAATAATCTTAGCCTTTTCTAAAGGAACAACATCCCAGTCTTCAGGTCTAATAACAACATCAACCACTTCACCATCTTCAAAAACATAACCAACACAATCAAAATCAACATCTAAAAAACGAACAACGTTCTTTTTAACATAAGCACCAGAAACAATATTTGATTCACCTATAAAGTTAGCAACAAAACGATTAACAGGTTCATTGTAAATATCCTTAGGTGTACCAAGCTGTTGAATTAGACCATCTTTCATAACCACAATACGATCAGACATAACCATTGCTTCTTCTTGGTCATGAGTAACAAAGATAAAAGTAATTCCTAAGTTTCTTTGCATTTCCTTAAGCTCATATTGCATATTTTGCCGTAACTTTAAATCCAAAGCGGAAAGTGGCTCATCTAAAAGTAATATCTGAGGCTTTAAAATAATGGCTCTGGCAATGGCAACTCTTTGCATCTGACCACCAGACATATTGTTGATTTTTCTTTCCTCAAAACCCGAAAGATTAACCATATTTAAGGCATTCTTAACAGCAATAGCTAATTTTTCTTTTAACTTCTTATTAATATCAAAATAATTTACGTGCACTTCTTTTGAATTATCCGTAAGCTTAGCCTTTTTCTCTTCAATGATTTCAGCTTTTAAAGCATCCAAACCACCAAAAAAATTAATCATAAATTTACGACCACGATTTTTAAGACCAAAAGCGACATTATTAAAAACATTTAAATGCGGAAATAACGCATATCTCTGGAAAACAGTATTAATAGGTCTTGCATAAGCAGGCAAGTCATTAATAATCTTTCCATTAACAATAATATCCCCAGAATCAGGAACCTCAAAGCCTCCTATCATTCTAAGGGTGGTTGTTTTACCACAACCAGAAGGACCTAATAGAGTAACAAACTCATTTTCGTAAATAGTTAAATCAATATTATTTACGACTGTTACTGCACCATATTTTTTAACAATCTGATGCAATTCGATAATTGGTTTAGCCAACGCAGTTTACCGAACTCGAAGAACAAATAATATTCTTCTCCTTTTTTTCCTTTCTTCATTATTTCAGGGAAAAAGTTTCCCTCATTTAAAATCTAACTTTAGTTAGATGACATAATTATACAACAATTTTTTAATTTAGCAATAAAAAATAAAAATATTATTTATAAAAAAATAAAATCACTAATTTTTCTAAATTTTATTTTGACTACAGCTAAACCGCTTATTCAAAAATCTTTAGGACTATCTAATCAATTAGATAACAAAAAAAGGTTGGATTACCAACCAAATCTTTTTATTTTTCTTTACCATAATCTAACGGAGCTTCATTAGGAAAAAGCTCTTCATATTGCTTATAAATATCATCAAACATTGTAATTTTTAAAAAGCTATGAACCTTCGCAACATCCCATTGCTTGTAATTATAAATTTTAAAAAATGGAAAATATCTTATACCTTTACAAAAATGCTTAATTACAGTATCACTTTTAATCTTTCTTTGTTCATTAAAACGGAAAGGCATATAACGTCTTAGAGATGAAGCCTTATAAAGAGCTGTTTGATCAGAAAAATAATATTTTTTCTCATCTAAAAGCTTCAAAGCCTTTTCAAACATTTGGGTCTCTCTTACCTTCTTTAAATTGATATAAAGAACACCAGCATTAAAATAATCTCTTTTAATCCAAAAACGCCCCATATAGTCCTTAACTACACCAATTTCTTTAGTTTCAATATCAATATCATTGAAAGCTTCTAAAGATGAACAAGTCATAATATCTGTATCCAAATATATTACTTTATCACAATTTAAATATCTAGGTGACATAAGTCTAATCAAAGTACCTGGAGTATATTTAGGATTGCGGTTAGGAGAATCCTTAAATCGCTTTTCAAAATCGGCAGAAATATCATAATAGGTTAGTTCATTTAACGGATTAAAAGACTTCATTACCTCACGCAAATGATCAGCAGATTCCTTTGGAATCTTAGGTTCGTTAGACCAAGAAACCTCCATTGTCATCAAATGCAAATGCACGGGCTCTTTTGTATATTTCATAATCGTTAGCACATTTAAGCAAATACCTCTAAAAACCTTGTAATTAGAGCTGTGTAAAATGTTTATCATTGCTTCACTTCCCCTTCTACTACTTCCTTAGCCTTATTTTTTTTGACCATTATTTCAAAAATAAGATAAGCTATAAAGCTAATAAGCATTAATAAATAATATGTCAAAGCACGCCATAAAATCATACCAGTAAGACCAATCGTTTGGGTGACACCAGTAAATGTTGTAAAGATTGTTGTAAAAGCAAACTCTATACCGCCTGTACCACCTGGAGTTGGTACCCATACCATTGTTGTAATCGCAAAGGCTGAAGCTAAAATAATAAATGGTAAAACATCATAAGTAAGATCAACATATAATGCTCTTAAAACAAAGAAAGGAATTGCATAATAAAATACTAATGCAATCATTTTTAGGATAATAGCAGCAATAAAACTCCAAACATGAGAAAATATTTCTTTGGCAGCTGCCTGAGCATTCGCACAATAATTATTAAAGGCTGGAACAGCTTTGCTTAAATGCTTACCAATAAATTTAAACTTACAGAAATAATTTAATATCCTTACAAAAAGATCATGAACAAATTTACTTCTTGCCATTAAAATCATAAATACTAAAGTAAAAAGATTCATAGCAAAGCCTAAACCAATCATCCAAATTGTTGATGAGCTAAATTTTTCTGAAAAACGACCATAATAAAATAAAGCTGCTATCGCAAAAATATTCGTAGCAATCATTAAAGCAATGAAATTCATCACAATCATACCTGTTGATTCACTGGCTCTAATCTTTTTTTGAGTATATAGATAAACCTGAACTGGTTGTCCACCAGTTGAAAAAGGAGTAACACTATTAAAAAAATGTTCTGATAGACCAATACAATAATTATCTAAAAAATGCGTTTTAAAACTATTTTTTTTAGCTATAAGACATAGTGATAAGGGCCATAGACCAGCATAAGCTAATAAGCATAATAAAGCATAAGCCATATTACGACCATCAACAGTCTTAATTAAATCAATAGTAGCATTAATATCATTAAAATTGAAAAAAACGATAAAAACAATGACTGTTATCAGCAATATTAAAAGAACCGAAATTAAGGTTTTCTTTCGATTTACAGGCCTACCTTCTTCTTTAGTTGTTTTGCTTATATCATCTAAGTTATTCTCAGTTGTTTCATTCGTATTTTCTGCCATTTTTATCAAAAATCCTTTTCTTTTATTATTTTACTTAAAATAACCTTTTTTATCAAGCATTAATGACATTTTTCTTGCTAAAACACTATAATAGTGTTAAAATTTTTAATAGAGATTAATTTAAGGTGTGAAAATTATGAAGGATAAAATTATCTATTATAGTGATTTGAAAAATCAAGATTTTTCAGGTACTAATATAGTTGTTAAACCCCTACCGGACAATTATCAATATATCAAGAAAAATATTTTTTGGAAAATATGGGAGATTTTTATCTACTATTTAGTAGCTAAACCAATTCTAACAATTATTGTTAAAATTAGATGGCACCATAAATTCATCAACAAAAAAGTCATTAAAAAAGTTAAAAAATCCGGTGCTATTCTTTACGGTAATCATACAACTAAATTAGCTGATGCTTTTGTGCCTCATATGTTAGTTTACCGTAAAAATTATATAATTGCTTCTCCTGAAACAATGTCATTACCTTTTTTAAAAAATTTATTAAATGCTTTAGGCGTTATTCCTTTGACTGATAAGCTATCCTTAAAGAAAAAGCTATTACAAGCTATTAAGTATCACTTAAGCAAAGGTAATTTTTTAACAATCTATCCAGAAGCTCATATTTGGCCATTCTATACTAAAATTAGACCATTTGATAGTACGAGTTTCAAATATGCAGCAATCTTCAACGTCCCTGTATTTGCATTAACAACCTGTTATCAAAAAAGACGTTTTAGAAAATTTCCTAAGATAGTAACAACCGTTGATGGGCCATACTATCCTAAGGAAGAATTAAATAATAATGAAAATGCTGCTTATTTAAGAGATTTAGTTTATAATAAAATGGTTGAAAGAGCCAATTTGTATTCAACCTATGAATATGTTAAATATGTTTATCAACCCAAAGAAAAAGAGTCAACAGATTATTAATTCGTTGACTCTTATTTTTTTTTAATCTAAAAGATAATACATAAAATAAGGTGCTTGCTTAAGCCAGCTAGGCCAATCATGAGGAATATCATAGCCCCAATAATCAACCCAAGCAGGAATATTGTGCCTTTTTAACTCATATTCTACCGCCTTAGTATCAGCGATACATTCAGTTTCCCATGCACCTTGACCAACACATAAAATGATTTGGCTGCGACGATATAAATCTAAATAAGGATGATCAAAGTTCATACATTTAAGACTATCTAAAGGTGAATTTAAGAATGTTAAATCATCAGCATAATCTTTAACAAAAAAACCAGAATGATAAATTCCTGATAAAGCCAAAACAGCATCAAAAATATCAGGCTTTCTCACAAAAAAGTTCATGGCATGGTAGGCCCCCATTGAACAACCAAAGGCTAAAATACCACTAGCCACACCACCACCATTGCCATACGTATTGATTTCATAAATGCGGTGGACTATTTCTTTAATAATATAATTAAAATAAGCCTCTTGAGTTTCCATTCGCCATCTTGGATTCTTATTCTCAGCACTCCAAGAATCAATATCAATAGAATCAACACAGAAAATTTGAATCTTTCCTTGATCAATATACCAACTTAATTCATTAATTAAGCCCCGATTTTCATAATCATAAAAACGACCATTTTGACAAGGAAATGCTAGACATGGTTTACCGGCATGACCATAAACTTTATATTCCATGTCATGACCAAGTATATTACTATATTCACAATAATACTCTACTTTCATTTGTAAACCCCTATTGATAAATATATTGATTTAAAATTGCTTCTAATAACTCTTGTGAACCAGAATTATTAGTTACAGTATCATGCTCGATAGCATATTCACTTAAATCTTCTAAAGTAACCTCTTTATTGTCAATTTGTTTACCAATACCTGTTTTATAAGATGCATATCTCTCAGCTTTAAAGTCTTCAAAGACATGGTCTTCTAATAGCTTAGCAGCTACCTTTAAGCCTTTAGCAAAGGTATCCATACCAGCAATGTATGCTATGAATAAATCCTCATCACTAAAACTCTGACGACGTACCTTAGCATCAAAATTTAAACCACCATTACCTAGACCACCATTTAATAATACTTCATACATGGCTAAAGTAGCATCATAAACATTAGTTGGAAATTGATCAGTATCCCAACCAAGTAAACTATCACCTTGATTAGCATCAATAGACCCTAATACGCCATTAATACGCGCCATATTTAATTCATGATTAAAAGTATGAATAGCTAAAGTAGCATGATTAGCTTCAATATTCATCTTAAAATCATTTTCCAAACCATAGGCTCTTAAAAAGCCTAAAACAGTTTGAACATCAAAATCATATTGGTGCTTAGTTGGTTCCTTAGGCTTTGGTTCAATTAAAAGCTGGGCATTTAAACCACTTTTTTTATTATAATCACGAGCTAATGTAAGTAAAGTTGCGTAATGATCTAATTCTAGCTTAGTATCAGTGTTTAATAATGTATCATAACCTTCACGACCGCCCCAGAAAACATAATTTTTACCACCAAGCTTTTTAGTTATATCCATTGCCTTTTTAATTTGAGCAGCCGCATAAGCAAAAGCTGTAGCATTAGGGCTTGTCCCAGCACCAGCTAAATAACGTTTATGATTGAAGCAATTAGCCGTTCCCCATAAACATTTTATACCTGTCTTTTGCATCTTTTCTAAGACATAATCTGAAACCTTATCTAAAGCTTCATTTGATTCCTTTAAAGTTGCAAGCTCAGGAGCCATATCACGATCATGAAAACAAAAATATTCAATACCTAGCTTTTCCATAAATTCAAAGCCTGCATCAACCTTAGCATAAGCCTCTTCTAATGGATCACTTTTTTCAAAGGTTCTAACCATTGTATTTCCCCCAAATTGATCTGAACCTTTAGCACATAAAGTATGCCACCAGCTCATTGCAAACTTTAAATGCTCTTTCATTGGTTTACCTAAAACTAATTCATCCTTGTTATAGTGCTTAAAAGCTAAAGGATTTTTAGAACTAGGACCCTCATAATTGATTTTTCCAACCTTAAAATATTCTTTCATAAATCTTCCTCCTATTCTTTGAAAGCTTTTTTATAGTATGTTTTTAAACTTTTATAAGCTTCTTGATATAATAAATAGCCATCCTTATAAGCTAAAACCCAAGCCTCATTAGGTAGTTCATTATCCTTAATATGAATAATCTTTGAGGTAGCCTCAGCTATTGATGTATAAACTCCATCAGCTACCATCGCTAAAATGGCAACACCTAAAGCTCCTCCCTCAGATTGTTCTAAGCGCGATATTTTCATATTTAAGATAGAAGCTATAATGCTTCGCCAAAGTTGACCATTGGCCCCACCACCAGAAACTAAAACCTTCTTGTATTCTATTTTTGGTAGCATATTGAAACAATCATTTAAGCTAAAAGCTACGCCTTCTAGGATAGCCCTTGTAAAATCACCTAAAGATGTATTCTGTCTTATCCCAATAAAAGTACCCGAAGCATAGGGATCTAGATGAGGTGTTCTTTCCCCATTTAAATATGGTAAATAAATCAAACCATTAGCCATTGGTACACTAGCTAAAGCCTTTTGATTAAGCTCTTCATAATTTAAGCCAGCCCCAAAATTTTCCTTAAACCATTTATAGGAAAGTCCACAACCATTAGTAACCCCCATAACATGATAGGTATTAGGTACAGCATGCATAAATACTTGTAAATTATTGGTCTTTAAATCTTCTTTTAAAATGGGCGAAAAAACAACTCCTGAAGATCCTAAAACAATACTTACTTCACCTTTACTTATAATACCATTACCTAAGGCCGCAGCTGCTTGATCACCAGCCCCACCAACAACAAAACACTTTTCACTCAAGCCAAGTTCTTTTTGATTTTCTTTTGTGACATAACCGCTAATCTCAACTGATTCCTGAAGACTTGGTAAACAATCTTTAGATAACTCTAAATAGTCTAATATTTCCTTTGAAAATTCTTTCTTATAAATATCTAACATCTGCATACCTGATGCATCAGAATACTCGGTTTTAAATTCTTTAGTAAGCATATAACGAATATAGTCCTTAGGCAACATGACCTTAGCAATCCGACAATAAATATCAGGTTCATTATTTTTTACCCATAAAAGTTTAGCAAGCGTAAAGGCTGGAACAACCTCATTACCAGTTATTGCCTTTAAGCGCTCATTACCAAAATTTATAGCAAGCTCTTCGGCCTCTAAAATAGCCCTATTATCACACCAAATAATACTATTTCTTAAGACCTTGTCCTCTTTATCTAAAATAACTAAACCATGCATCTGGCCAGATAAACCAATACCTTTAATTTCCAAGCCCAGCTTTGTAATTTCTTTGATTGTTTTCTTTACAGCTTCCCACCAATCACAAGGACGTTCCTCACTATAGCCTGGCTTAATAGTTAAAAGCTCATATTCAGCTGTAGCACTAGCTAGTACATGACCAGCCTTATCAAAACAGACAGTCTTAGTACCACTAGTTCCAATATCAATTCCCAAATAACAATCCATTTATCTACACCTTATTTCTTTTATCTGATTTTGCAATGATAGTATTAGCCTCAACACTACTAGTTATATAAGCATTACTGCCAATTGTAACATTAGGACCAATAACTGTTTCGCCACCAAAGATTGAAGCTGATGAATAAATAGTTACATAATCTAAAATGGTTGGATGCCGTTTTATCCCTTTAAGTTTAGAACCATCACGTAACGATAAAGCCCCTAAAGTAACACCTTGATAGATCTTAACATAATTACCAATAATTGTTGTTTCACCAATCACAATACCTGTTCCATGATCAATAAAGAAATGATGGCCAATAACCGCATTAGGATTTATATCAATACCCGTTTTATTATGAGCATATTCACTCATTAAACGTGGTAAAATTGGCACATTAAGAATAGCAAGCTCATGAGCCAAACGATAAACTAGGATAGCAAATAAGCCAGGATAACATAAAATAATCTCAGCCTCAGAATTGGCAGCTGGATCACCTAAAACAAAAGCCTCAATATCTTGTTTTAATAATTCTTCAATTTTAGGAAGCTGAGCTAAAAAAGCATCAATAATCTCAACTTTGTAGTTTTGACTACTGCAGCTACATATTAATTGTTCTAAAAAAGACTTTGCGGTAGCTAAAGGATTATCGGGACAATAAAAATATTTAGGAAAAAGCACACCTCTTAAAACATTAATGAGTTCTTCAATTAACTTTTCATCAATTAAACAAGCATCTTTTGCCTCTTCTTTTTTACCATTTAACCAATTACTTAAAGCATCGTTCATAAAAACAACTCCATAATAATATCAATATTATTATATTATTTTTTTTTAGATTTGGAAATACAAGAATAATAAATTCTTTCATTTATTTTTAAATTCTTAAAAAAGGTGCTAACAAGTAGCACCTCAGAGTGATGAAAATTAAAAGGGCAAAAATGCCCCTTTTAATCTCTCTATTCAACAATAAAATCTAAAAGTTAATAACCCAATATGACAAACTCTTATATTTCTTGATCTATTTCATTTAATCTTTTTTAGTTTCTACTCTTACTAAAGTCGTAATCGTTTTAACTATAATCCCCTTATCCAAGTTAAAAATTTCATATCAAAATAACTAGTTAGTAAGTTTTAAAGCCTCAATAAGCTTATAAACATTTGTAGAGGAATTCCATTCCCATATCTTCATTTGAGAATTTTCACCATATCGTTGGTTATGATCTGCCACACGACTTTGATAATTTACTTTTGCATTATTTATTGCAGTTTTGTAATAAGGAATAAAGTATTTTTTAAGGATTTCTTTATCATTCTTGTTATAAGAAAGCCCATCTTTCTTTTTGCTTAAATACTTATCTAAAATACGCTTGTGGCTTTTAATATCCATTTGTTTACTACACTCTTGAAAATGCATAATTAACCAAACTTCAAAGGCCAAATTTGAATAAGCATATCTCACTCCATATCGAGCGGCTAATTTTAAAGCTGGCATTAATCTATCTTCTTCATAAGTATTATCAATATCGAAAACAACCCAAACTTGATTTGCATTCATCAAATATGACTTTGCATATTCTATTAGACCATAGGGATCTTTGTTAGCATACAATATTTTTACATCATAAATGCTTTTTTGAGATTTCAAAAGTGTAAAATAATTATATTCAGTTTCTTGCCCATTGGTAATAATATAGAATTTATCTCTAGTTTTCTTTTCTTTCATATTTCTAGCCATCTTGAATTACCTCACACTTCTTTATTCATATCAGGTAATTTAGAATAAAAACCAGCTAAATAACGCTTGCTAAATAAATTCTTCTTACGAACATTTTTAAAATCACTTAAAGAGGTCAAAGAACTTTCGCCGAATGCATCTTTACTTGTGAAATAGATTTGATCTCTTCTCAAATCTTCATCCATAAGCATTACATTATGTGCAGTACATATCAATTGAGAATTTTTTGGATTCTTATCAATAGAGTTGAATAATTTAATTAAATAGTCAGCCACCAAGAAATGTAGCTTTGCATCTATTTCATCTATCACAATTACTCTTCCTTGATCTAAAGCTGCCAAAATCCAACCCAAATAAAACAATAATCTTTGTGTACCTTCAGAATTAAATCCTGCATCCTTTAATAACATTATTTCTTTTTTAGAAATAGGCTTTTTACTCTTTGAATCATATACATCAAAGAACGTACGCATATCAATGTTAAATATATTATTTTCCTCTTGTTTCAATTGCCCTAATAAAGGTTTAGGTTGAATTTGTAATTCTGTATTAAAACGTAATACATCATTAAAATCTGCCATATTAACTATTTTATCTTTAACTACATCAATATTTTTAATTCCAATATCAGCAAGGGCTAAAATCTTTAATGCTTGTTCTTTGTATTTCCCATTTGCCATAGTATAAATATCTAAACTGTTTGCGTTATTTTCAAAAACAATCAATAAATTTTGAAACCATAGCATAGCATCATTCAAGTATTTTGCTATATCCAAATGGAAGTTTCTACCTACAGACAAAAACAATGCTGTCGGAGCTAGATTAATTAATTTTGCTGCAGCTTTATCTTGACCTATGATTTCTAATCTATTTTCAGAACGTTTAAAAATAGTAGTTAATCTTTCTTTTCTTCTTTCTAACCATTCTTTTTTAACAATACGATCATTTATAATGAAACCATATTTGTAATATGTATTATTTTGAATAAATTCAACTTCATACAAGCTGTCTTCTTTTATTGTATTTTCATAAAATGCATATACTTCATTACTTTGTACTATAGGTAATTGAGATGCTGAATATAATATAACATTCTTCATATAGGCTAAAGCCTTGAAAATGTTTGATTTTCCAGAAGCATTTCCACCAAAAATAATAGCAGACTTCAAAAGAGTATTTTCTCCTTTAGGCATTAAATTTTCTGCAATAGTAAAAGTGTTAATTTGTTTTAATTCTTCATCTTTAGTTGCTTGCATGCTTAAAGATGTTGCCTCATAAAAAGATCTAGAATTTGAAAAATTGAAGTTTATTAACATAGTCATCTGCTCCTTTAATATACTTATTTTACTATTATTATATTCAAAAGTAAATGCCTTAATCACAATTTTTGCAAAAAAAGTGCAAAAATATACTATAACTATACAAAACTATGGTTTCATTTCTATCTTTATACTCATCTATCAGTATTAATTATTTGAGATTTTATAAACGGATTAAACCCAGTAGAACACTCTCCATTTTTTAATTCCCCTTGTTCTACGCCATAATCACAATATGAACATACATAGAAGTTTGTAGTATTAAGCATAACCATATTACTATCAGCAATTGAAACTAATGGCACACTATTATTTCCAATTTTTATTTTACTTCAGTTATCTTCTAAGGATAACTTTCAAATAATGCTTCAGTTCTAAATGTTTTTTCTGGTTTAATTAAAGTAGGCTTTTTTTGCCATCCGTAACAAAACCGAATTCTAGTATAATGAAAGTTTTCACATCAATTAGGCTAGATACTGTACCACATTGATTGCATTTGCCCATATTTTTTTGTTTCTGTTCTAACTCTAAATCTTCATGACTAATTTTTAGATTATTCGTTTTATAAGAAGTGCAAATTAAATAGTCATATTTTTTCCATGAGGTTGACCAATTAAAAAAGGTGCTACTTGCTAGCACCTCATTTTAGTGTTGAATTAAAATAGCTGTTCCATTAGTAATATAAATCATCTTTAAAGCATCTAAATCAAAATCATCGGCATAAATTATTAAACGCTTGTCTAAAGTGCCTCTAGCCTTAATTTTAATAGCTACCGGATTACGAACAACACCCTTTTTAATTAATAGATCCTTCGTTATAACCTCACCATCTGTAAAGAAATTACATAATGTATCCGTATAAACATTTGTATAAACTAACTCTTCAAGCTGTTCACCTACAATGGTTGGTACATATTCTTTTAAATTATTAGGCATATCTGATGGAATAATTTTAGCATTAATTGAAGAAACAATCTTATCAGATGGATAACCAAGACTATTAAGGATAGCCTCGCCATTAGGAATCAACTCATGCTTAAAATTATGTTTAGTAAATTTAGCTTTTTTCTTAATATCTTTATTAGCCATCATCACATCAAAGATTTCTTTAAATTCTGTAATTGATTTTTTAGTTTGAATTTTAATCAGTAAAGGTGTCTGTTCATATTGTTTAATATCTGAAGCATTACGAATATTATAGCCCTCTTCAATAAAAGGTTCAGGCATAATATTTAAATAAACATTAAATGATTTCTCTAAAACCCTAATTACCGCAACTAATCCTTTCTTACGGAATGTTTCCTTATTATTGGAATATCTAGAAGTAACACCATAAGAAAGCATATAGTTCTTAACCTCAGCATAATTATTTTTTAACTTCTCATCAGCAAACATTAAACGTGATAGATATTTAGGCTTACTACCTGTATTGCTAAAATTAATACTTTCTTGCGAAGCTGAAGCCTCTTCATCTAAATTTTCTTCTAAAGTTTCTGCTTCCTCTTCCTCTTCTTCACCATCTGGTACTTCTTGTTCTTCAATCACTTCTTCACTTATCTCTTCAGTAGGAGCTTCTTCTTTAGTCTCAGAAATTTCTCTATCTTCTAAATCTTGTTCTACGGAATCATCTTCTTCCTCTTCTTCCTCTAAGGTTGTTAAGATTACAGGCTCAGCTATCATAACTGGTGAAGAGTTTAAGCTTTTATCAAAATGCTTAAAACGAAGATAATATAATAAAAGTGTAACAATTAAACAAATCCCAAAGACACCAACAGAGGCTAAAAATAAAACATTCTTATATAAAAAATGATATTGCTTAAAGGTTATTGTAGAAATCGTAAAGGCAAGTATAATTAACTCGATTGCTAAACTACATAATAGCCCATAATCAATTTTTTCAATCAATTTTGATTTAATTTTTCCAAAAAATAACGCTATGGCTAGTAACACAACATTAACAATTACTAAACTTAAAAACACATAATAGATACCTGTTTGATCAACTTGTGAAATAGACCATCTAATAATTAAAGAAGCTGCTAAGGCTAATATTATAGGAAAAATAAGATGATATTTAGCAAGTAGTGATGATGTATATTTTTTCTTTCTTAAAACATTTGTACCATCAAAGGTATTAGCTCTAATCATTAAACAAATAAAAGGTATAGCAAAAGCCTCTGCTAAATTATATTTAAATAATGCTAAAAAAGTTATATCAAAAAAAAGCCATGCAAAATAGAAATAATCTAAAACATTAACTGATTTATTATTATTGATTTGTGATAATACTAAATAAATGATGGCCCCATAAATAGTAATATAATATTTAGTTGAAATAAAAATAGGCACATCATCAACATTAATATTTTCAATTATATAATAAAAACAGAAGGCAAGGGCAATTCCTAATAAGACTAAAATAAATAAAGGAAATCGATAATTTAATCTTTCAAAAAAAATCTTTGATTGAGATATAGGAACTTCTTCTTTAGCATAATTAAAGGTTCTTATTAAAATCATTAATAATACTAGTATTAGCATAACCCAAAAGAAAGGATTATTAATAGTCAAGGTAATAAAGAAATAAACAAAAAATGCCGTAATTCCTAAAACATCAATGAAATTAATTTTACTCTTAAAATTACTAATCATTAATCCTAATATACCAATATTAACCATGCCAAAGATGATACTATACTGTAGTGGAATGGATTGGATATTTAAATCATTATTAACTTCATAAAACTTTACATAAAAGAAGCTCATAAATAAAAAAATAAATGATAAAAATAACCATATATCATATTTTTTAAATAAATTAATAAAATAAGTACCTATCTTACTCAAATTAATCACCCCTATAAAGAAAAAAGCTATCCCCACTTAATATGATTATTTTAACATTTAATAAATCATTTGTAAATTGCTAGGATAGCTAATTTTTATTATTTTTTTATTTGTCAAGGGCAAGTTCAAACTAATGAACTTTTAAATATATTTTTATTCATAATTTTTATCTTCATGCTTATTTTTAATTAAGTATATTATATCACTAATAATAACTATCAATATTAAAATAAAAGACATCTGCAGCATAAGTGGTGTATTACTACTTGACATTGATAATGGATGGACAAGTCCTAATAATATTGATGCCACAGCAAGAAAAAGATAGGAAAGTAAATTGTTTTTCTTTTTGATATAAAAGATAATAGCTAATATCACTGAAACAATAAACAGCAAAGAACCACTAAGAATAAAAGCTAATTCTTCTTCTTTACCAGTAAATAAAAGGAATATTATATCTAAAAAAATATAACCTAAAAATATAAAATATAGATAATAATGGTAATTTTTAACATAATCTTTATAATTTTTAAATAAATTGATTATACCAAGAGCTATTCCCTGAATACAAATATCAGCAAAAACAAATATATTGAAAACATTAAAAATTTCCCCTGAATAATAACCAATTTCCAAGTGAACATTCATTTGCTCAATATTTATACCAGTGTAAAAGAAAAAAGCAGCATTTATAACAAAGATCAAAGCCATTATATGATTAAAAGAATATAATATCTTTCGTATTAAATATTTTGTTCTAACTCTTACATCTAAGTCTTTGGTCATTGTTCCTGAAAGGTATAAGCCAAAAAAATTGCAGAATAAAGATATTAAACTAATCACAACGCTTACCCAACAAGTAATATCTCTTCTAGCTATTGTATAGCCAAGTGCATAAATCATTACAAAAGCTAGTACCAATAAAAAGGCAGCAATCAAAAACCATAAATTAAGTCGTGAATAATGTTTATTAATAAAATATTCACTCATATCTTTACGATTCTTATCTAATAAATTATTACTTACTTCTCTTCTTTGACCATTTAATATCTCATCAACAGTAACATCATAAAACTCAGCTAAGGCTTTAAGCATTGGAATTTCTGGTAATGAGTCACCACACTCCCATTTAGATACTGTCTTACTAGAAATACTAAAGTACTCACCTATCTCATTTTGTGTCATTCCTTTAGCTTTTCTTAAAGCTTGTAGAAATGATCCTATCTTAATATTATCCATATAATAAATCACCTACCAAATATAATTAAACCACAAAATAGATAAAAATAAACAGCATGTCAAGTTGAAATTAGTAGAATTTGAAGTGGAATTATTTATTTTATTATTTTGAACCTTTTATTTAATAAAAATACCAATTTACAATCATCTTAATATTTAAATATCATTATTACAAAATAATTCTTTTATTAGATACTTACAATTAATTAAATGTTAAATGGATTAATTAGCTTATGTTTAATTATTTTTGGGAAATTTTCAAAAGATATTGACATAAAAATTCTTATGAATCCTTTTTCTCCTATTTCTATGAAGATCAACTCGGTTTATCAAAATAAGATAATATCTTCCTTTTTAAAAAAGATATCGACTTACTTTTTAAAACCGAGTTGGATCTCTAATTATTTATTTTTAGTACCTTATTTAGTTGTTAATCCAAAATTCAGGTATCATTTCGCAAATTTAATAAATTTTTATTTTTGCGAAATAATCAAAAAATAACCATTAGAAAATTATAATAAGATAACTATATCTCCTTTCCAGACAGTTTTTGTTGCCAGCACTCAATTTTATGCTAAAATATACTTGTGAAGGTGTTATGTTAACACTTGGGGTATAGCAATAAAAGCTGTACCTTTTTTTATTTATTTTGATAATATATCTAATTAATATTTTTCTTAACTGTATAAACTTTTTCAGCAAGAACCACATCAAATGGAAAACCAATATTAGATATCTTACCTTCAATTTTGATTGGAGTTCCAATTTCTAAACATTCAACATTAAAGTCCTTATAAAAAACTTTTATGCTTTCTTCCTCAGTTCTAATCACAAGATAAGAATTACTTATTTCAACTAATAATCCAATTATACAAACGTGATTCATAAAGCACCTCTACTTTCATCTAATACCTAATACTTTTATTAATTTTTCAGCTAAAATTTGTGTTTCTTCAATAGTATTATTCTTGCCCAAACTAATTCTGATAGTTCCATGTGCATATTCTTTTTTACATTTAATTGCTTCGATAACATGCGATAACTGATTATTAACACTATCACAAGCAGATCCAGTAGAAATACAAACTCCTTGTAAATCCAATAAATGCAGAATAGATTCTCCATTCTTATCTTTGAAAGAAATGCTTATATTACCTGGTATTTTGTTTTTTGAGCCGTTTAAAACATAGTCCAATTGTGCAGTTGATAATCTTTCGAAAAAGCTATTAACGCAGGCATTAATGTGTGCAATATTATTATCAAGCTCAGCAATATTATTTTTCAATGCTTTAGCCATACCAACTATTGCAGCCACATTTTCTGTACCAGCTCTTAATCCGCTTTCTTGTAATCCTCCAGAATTTAAAGAATAAAGATTTGTTCCTTTTTTAACATATAAGAAACCAATGCCTTTGGGGCCATTAAATTTGTGTGCTGATGCTGATAACATATCGATGTCAAGCTCCTTAACATCAATATTAACATGTCCAACAGCTTGAACTGCATCAGTATGAAACAATGCCCCACTATCATGAGCAATCTTTGCTAATTTCTTTATATCCTGAATAGTACCAATTTCATTATTAGCATACATAATAGAAACAAGAGTTTCTTTTAATGTACTACTAACAATTTCTTCATCTTTTCGTTTTAATAGCTCAATTAAGCTTTCCTCATCTACTTCGCCATATGAATTTACACGCAAAAATTTAACATCAGCACTAGATGTTTTACATGCGTTTAATATAGCGTGATGTTCTATAGGTGAAGTGATTATAGTCTTACTACTACCTTGAAAACCGAAGCACTTAATTGCCCAATTATCACTTTCAGTTCCACCTGAAGTAAAATAAATTTCATCAGGTTCTGCATTTATGCATGCAGCAATAGTTCTACGAGCTTCTTTTAAAGCTAATTTTGCCTTTTTCGAAAAAGAATATGGTTGTGAAACATTCCCAAATTCTTCTAACAAATATGGTTTCATAGCTTCAAATGCTTCAATATCAAGTTTTGTAGTTGCTGCATTATCTGCATAAATTACATTTTTCATTTAAATAAAGTACACCCTTCTTCTTTAAATTCTTCGATTTTATCATTAAGCTCTTCAACAGTAACTTCTAAATAGTCTGCTAAACATTTAATACAATAATAATCTTTAGTTTTTACATTAATCAATTTTTTTGTCAAACCTATTTCATTTTTTGACAATTTTTCTTTTTGACATATACAGCAAATATTATTCATAAATTTCCTCGTTTATACTGAAAATAGGTAAATTTTTACCTCTATATTCAGAGTCCAAAATTCCTAATTGATATATTATTGTGTCTCTCATTTTTCTTGCTCTATCTAAGCAATATCTTTTAAATTCTCTAACAGAAATATCTTTGGCATTTCTAACATTAGGAAATAATAATTTTAAATATGCAGTGCATATTCTCTTTACTGCTTCTGTATCACGCGTATCAGCACCATTTGGAATTACAATCAATTCATCAACTATAGATCTATAAGTCAAATCTGAACGTAATTCATGTAATATAGAACAAAAATATTCCGAATTTAAAGCCCATCCGCAAACTTTAAGATCGTCATTCATTCGAGGAATATTCCAACCTTTTATGAATCCGTGATATCTTTCAATCAAAGCAGATTCATGAAAAACAGATGGCAATTCTTTGAACATATTTGAGTAACCATCGGCATCCATAATATCTTTACTTATATTACCGCATAATATCATTCCGGCATCAGAGCGTCCTTCGTGATTACCAACAGTATATATACCGGACTCTAAATATCCTTTTAAAGCAGCCCTCATCTCATCAACATCTGAAAAAGAGATAGTTTGAACCTCATCTAAAGTAACAAAGTCATTCGAAGCTATTAAACCTTCTGTGTGACGTGTTTGATCATAAAACATTTTTGCTCTACTCATAACGCCTCCACTAGAAAGCCACCCATACCTACTTACCCTGCCAAACAAATAAGACTTTCCAGTCCCTTTTGGAGCTAATTCAATTAAATTTAATCTTTTTTCAACAAAAGGTAAAAGCCTTGATAACATAGTAAGCTTTTGTTCCTCATTCTTATAACCTGTGGCATTATAATCAACAGCCCCTAAAAGAACATCAATCCACTCTTCAATAGTAAATTCTTTTCTAACTTCCTTATAATACTCTAAATCTATTAAATAAGGACAAAATGATTTGAAAGATAACAAAGATATTTTACCACTTTTACCATCTTTAGCATGAGTCTTTTTCTTATCAAATTCAAATGACCAATCATAATCATCAGGAGATAAATATCCTAGTTCTACCATTCCCCAAATTTCACCATTTATAAGCTCTTTTTTATATTTTTGCCATACATCGTCCTCAATAATAGTAAACTTGTTAGCTAATCCAAAATCCGGAAGTGAAAAAGATACTTTACCAGTTTTAATATTTATATCCGTAGAAATTTTAGCCAAAAATTTAACATGTTGATTTTCTTTAACAATTTTATCTTTAATTAAATTCCAGTCTTCTTTTTTAGGTAAATACGTATGAACAAAACTAGCAACTTCATCAACATCAAAATAGCCAGTTTCATCCTCAAATTTTTTTAAAATCCAATCTCTCATAAAAGATGGAAGACTTAATGAATTAAAAAAATTACTTTTCTTTAAATCCTTATAAACAGTCATTTCATCAAAGCAACTTCTCAATTTTTCTTCTAGCATATTGCCCTCCTTTTAAAAGTCAAAATCATCATTAATGGCAGCACTTTTTCCCTTAGTAACCAATTCTAGTCTAGTCATTAAATTTGATCCGATATATGCATCTAACATATATACGCCTGCTTTCTTTATATCATCAATAACAATCTTATAATGATTATCATCAATAAGTGTAGACTTATAAATAGTATTTTCATATTTAATATTAAGATCATCTGAAATTTTCTTATTAATATATATATCAAATTCAGCAGGAGTCTTATAATCAACTTTAACGTTATTATTAACAATCTTAATTATTATTGATGAATCTTTTAATGATAAAGATATTATAGGTACTAATACCTCCTCCAAGCAAGCTCCGCCATGAACTTCAACATTTGCAGCTCGACTACCTTTAAAACGACCATAATCAGCCAAAACAATGTACCCATTTTCTTCGGTGGCAAAGGGCAAATCATACCCGGAAAAACTTTTACAACATCTTCCTGAATGCTCCCCATGTGTATCAGTATCATATTTTTCTTCTTTTTTATAAATTACTGCCAATCTAGAAGATCCATGATCACTAGCAATTATATAATTATCATATTTTCTTAATGCGAGATTTACTGCAGCATCATTAATAACATGGTCAATCACTTCAAGTTCAGAAGCTAAATGAATTGGATATAAATTTGAAGGCCCATAAAAATACCCGCCCTTATCCTTATGCTTAATATCATCTAATCTTTCTTCTTTACGTTTATCAAATGACCAATCATTATAAAATGATTTATTAATTGTTGTAATTGTTGGCAATTCAGATCTGCCAACATTAATTGATACCATTAAACCCTTATTATTAGCTTTTTCATAAATATAACTTAAATATTCAACACCTAACGCATCAATCCAACACAAAAAATTACCCTTTTTATTGTATTTCAAAACTATAGAATCTCTAGTTGATAATCGATTATAATTGCGATTTTTAGATTCCTTATCGACCATATCTAACATTTCAGTTGATATTTTATTAGAAATTTTGCAATTTTTATATTCAGTAAAATATAAAGAAAGAAATTTATAATAATCGCCATTTCCAACAAAACTATAATTTTTAAGGTATAAATATAAATCATTATATATAAAAGATAAACATTTAGGAATTCCATATAAAGATATATACGTTATAATCTCCTGTTTTTCTACTAAAGAATAGTCAGTCAATCTATATACAGATTCTTCAATATTTTCCTTATTTAAATTGACAAATGCAGCAATTTCAGGTTCAGAAAAATACTTAATCATCTTTTTTCTATCTAAATATAATTCTTCATAGTAAGCATCTTTATGATTAACATCGATAAAAAATGATAAAAATCTTTGCCTATATTCTTCAAAAGATACATTATATTTTAAAGTAAACTGAACATATTTGTTAGATATGTTACTTGAATAAAATTTTAAATACAAATAATATAGCCAATTAACATTTTCAGAACCAAATAATTTATCACAAAAAGAGTTTTCATCAAAATTTAAATTAAACTTTGAAAATACATTTTCTAAACTTTTTTCCGTATTTAATTCAGACAATAAAAATTCCCAATTATCATCAGAGCCGCATTCTTTTGAAACCGAAAAATTAAAGCATAATCGCTTAATTGCATCATAATGATTTTTTATAAAATGAATCGGTAATAAAGAATCTAAAAATTTATGATTAGAATTTAAGACCACTTCTCCAGAGAAACCTTTTTCTAAACACTTTAAATAATTCTTAATTCCTACCAAATCATTATCATTAATTTTTGTTGCACATAACGAAATACTCAAATTAGAGATTGAATCGTCAGAAATGAAATAACGTCTATAATCAAATCTAATATCATTTTTTTCAATCATCAATAACTCTGAATGAATAAAACGTAAAAGAAAACATACATGTGCAGTTCCAATTCTAAAATCCTTAAACTGATTTAAAATTTCATAAGTTTTTTTAGAGCCCATCAAAGCAAGCCATTCACCCAGACCCAACACGATTATATTTCCATAATTATAATCTACATCAACAGTCAATAAATCATTTCTTAACTTGTCTATATCAGGAAATTTATCTTCATATAAACAATAATCGCTTAAATTAATAAAATCAACCTGCATAAGATTTAATTCGACCAATAAATCATTATAAGTTTTATCACCAACTGACACAAAATAAGGCTTGAAAGTTTTCGATTCAAAATATTTCTTAATATGATTAAGTGCCATAAAATCACTCTCCCTTATTTATAATTTCAACTCCAAAATCAATATTTTCTTTTACCAATTTCAATAAATACTCTTTAATTTCAAAATAACTCATTGATTCAATAGCAGAAACGATTTTAGCACTTACACCAGCATCATATTCAGCTTTAGCCATCTTAACAATCTCATCTCTAATAACGGGATTAGTATCCCAATAATATGGTTCTACTGGCTTATTGGAAAGTTTTGTTCTTACATCATCCACATTCAATATATTACAGTACTTACCAAGTAGTTTTTTAAAATTCACATCAATTAATTCTTTATTGTTTATAAAATCAAATATCATAGTATTATTCAAATAATCTGAAGTATCTTTGATGTCCTTGTCACTAGAATATGGACGATTCAAAACATCAAATGCCTTCCTAGCTTCATCAAATTCTTCATTTGGAATCATTAGCATGATTGGAGTTTTGTGAATATACGACCATTCAACCGGATTTTTAGTATTTGTCTTTTGTCTCCATAATAAGGCCACTTGATTTTTCAATTGTTCTTTTCTATACTCTTCTGCAACATTCTTAACTATAAGATTAGAGTCAATTCTACTCTTTCCATAAATATTAATTAATGCAGGCTTCTTTAACTGAATAACTTCATCTACAAGAATATCATCTAAGTAGACTTTATATATATCATAGAAAATAGAAGACTCTGATAATAAATAATTTTTAATTAATTCAATAGAATCCTTTAAATTATTTACATATACTTCCATTTTTTCAGGCAAGATATCTTTATCATTAATTATATCTAGCAATAAATCAAAAGTATCTTTTGCAGATGGGTATTTAGCAATTAATGTCTCGTGAGAACACATTAAAAATTTAATTTTTTCTTTCCATTTAACAAAAGCATCTTTCTTAGTTCTAACATTTGAATAAAGAATATCATTTGAGCACATAATGAATGTATAATCCGTAATCAAATGATCTAATTGTTCATTACCAGTAGATTTATTCCATAAATTTGAATGCTCAACTTCAAACAAATGACTAATATCAGAAAGAATAATATCCGTTGCATTTATAGTTTTTGATAACTGATACAATATTCCGTCTTTATAAGCACTTATATAACTTAACATTGCTTTTTTACATTGATCTATAGTTAGAATATTTTTTAATTCATCAGCAATAGATGGTCTATTTAAATATATTCGTCCTAAAGATAAAGCGAGCGAATGGGCGTTATCTTCAGAATTAGATTGCAATATCTCAATATATTTATTTAAATAATCAAAAGTATTTCCATCGCAAACTTCTTCTAAACACCAAATAGGTTGTCCTAACGAAAGCATCTTATTTTGTATACTAATCATTGCTTGTTTAACACTATTGCAAGCATCTTGTGAAATTCCCCATGCTTTTATAGAAAGCTCATAAAATGCTTTTTCCTCGGGTGTCATACGGACTATAAATGTATCAATCGATTTATTTAAAAGAGCGTTTGAAATCATTTCCGACAATTTATCAGTAGTCATTTCTTCATGAGAACCTTCAAAATCTGCAAATCTATATGGATTTATTGAGTATTCTTTCAATAAAAAACCTAACAATAAAGAATATAAGTTACATGGTACAAAACCATAATTTTCAGATAAATAATTTATTATTTTAGCCATAGAAATTTGTCCGTCTTCTATAAATGAATTTGAAATTAATTGATCTAAATCATTTTTAATAATTGATATATCAAGCATTTTTGTAGAATCATTTTTATAATAATCATCCATTTTCCAAACGCTAGATAAAATCGCTTTTTCTTGGTTAACAACCGCCCCACTTGTTGATCGAATAATACCACATTTTGCAGACGCTTTAATTTGAGTAGGTTTTAATGCATTTTCACTAACTCCTCGATTAAACTCAAAGCAATATGGGTATTTGTGTTTTACAATAGTTTGAAGAGCTTGACATACACTATTTCCACCAACATATCTTTCTCCTTCTTGACAGGTATAGCTATAAATTACAAAAGACCCTTGATAAATAGAATTTTTCCAATTTGTAGCTAAAATTGTTCTTGCCCTATTTTGATTTTCTTTTGCTGAGGTATTGTTGTTACCTGTATAATATTGAGCCATTGCCTCAAATTCAACATACTGATTAAACAAATCTTCTGATAATGGTGAATTAAGAGCCGAAATAAATGTAATATCCTTATAGTCAATATTCTTACAGGCAGCCTTTATCATTTCGTTCAAAGATAAAGCTTCAGATTCATTTTTAGCGAATGCTAGAACAGCTATAAATCTTTGTGAATTAACATTGTTTTTTAACTCATTTATTTTACGCGTAAAATCACTAGTTGTTACAGTAACTAATTCGCCACTATTAATTCCAAATCTTAGTTTTAGCGCAGGAGACATATTAAGAACACTCGACAAACCACCTTCATCAACAAGTTGAGCAGTATTACAATTAGAACGAATCGTCTTTTTATATTCCTCGATTCTTGATTGATCGCCTGCCAAAACTGCTGCACCATATGCATACTCATTATTACCAATAGGATTTAACACTAAAATGCCGTCTTCTTTAAGTTTTTTTGCAATATTTTTACAAGAAACATCAAGTCCGCTTGATATTCCTTCAAATGCATAGCTAATATTTTTCTCTGTTGGCTTAAGTAACGAAATCATACCACCCATTCTTTTATCAATGGCTTGCATAATTAAAATAGTCTTTAATACCCGCTGTTCATCAGAACGTATATTTCTATGTTGCTGATAAGTATCTAAGATCATTTGAAAGTCAGTTGCTAAATTATCGCGCCCATGCTCATAGAAAAAACTCCATAACATATCAATTGTTAATAATGGATAATCATCTGCTGGACCATAGTTTTCGATAAACCATTGAAAAGCTTTCACTTTTTCTGTATCACTAGTCTTAATAAAATCAAACATACTTCTTTGGTTGGCCTTAAATGCAGATGAAATATATTTAAGAACCATAGCAGTCATAGGATGCAAAGGCATAATATTTTTAATTACTTCTTCTTTACTAATTTTAGTTTCCTTCATAACTGCCAATCTAGATGTTTGAAGAGCTGAGTTCAAATCATCAGCACACATATTCCATGTATCCAATGCAGCAGGCTTTACTTTAAATGCATCTCCAATTAAATTGAAAGCTATATTATCTGGCAACTTAATTTCAGTAAAATTAAAACGTTGCTGTACAATTGACCAAGATTGGTCTTCAGAACTAATAATAGAATTAGTCTGATGAGTTATAGGAATAAAAAAGAAAGATGAATCTTCACATAAAGCTATGATTTTTTGAAATTCTCCTAATGAATTTTTATTGTTTTTAAAAAAATCACTAAATTCATCCCAAATAAAGACGATTTTTAAATCATTTTTATCAATAACATCTCGTAACCAATTTTTCAAAATATCAGAATCAATAGTCATACCAGTTAAACCCTCTTTTTGGGCAAGTTTAAATATATTGTTCATTAATTCTTTGATTTTATCTGATCTTTTTAAAGCATTTCTAATTTCAGCTGCACTTGCTTGAGAGAATACAGCACTCCACTCTGATTGTTTTAACAAGATATTTAACATTTCTTCATGCCCTGGTTGATCAATCCAAGAAATAACTGCATCTTTCAAAGTAGATTCACCTAAATAATTACATTTATTCGCAACCAATGAATCTTTTACACTTTCCTGAATGCATCTAAAAAACTCTTTCATATTTAAAATATCACCAGATGCATATCTTGTTACTACAAGAATCCCACGTTCTTTATGACCTTTTATTTTTGTTAATAAATCATTGTAATTTTGTAATTCTGGATATTTATTCCAATACTTGTCTAATTCTTCTTCTGATACTTCCAAAATTTTTCGTAAGGTGTATGCACATTGTGATTTACCTGTACCATATGCACCATGAATCCATACAGAACGCTTTGTTGTACCACCAAGCATTCTTTCAACATCTTTTAATAAATTTATAAAATCCTCATGAGGATATGTAGTATCCCAATGTGCGCCAGCATCTATAGCTGAATCATCTATACAGGGAAAATAATTATCATCAATATCAAAGTATTGACTATATTTACCAATCTCGTTCATGTTATTCCTCCTCAAATAATGATAAAACATCATTACTACTCTTATCAAAAATACTTATCTTATCTAGATCATTCGTAAATGTTGCATTAATATATTTAGGATACTTTGTAGTTAATCCTAATAAATATGATTTCATCTCTTCAAATGATAAACCGAAAATTTGAGATGGACTAACACCATCTCTGTCAATATTTTCATTCATTAACCAACTTAATGTAAACTCTTTGTAATTATTACACTTTTCAACAAATTTTAACAAGCTGAAAAGAATAACACGACCATCATTTACTAAACACTTTGTCCTAGAAATAGAATTAATTTGTTTTTTTTCTTCAATGGCACATCCGAAATTTAAAGAATATCCTAAAGGTAATTCAGTTAATCTTTTATAGGCACCAACAATTGCAGCAGAGTCATTCTTGCTTACCTCTGAAGCCATAAGTAAATCAATAACATTCTCACGAGTATAATATAAACCTATATCTAGATTTTCAATGTACCAGTTGATCTGAGGATTATATGCTAAATTAGATAAAATCAATCCCCAGGCAGAATTACTTTCCCACCCAATCAAATTAACTATATCAAATAATTTTGTTGTACAATTTTTTTCATCAATTAAGCCACTATCACGTAAAAATCGTTTAAACATGTTAATTTGGTTAGGCCCTAAAGTAGGCAATTCCCAGAAATCATTGCCCTGTTCAAAGAAATCTCTAACCCATTCTAATTTTGGGGCGTGACTAGCAAAAGAGTTTATACTACCATTTTTCATTCTAACATTCCCTCCTAATGACGTTCTTAAAGAATGATATAGCAAACATCCATCATCAATTTCATAACATTGTTGGCAATGGATACATTTGTCAATTTTTATACCATTAATAAATGAAATGGCTCCATATCTACAATTTGTTTCACAAACTTTGCATCCTACACAATATGCCGCCTTATGAAATAATTGCTTAAATCTTTTTATATCTGAAGGATATTTTTTTGGGGTATCTGCATCCAAAACAACATCATATCCATTATCATTTTTTAAAATTTTATATTCAAACGGAATTTTATTTAATGGTTTTATCCATTCCTTCCAATTCGAGTTAGGTTGATTAATAGAAATCACTAAAGAACTATCCTTGATTTTTTCACTATATCTTTTATTAAAAATTTTTAAATCTCTACCATTTTTTCTAGCATTCCAACCACCGTTTGAAATATATGAATCTAAGGCTTTATCATCGCCTTCATTCCTGCCATTTAATTTTTTTATCATTGAAATATATTTATCAATTTGCTCTGGATACGAATGATATTCCACATAATCACTTTTTCCACCACTCATAGGGCAAAATAAACAACCTACTCTTGAATTTCCTTTTTTATATCCTTCGTTAATTGGAAGTCCATGGTCAAACATATATAACCATATTTCAGCAGAAGTCCAATCAAGAATTGCATTAAAACTATATTGACCTTTTTGCTTTTTACCAAAATTTTCATACTCATAATCACTTCTAGCAACACTTTCATGTTTTCTAACACCAACAAAATCCAAGCCTACATAATCTTTTTTACCTGTTATCTCTCTAAGTAATAGAGTCTGAGGTGTACTTTTATGAACAGAGCAGCACCAACGTAAAACTCTAGCAGGTGGTCCGAAAATATTCCATGATTCCTCAGGAGCCATATGGCAATGAGATGTATAAAATGGTGTTTCATCTATTTCACACATTTTCTTAGTTTGTTCGACCAATTTATATGTGTCAGGAAATTCCATTCCAGTATCACCAAAAATTACAACGAAGCTTTTTTTAGGCAATGACCTACGAACCAAATCCAAAAGTACAGCACTATCTTTTCCGCCAGAAAATGCAACATGAAATATATCAAGCTTATCATTATATTTTTCATAGATATTTACAATTTTTTTAACTGTTGCACCTTCTATTATTTTCATTAAACTATGATTTTTTTTGACCATTGCTTCTATATCAATTGGTTTTAAAAAACCACCATTAGGTTCTGGCTCAATAATATGACCATTTTCATCTTCTTGAAGAATAATTTCAGGCTTATGAAATATATCTCCACCTCTTAATTTTGCCACATTTTTTCCTCTATAGATATACTGAGAAGATTCAGCCCACATATAAGGAAAGTCATTTTGATCTTCAAAATTCCAAATTTTATCAAATCCTAGCATTTTCAACTCAAATGCATAGACCGGTCTAGGCTCTTTTGAAAAAAGAGTAGGACTAGAATTAAGTAAAATTCCACCAGTATACTCGTCGTACGTATATGAATACATAATTAAAAACTCCTTCTATGATGATATGCCTTTTTTTATGACATCTATTAAAAAATCAATTCTCTTATAATATTTTTTTAGCAAGTAACCTTTTTCAACCAAAAGAGAATAAATTTCATCTTTTTCTAAATTACATTTTGATTTGGAAACAGCATCTACTAAAATATCAAAATAATCAAAATTTTGATTTCTTCTGACAATAGCCCCAGCATTACCTGAATTAGACAAATTTGTACAATACTTATACATTAAACTAAAATGTTTTAAATAACTTTCTAATACATAATAATTCCATGTAACACCACATTCAGGAAAAGCTGCGAAAGAAATAATTTCTTTTATACCTATTGATTTTTCTTTAAAAAATTTACTAATAATTTCATCAATTTCGTAAACTTTGAAAGAAACAGCATTTAATGATATAAATTGTTCTTCATTAATTCTAATCATGATTGAGCTAGCAGCATCTATAATAATGTTCATTCTTGTTGTTCCTGTCATACTCATTTGATATTTAACCAATTCTGAAATGGAACAAATCTTTTTATGCGAGCAATAATCTACAATTAAATCGTGTTGATTTATGCACTCACCTTTTCTTCTAATAACCTTATCTACCCTGTCATAATCAACTAAGATAGTCTCCATAATGCATGTAAAAATCGCAGAATATGACATTTCAAAATTTTTTTCATTTATAGATTCAAGGTTCAAATCATTAAAATTGAAGCAACCATTTCTATCACACATAGTCTTAGCAAACTCTGAAATATACAATGAATCATTATCATCATAAATAAATTTAGAAGCTAATGCATAAACTTCGCTGGAATTCCATACAAAATCGTTAGAATTACTTAGGATATACTTTATTTTTTGTTCTGGAATATATTCTAATAACCTCGCTAATTCGGAAACAGATCTTAATATAGTATCACCCCAAACTCTTTTAACATCCATATAAAGTCCATCAAATTCTTTAGTAACTGCATTAGATAATAAAAAATAATTTTTCTTATATATAAAATTTGAAAATTCAGTCTCTAACACACTTTGCAACATTTCAACAGACAAAATGATATCATTAAAATTTGAAATTTTATCATATAAACATGAATAATATATAATATAACACCCTTTAAGTTTACAATCATCAAAGAGAGACTTTAAGCATGTTATTAATTCTTCATTTAAAAAATAGGCCTTGTCACAAAAAACAATTGCATTATCTCTAAGATATTTATTCATATCTTCTTGAGTAATATTAAGATCATAATTATAATCAATAGTAAAAAAACTTTTTAATCTAATTAATTCTATTGGTGAATTGATTCTAATACCATATGGATAATGATTAATAATACATTCTCTAACATCATTCATGTTCATACTCATTTTCACTACACTTTCCGATTTTAAATATTCATTGGCAGTAAATAAATTTAATCAAAATTCAATTTAATCCTAAATTTTGAGGTGTTAAATTCCAAATACGGATTTCCTATCTAAAAGTCCAATTCGTTCTTTTATATCTATTGTTTTGCCAGTAACCGTGTCATATCTACTAACAAGATAAGGAGCTTCTCCACATGTGATTTCTAGTCTCGTATCTTTGATATAATCCTCCCAAGTCTTATCATTTTTAAAAAGGACTTTTGGAGTACTATACCATGCATTAATTGTTTCAACATTAAAGACATTTTTATATTGAAACCACTCTGTATCAATCAAATTGTTCTGACAATTACATATCCAAGATGATGTGAAAACTTCTGCTGAATTTTTACTTCTTTTTTGTTGTTCTTTCTTTGTTTTTTGGCTTCTAGGTTTTATAATAAAAGAGTTTCTTCCTATAATGTTATATGGAGTAATATCATCATCAAAAAATAATCCTTTGAGTTCATAGTTATCAGAACACCATTTTATATTCTTATTTGAGGTTCTATCTATTAAGAGAATAGATAATATTTCATTATTTTCTTTTAGAAAATTATTTTCTTCAGATAGCATATTATCACTCCCCCTAAAAAGACCATCTATTAATTTAATTTAGGGCCTTTTTGGAGGTGAAATATGTTCTTATCTTCTTTAACCATTGTAAAAAACAATGAAAAATGATAAAATAAGACCATAAAATCTTAAATTTTGCCACGTATTAAATTAATAGGTGGTCTTTTTTTAATATAGTAAAAGCCACCAGTTTTTAATTGGTGGTTGTTTTGCTAGAGGGTGATGCGTAATGGTATTGCCATTTTTTAATTTTTGTAAAACAAAGTCTTGCAGAGTAGTTGGTGTGATATCTTGAATATTATACTCACCTAGTATTGGATTGATGTGAATATGAATAAGGTCTTGATATCTGGTGTAGCTTATTACCTTTAAGGTTAGTTTGGCATATTTATTTAGCCATAATTCTAGTAATTCTTTTAGTTTCATTTTTTCTCCTTTTTATTTGTTTATTTTATCATAGAACCTAAAATTAAGTTCCTTCATACTACTGGACTATTTCTTATATAAACGCACCTATAGAAAATAAAAAAGCCTTAATAATTTATTAAGGAAAAATTTAAAAAAGTGGACTTGTAAAATTAGTCGAAATATGTATAATAAAAATTGGTCGAAAGACTACAAGGTTATGCCTTGGGCAAGGCTAGGAGCATTCTATCTAAATCGTGCAAATTGTTTGTGACAGTTTTATTGCACAACAAGAAATGAGGTGAGGATAGGATGAGTTTGATCTTTACTATTGTTGTTGCAATTTTGAATTTTATAGCAGCCATTATAGAATGGATTTCTATTAAAAGAGAAATTAAGCTTCAGTATTTGATTCTTTCTTCTAAAAAGAAAAAATCAAACAAAAAGAAAAAAACTACCCGACGCCGCCAAGCAAAAGGGTAGTTTATTCTAAAATTCCTTAAAAACAATTCTAGATAGAACTACCTAGCCTTGTTTTTTTATTTTACTTCTTACACCTATATTATATACTAATAATTGCATATATGCAATAAAAAATAACTTTTTTATAATTTATTTTTGATTGGTTTTTATTAAACTATAATTAAAGTTGCTTATTACTTTCCTCAAATAAAGATACTATCTTGTTTTTTTAGTAATACAAGGTTCGTTTGTATTCCCCAAAATACTAGAAGTTCCATCTAGTCTTTATCTATTCCGTAGAACGAGGTTAAAGCCTTTTATCTATTTGTTTTTGAGGGTGGTCAACACGAGGTACAGATGAAAAATAAAGGATTCTATTTCAAATGAAAAAACCTAAAAATATCTTGATATTCAGGTGTATTTTTAGGTTTCTTTTTTATTTTCTTAGTTCTAGTAATGTGATTACCTCAACGTGTGTTTGAAAGTTTTATTCTGTATATCTATAAAATCTTCTGATAAAAAAACATGCAACTACTTATAACGATTCACATCCATAAATTCTTCAATGCATTTTATAAAACATTTCTTTTTGCATATCTTAAAGCAAATAGCAAATCTAATTCTTAGTAATGCTTGATATAGTTGATCTATTGGACTATAAGGTCTGCTATATGAATTGTTGATACAATTAGAAGATAATCTAGCTGCCATAGATTCTAATTCATGAATTTCTTTATCATACTTTTGTTCCATTCTATAAATAAGGTTTTGAATATAAGAAAGATTAAAATTATTATTGTCGATGGCAGTTAGTGCTTGATTTACTTCCCATAAATCTTTTGCTTCTTCTATATCGTCTTTAAGTTCATCACATTTTTGCAACCACTTTAAATTAACATATATACAATTACTCATATTTTTTCACATCCTTTTCTTGTGCAAATAATATTTTTTGAAGAAATTCAACTATACAATTTTCACTTGGATTAAGTTCACATAATTATGATACAAGTACTTTTAAAAGTTTATTTTGTAATTTTATTTTAAAGAATCGAGCTCTCTTTGTAAAATTATTGCATTTAATTAAATCTTTTAAAATTAAATATTCAATCATAATAAAATTTGCGTTATTGTTTTTTATGGAAATGATAGTATCATTTTCTGTTTTAATTGATTCTTTTTCCAAAGAATCGAAGATAAATTTCTGAACGCCATCATCAATAAATTCTTTGGCAAACAAATCATTTCTAATTATTAATTCATATTTTTCAGGCAAAGACATAATTTCATTTGAGATAATATGTTTAAGATATGTTTTTTTATATAAATTAAAATTGTTTGCTTCTTCCATTCTTTTAAATTCACTTAAGCTTAATTTATCTAATGCATTTAAATCATATTTAAGAATGAATTCAAAGTCATAAGGTGTATAATTTAAATCTTTATCTAATAGTGTTTCTTTAAGATTATATGCATTGTAATTAATACCTTTATTGACAAGCTGAAACATATTATGCACATTTTGATATATTTTCTTATTTTCTGCAAAAATATTATAAAGTTTTGTATGGCTATTATAAGGATATACATCAAATAAATTTACTATATCTGTGATTATGTAATCGCAATTTTTTAAAAACAAATTACGTTTTTCTTCTGTTCTTCTCAATATATATTTTTGAATATATTCAAACTTTTCTTGCTTGCAATTATCGAAATAAAAATCATAAAATGAACTATTATTTAATATTTCTTTAGATAAAGGCGTATTTTGAAGGGATAAATACTCTAAATAATTGTCATTTGCTTTATAATATTTTGAGAATATAATTGGATATGTATTTTTATCAACCACATATAAATTATTACTAATAATAAACTTTAGGAATTCTTCCTCTTCTTCAAATTGAGTTAAATTATATCTATAGTCTTTAAGTAACAAGCCAAACAATCCCTCTTCTTTTTCTTTATCATAAATAAATAAAACTATTTCTTTTATTTTTAACAAAGAAGAAAAGACTTGTTTTTCCCTCAACAATCTTTCCTTTCCAACATTTGAATAAATAAAAGGGAAAAATGATGGTACTTTATTCAAATAAATAGAATATTTCTCAAATGCATCTGTTCTTAAATCAAACAATATTTCTAAGAATTTCCCACCTGAAACACTATTCTCAAATAAATATGATAAGAACTCTAAATCTGTATCATTTAATTCCATTGCATTAGTATAGTTTTTTAGTTTCTTAGAAGTAAAAATATGTTCTGTAAGGGAATAGTTGTATACCTTACTTCTAGCTAATTTTTCTACAGGCTCGAGTTCTAAAAGCACTCTTTCTACTGATTTGCATTTATATTCTTTTAAAGCATCAAGTGGTTCATTATTCTTTACTTTATTTATAAATTCTAAATCTTCTGGATTAATATATTCACCATTACCTGAATAATAAAAGTATTGAAAATCTTGCTTAATAAAATCATTTTCTAAAAGTAACTTTATACAATCAAGATTGTAATCCTTCAAATCAGAACTAACTTTTGAGTTAAAAAAATTTTTAACAAGATTTGAGTTATACTTCATAATATAGTCTGATACTGTTGTATTGAATTTACATGTGGAAGTATATTTTTCTACTATTTGATTTTCTAATTCAGCGTATTTTTTATCTACTGGCACACTAAAATCTAAAAAATATTCACAATTATTTAGACTTAATCTTGGAAATCCATTCGGATAGTTTTCTCCAGAATTATAACGTGCAACAGTAATATCTTTGTATTTTTTTTCTGTTCCATTATAATCATCTAATATTTTATTTTTCAGCAAATATAACTCTGATATTATTTTGTTTTGCATGCTTGTCGTCAAATTATTCAAATCATAATTTTTGTTTTTCTCTTTTTCAAAACTATCAAAAAAACGATCAAGGATTGAAGTACCTGTTTGAATTTTCGAATACTCTAAAGGATATAATATTTTGAAAATCATAAAAGCAAAAATTCTATCATTAATTCTATCCATATTTTTCATTTTTTCATAGGCTTTACCACGAAGAAATAATTGATAATGATTATAAATGTCATTGACAATTCTCATATCATAAATGAAAGTTGAAACAAGTCGTAAAAGATCTATAGAAACAGAATTGGGATTATCTTTTTCATAAAACAACGCACATAATTGGTCTATTGAACCATTTGCGCTTAAAATAGGATTACACGGAATATCTATATCTAAAAATTTTGTTTTGGTTAAAGAATCAATAAATATATCATCTGTTATAACATAAATGAATGTTACCTTATATGATAAATATCCATTCAAAGTTAAATTCAAGTTTCTCAGTTTATTAAACATACTTGCATCTTTGCACCTATCTATATCTTCCCAAAAAATAGTTTTTATTTGCTTTTTTCTAATAACATTAACAATTGCTTCTATATTAGAAAACACATTTACATTATCTTGAAATGATATGTTTGCTTCTGCACCAAAAATACGAAAAGTATTTAATTTAATACGAGTTGCCATATAATAAACAGGATAGATTAATGCTGGAATGTATGACAAAAAAAGAAACCAATAACATACTAATCTATATTTCTCTTTGAATTCATTTGAAAATAACGATATCAAAAGAGAGTGAACAGGAGAAAAAAATAAGGCCAACGATAAACATAAAATATACGTTATGCAAAAAGCAAAAAATACATTACTAGAAAACCTTTCCTTCTTACTATACTTTAATTTAGTTAGAAGATCATTTTCAAATGTTTTACTATCATATTCTTTCTCTTTTTCTTTTTGTTTTTCAATAATATCTGCAAATGATATTTTAACAGTGTTTTCAGCAGTATATGATAAAATATATGAATCTACTATGCTACTCTTCCCACTGCCAAAATTACCACTCAGTCCTATGTTTTGAATTTCAGGGGATCCAATAGCATTATTTAACTCTTTTAAAATAATATCATCTTTAGCAATATCTTTTTTAGATGTGAAATTTCTTAATATTGTATCAGATTGAAATTTCTCTTTCTTGCTAGATATTCCCATTTGAATTACCTCCCTTTTTATAAATTAAATCCTCGATTTTCTTTTAATCTCACCTATCAACTGATGAACCGTAGTTGCAGGAACCATTTTAGATGGATTAATTTTGTCACTATTGATATGTTCTTTAAGTTTTCTTTCAGCAATCTGAATTGCTTCTTCTTCATCACCTTTTGAGATGAGTTTAAGATATAATCTTTCATCTGTCTTATTGTATTCTTGATTAAATCTCTTTTGAAATTCATTCGCAAACTCTCTGCAACAAATCGTAGAATTTTGATAATTTGGCATTTTACCAAAGTATGCATAAAACCAAATTTCAATACAAGGATTTGACCATGCAACACCAATATTGGAATTCAAAGCATTTTCGATAATGCTATCAAAGTTTTTGACTTTATCTCTGTCAAATACAATCCAAGGTTCAGCATATTGTGGTAATTCAGATAAGAAATCTTTTGCTTCTTTAATGAGATTTCTATTTTTTGTTTCAACAACCTTAATAATAAGCTTGTCCCCTATTTGAGGTTTAATAGAATCTCTTAAACCATTAAAGTATACTCTTTCTGTACCTTCTGTATCAGTAACTATTAAATAATATCCCAGTTCAGGGTTTCTTCGATTAGTTCTTTCACTTCTAGATAGTCTTTGTCCGTTTCTACTCCCTTTACTCATAAACTACTACTCCTTAAACAAATCAAAATATTTTATGGTTGGAATAGCTCCATATTTACCTAATAAGTAATTCTTTTCATAATTTTCGTCTTTTCTAATCTTTACACCATCTTCATCAACAAAGTCAGCTAATGAATATAGCTGAGAGATTCCATTAGGTTGCTTTTCAGTAAACCATATTTCATCTCTTCTTAAAAGATTTGCATTTAACTGCCATGAATCGTGTGTAGTGAATATTAGCTGAGCATTATTAGGGTTCAATTCTTTATTCAAAAAAGTTTGAGTAAATACTCTTACGAGTAGTGGATGAAGCTTTGCATTAAGTTCATCAACAACTAAAATTCCGCCAATAGATAATACTTCTTCCACCCAAGGATAAAGTGCAAACATTTTTAAAGTACCTGCTGATTCATACTGAAAAGGAATAGATGCTACACCATTTCCATCTACCATTTGGTGAACTGCAAATATTTTAAATTGATTGTCTTCTTCTTTTTCTCCTTTTATTGTCTCAACTTTGAAACCAATAATAGACTCATCAAAAGAAGATAAATATTTTAAAACTTTTTTTCTAACCTTTTCGTCTGTTGCAAAATCTTCGGGTATCAACTGTGACAAAAAGAAATTCTCAACTGGTTGACCAAAATTGGCAAATTCATTGTTCATAAACCAATCTCTAACAAATTTTAATTTTTCAACCTTAAGTTTCGCACCTAGAGAAACTAAAAGAGTTTCTTTTTCTAAAGCAATCATTAAATTATCTTTAACCTTATTTGTGAAGCCAGTTAAATCAAGTTCATCTGTTTTTCTATTTCTATAAAATATTCTAGATGCTTCCTTAGCGGTTTTTGATTTCACATTCAACCATTCTTCTACAACTCCATTTATATCAATAGAAAATCCATAATTGTATGTTTTCTCTTTTGAATCAGAAGAATCTATAAAATAAATTTCAAAAACAGATTCAGCGTCTTTCGCGTGATTATCAAAAAGAAAAGGAGTTGGTCTAACAAATCCATCTTTTTCTTTTTTAGATGTATCTCCACCATAATTCAAAGAGTTCATAACATATTCATGCATATATCTAAATGCTTCTATTACATTAGATTTTCCTGAAGCATTTGCACCAAATATCGCAGCAATAGGTAATACTTGTTCTCCACCTGATTTAATAATGTGCTTATCATATTCACTTATTTTTGTTGCAGTCATATCTAGAGTTGTATCATCTCTAAATGATTTATAATTCTTAAAATTAAATTGTAACAACATAATACCACCTTTACCTTTCATTTATATTATATGCCAATAAAAAGAAAAAATCAACGTTTAATTGAGATTTTTTCTCATATTGACGTCGATTTTTAATTTGTAGTGATAAAAATTACACTTGATTCTACCAAACAACAATTTTATCTACTATTTCTCTTTGTTCGGTCGAAGTTCTTCTAAGATAAATGCGGGTTGTTTCAATTTATTGTGTAAAGGTACTTGATAAATAACAATAAAATTATAAAATGTTGTCCAAAAAGTTGTCCATCAAAATAGACTGATTTAATTCAATTTGAAATGATTTTCTACTTCTATCAATATATGAAAACCGAATAAAATTCGATATAGATAGTTTCAAACCATACTGAAGATAACTCCAAAAGCGACGCTCTACTTATGATTAATATTCACAAAACATCTAGTCATAATTACCTTATTCTTCACATACTAGATAGATTGAGTTTTTCCCAAAAAACAGATGATTTCATCTAGTCATAATCTATTTCCAAATACAACCTCTAATGATTTTTTAGTATTTCAGGTTGATCAAAAACAATAACTATATGATATGCAGAATTAAAAAAAAGGGGGCTGTTAAGAAACTAAAAAGTTTCTAACGGCTTCTTTTTGCTTTAAAAGGCACCTTTTTGATACAATTTGAGTA
>CANQBD010000004.1 GCA_947589245.1 uncultured Anaeroplasmataceae bacterium
GGTAGCGAATCACCGAGATTTTATGTGGTATTTCTACCTACATTCTTATTATATGCTAAAATTAAAAATATTACAATGGTAAATTTACTTTTTTATGAAAACCTGTTTAATATAGGCTTTAACAGGATTCTCAAATCCATGAGCTTTTAATTCGTTTTGAAACAAATCGAAATTCAAAGCTATTTTATCAGTTTATTGGCGCTCTCGAGTTGCCATATTTTATTACCACTCTCCGTGCTTTTTGGCATCTTCAATAAAATCACCTGCAATTAAAAATTCTCCATTTTTTGATTTGGAATCATTTAAAAGATACCATTCTTCACAAGCATTTTTAAACCATTGTTGTTCCAGCAATTTTTCCCATATTAATCCGAAATATGCAAAATCCTTATCTGAATTTGTCCCACGATAAATAATGTGGCCTTCTTCATTTAAATCTTCAATAAATCCAGCTTCCTTTAAACCATTACAAATGATTTTAATGGATTTGTCAAAATCATATCCGGCATTTTCCAATTTCTCTTTACTCATTACAATTTCCATTTTTAACATTTTCTGATTCTCACTCTTCTAAATTTTTGTCTAATTCATCTGCCAAAGCCTCGCTTGAATTATCACCCAGCGTTAATACTTCGGGGAGCATAACAACGACTGATGATGCCGGCATCTTCAAGCCATTCCAAAGCTCTTTTAAAATCTTCATTTTTCCCGCTTGCTTTAATTTTTGAAAATTGAATTTTTTTATTTTCTTTAGCCAATTGATTGGGTATAGATTTAAACACAGAAAGAAGTTTCTCTTTCTTTTACTTAACGGATTTTTTTGCGTTTTTGCGAATCATCAACAACACCAATAATTTCAACCCGTTCAAAAGGATTGCCCCTACCGAATTGGCAAGCGTATTGACAAAAATAAAAAGAACCGCTTTTCCGTTCCATGCATTCGCAAAAGCGAAATAAAAAATATTTGCGATACAGTGATTGAGTTTCAGATAAACAAAGGTTCCGATCAACCCAATGACCAAAAGAATTCGGATTCCCAAAACCAATTTTTTGATTTTATAACTTTCGACCGCCGCATATACGAACATTCCGCAAAACATTCCACTGAAAAACAAATCCCAAAAACGAAAATTTTCCAATTTGGATTGAACCGTTGTTTCATTTATGGAAAAAAGAGTGGTGTTTCTCAAAATGCCGAATGCCAAATATCCGACGGCAAGCGCTCCGAACAAATTGCCGACGAACATCAACAAATATTCCCAAACGGAAAATTTTCTTTCTATCGCATAAGCAATTTTACCTGTAAACAGCCACAATCCGAACACCAATACGAGAATCAGTCCGATACTAAACGCATAGGACGCAATCACATTCCAGTAAACTTGCGTTCCGACAGACTTGATTCCCAGAAAAACAATTCCGCCAAGCGCAATCGCCATACCGGCCAAAATCGATAAAATGCTTTTTTTATACCCTGACATATTTACTCCTTACATTGTTCTATATTCGTTAAAAATTGTAAAGTCACTGTTGACTATGCGCTTGGCAAGAGTATCCGATTGTTCTTTATCCAAATTGTTTAGTAACTTAATACTATCCGTAAGCACCCTTCATAATTAAATTGGAAATCTCACCTTGAAGTTCGTTATACAAATTTTCGAGAGATAAATTCCATAATAAGTCAATTTTTGAATTCCAAGCTTTTACTACTGTTTTTATAACAGCTACGATAAGATTATCTATGGTACTAATATAATAAAATTTTCAATTTCATTGCGAGGAACAAAATAAAATTTGTCTCTATAATTGAGCGCCAAAAAACACCTCTCAACTATCATTGACTATATTATAGCATAGTTTTAATGCGAATGAAGTCAAAAATCTATAATTCAGACTTTAATTTGGCAAAACAAAAGAGGATTCCATATAAATCCTCTTGAATAGCTATGAAATGGCAGGACTAGCTAGATTCGAACTAGCGCATGAGGGAGTCAAAGTCCCTTGCCTTACCGCTTGGCTATAGTCCTATAAAATGAGCTTAATTTTTTAGTCCTTTTTTATTTTACTTTATTTATCTTATAATTGCAAGTAAAATATTCAATTTGACTGCTAAAAAATAAAAATGAGCCTATAGGAATAGCTCCTATAAGCTCATAAATTCATTAAGCTGTCTTTTCAACTGAAATAGTCTTAGAACCTAATAAATCACTTACTGTAATTGTATAAGTACCAGCAACTTTACACTTAATGTTTCCATCGCCTTCAAAATATTGTTTTGCAGCTTCATCAAGATTGCTAGTGTTTGCTTCATTACTCCAGTCAGCAGTAGCAATCTTCCACTCATCACCAACCTTAAATACGATACCTTCAATAGTTGCTGTAGCTTTATCAGTGTCAATAGTTAATTTAAACTTGTCAGGTGCACCCCATTCACTGTCCATGAATCCACCTCTTATATAGAATACAGGCATTGCTTTAATAGCTTCCTTCATTCTAAATCCACATACTTTGCAATCTCTATGTCTAGATCCATCTTTATTGTTGACATGGTCTGCTTCTTCATCAACTACCCAATTACCATAGTCATGAACGGCTATATCTAACATTTCATCGCAGCCTTCACATTCATGCCAATGTTGAGCAGAATCTCTTGACCAAGTTTCTTTTGCTTTGTGTTCATGTCCCTGTCCACAAGATGCCATAAAGACAAGTGCGAAAACTCCTACGAAAGCAAATAATAAGCCCTTTAATACTTTTTTCATTTTCTTTTTTTTCCTCCTATTTTATTAAAAAGACTAATTTTTTTGAATCACTAAAATGATTCTATTTATTCAACACTCTTAAATGCAATAATTGTTTGATAATCTTCAATTGTTGTTTGAGATGTTAAATTTAAATTTGTTTTGTTTAGTGTATCTAAATAAAGTGTATATCCTTCTAGATTAACAACTTTATCACCACTAACACCATTACTAAGAATAATACGATATTCTCTATGGTTTACACTGTCTGTTAAATCAAAATAAATTAGACTTGCATCGGCATTATATTGAATTAAGATGTTGGTTAATGATTCATTTGGTTTACCAAATAATTCTTTGTTTTGCTTTAAGGCAATAAGCTTTTGATAGTTGTTAAACATATCTAAGTGCTTAATCTTTAATGAATAATCCAATTTATTAACATCATATGATGCATCATAAGAATTATCATTTCCACCCTTTGTTCTTAAGAACTCTTCACCTGCAAGCATAAAGGTTATACCTTGTGAGCAGAAAACAACTGAGTTAGCAAGCATTGCCATCTTCTTTATTGTTGCTTCATCGGTTATTCCTGCGGCTTTAATTCGATCATATAAAGTATAATTATCATGACAAGTTACATAATTTACACATTTATTTGCATCGAATGTTCCAAGCTCTAGAATTTTACCTATAAGTCCATTAGCAATGGCTGAAACATCCATAACATTTACTGAATTATTATCAGTGATCCATCCTTTTTCATCAACTCCGGATAAACCGCCTTTGATTAATGCATCACGCATCTTATCATTGAAGCAGCCATACCCATCAAATTTGTTCATGTTACTTTGATTTGCTGGATCAGCACCAAGTAATCCAATTGTTCCACCTGCCCAAGGCTCACCATAAATTGTAATTGCCTCGTTTACATTATCATGTAAATTCTTTGCAAGTTGATTCATTGTTTCAACATCGTGAACGCCCATAAGGTCAAAACGGAATCCACCAAGCTTATATTCGCTTGCTAAGAATTCTGTTGAATCCTTCATAAACTTTCTAAACATATACATTTCAGAAGCTGTTTCATTTCCACAGCCAGAGCCGTTAGAAGCTACTCCCGAAGTATATCTAAAGTAATATCCTGGCATTAATACATCGAAGTTACTACCTTCTAATCCATTGACATGGTTATAAACAACATCCATAATAATATTAATTCCAGCTTCATTATAAGCTTTAACTAAATTTTTAAATTCTTTGATTCTTTCATAACCATCATAAGGGTTAGAAGAATAAGCACCTTCAATAACATTATAATTTAACGGATTATATCCCCAATTAAATTCAACATTCACTTCATTATTTGCTTGATCGAATATAGGTAAAATTTGAACGGCATTTACTCCTAATTCTTTGATATGATCAAATCCAGTTTTAACAGTAATTGACCCTTCAGTATATGTAGTACCTGTTTCGTAGAAACCAGCATATTTTTTCGCATTTGCTGCAGTACCACCCCAAGTTTCACTACTTGTTAAATCTGCAATATGTGTTTCATAAACTGTTAATTGTCTTGATTCATAATTGTGAACAGAGATATCCTCCCATCCTTCTGGGTTTGTTTTAGCAAAGTCAACAATCATACCTCTAAGACCATTTATACCAGCAGATTTTGCATAAGGGTCAACAATTTCGGCATTTGTATGCTCTGAATTTGTAACAACATATGTATAGTATTTGCCTTCAAAATCACCAACAAGCTCTTTAGACCAAACACCTTTTTCACCCTCTAGCATTGGATATTCTTCATAAAAATCACTGCCTTTAGTACTATCTACTGAAGTAGGTGTACCATTTTCGTAAATGCGCACTTTAATTGCTGTAGAGAACGGAGACCAAACTTTGAAGGTTGTTTTTTCTGCTTCATAGATTGCTCCTAAAGTGCCATCATATGCATAAATTTCATTAAATGCTTTTGTGTTGTAAAGAGATGTCTTGTTTACCTCTTTTGTGATTTCGTTTCCTGTCTCAGCAAATTTAACCTTCAATGTATATTCTTGCTTTAAATCCGGAAATTCAGGAAGATTGTAAATAACTCTCTTCTTAGATTTAGAAGCAACATTAACATCATCATCTACCGTTTCATTAGAAACTAATACTTTATCTCCTACCTTAATGCTAAATTCAGAAAAATCATGATTGGTTTGGAACCAAATTGTAATAACATCTGTTGTTTCATTGTAAGACATACTGAAATGCATAACAGCATCATTAACTTCTAATTTTTCATTAGAATATATATTTGCATCACCTGTCATTAGATATGCATGGTAATAGCCATATTTATCCTTGTCCATTGTACTGAAATCCAAAAATCTATCTTGCTCATAATCTTTTGAAGGACTATCTGCCCAAACCTTATTTTCTTTAACAATAAAGCCTATGCCCTTTGCGAAGGCATCAGCATTAACTTCTTCGAATTTATATTTAGCATAAACGCCAAAGTCATCTTCACCATTAAATTGGTAATCGGCACCTTCAGCATCCTTAACCCATATCCAAAGATTATACTTGTAAGCTCCACTACTTGTTGTTGATCTTAAATTAAAGTGAATAATGAATCCAACATTTTCCGTTGTTTCGGGATCATCTGTTGATGGATAATTAGGTTTATCGGAATCATCAGTATCTCCAGGTACATCAGGTACATCTGGAGTATCAGTATTTCCTTTACAAGCAACCAAGGACAAGCACATAAACAAACTTAGTATAAATAATAATAGTTTCTTCATTTGTTATATCCTTATAGTATATTGACCTATACCATATACTCCTTTCTTTTTATAATATAAATACTTTCTCAAAATCTGTATTGTATGTAATTGTAGTTGTAGTTTCCATTTTAAGTCCTTTAGAATTATTTTTGGCTACTGAAGATAATCGAATCAGCATCCCATATGCATTTATCGTAAAGCTATGCATATTTAAAATATCCGTATTGTCTTTATCCTTAGTTACTGTGTTAATACTATAGGTTAATTCATCTTTGGCTTCATTCAAAGAGAAAAGTTCATAAAATTGTGCGCAATTCAATCGAACATAATCGCTATAATAAAATCCACCACGATATATACCAGCCTCTAATTCTGTATAAAAGAAATTACGAATAGATAATAAGACATCTTCCGGACTATACTGAATTGTATCTGGCATACCATCAGTAATTTGATAAGCAAATACCTCTGTTTCATCTTCCATATAACAAAGTGTTTTTTGTGAATGGAAGCTATATTGTCCCTCTTTCGTTCCATAGAAATAGCCATCAACTTGACTTTCACTATAATAATAACTTGTATTCTCTTTGTCGATAGTGATATCCATAATTAGATGTCCATCTTCTTTTCCATTTTCAAAGTGCTTTACTGTTGTATTACTTTGAGCCTGTTGGACAAAATCATATGCCATCTCATAAGACAATTTTTCTACAAAATCTTTGATGTCTCCTTCTGGTATTTTCTTAGAACAAGAAGCTACTCCTACTACCATAACAAACGCAAGTAAAATGATAAGTTTTTTCATTTTAAAAATATTCGTATGTTGCTTGTCCGTAGCAACATTTAGATTTGGTATCGGTCGAAGCATTTTCTTTGTTCTCAGGAGCATTCAAAGTTGAAAACTCCTCTTTCACCAAATAACCAGCAGCATCATATTCTACAGTAATATTCCATTTACCACTACATAATAGATCTACTAAATCATCAACGAATCCTTCATTCCACAAATCATAATTACTAATTTTAAGTTCCTTATTAACACCAAAAAGTCTAACAATGAAGCCGCCTTCAGCTCTAGAATAGTAATATATTTTATCCATTCCAGAAGGACGATACAATTTAGACTCTAGCTGATATCTAGAAGACCAATTTGTATCTGTTTCATTCCAAGTTTCTTTTGTTATATGCATAGGAAGTCGCAAATAGTAAGAAGCACAAGTTTTTGTATAATCATTTGTTTCATCTTCAGAAGAAGGTTTAACAGGATATTCTTTATAACTCATCACCTGTTCCAATTTAGTTTTTAGCTTATTTTCAGATAAATTAAAGTAATTTATATATCCTGTTACTTCGATATCCTTAGGAGAAACACTATCTTCTAAATTATTAATAATAGCTGCTAATTCTTCTTCACTTAAATAGTCTTTTGCAGGGGCTTTTCCATCAGAACATCCTGATAGAAAAACAGACAACAGAGCAAATAAAACGAGAACAAAATATTTAATATGTTTCATTTTTTCCTCCTTATTCACCATCTTAGTAAATCTTGATATCCATAGATTTTTCTGTAATATGGACCTTAGAAATATCGAAGGTTACCTTGATTGTTTCTTTATTTACTTCTTCATTTACTAAAATATAAACTTCAGAGGTTCCATAATCATCTTCATAGGAGCAATGTAAGTATTTCTTATTTTCAAAATCTAAAACATCTAATACCTTAAGCTCTAGACCCTCATCTCCTATTTGATATGCATCATGTGGTATTTCAATAATATATTGTTTTGTAAAGACTTTAATACCTAGACTTTGAATCATCTTATTAGAAATTGCATCACTTGATAATGTGATCAATTGATTTGTTTTCAAGAAGAAAATAATATTTGCTAAATTCAATTTCGTTTGATATTCAGCATTTAAAGCTTTCATATCTTTTTTATAATCCCTAGTTAATGCCTTTACAGGATAAGCCTCATTCTTACACTTATGAACTAAATCCTTATGATCCTTCTTTAAACTGTCTACTGTACGCTTGTATGTACCCTTTAAAGCATTTAAATCGCTCTCATAAGAAACGGCCTCTAAATTAATACGCTTATCTAACTCATTCTTCTTTTCAATACCAATTGTTGCTTTAAATTCTCTCAATTCCTGATTTCTCTTACGGTAAGCATCCTTATCCTTGTTAATAAGCTTAAATTGTTCAAAGGAACTCAATTCATCTGCCTTAATCTTAGCATACATTTCATCAACTTCCTTGATAATTCTTGCGTTATTAGCTTGATGAGCTTCCTTAAGTCTTTTAGAACCAGTTTGTAGCTCTTCTTTTGCCTTTTTTAAAGCCTCCTGTAAGGTAAGTTTGCTTTGCTCTAACTCAGCAGCATTCTTTGCTTCAACAGCCTTAGAATCAACCTTACTTGCTTCAGCACAATTTTGATTATATTCTTCTGTTCTTGCAGCAATTTTTGGTTCAAATTCAGCTTTTACAGCCTCAATTCGATCAGTTAATACTGAGTCATATTTAGTACCAACAAAGCTTTTTGCCGTTTGATAATTCATAAAGATTGCGTTAATTCTATCATATTCAGGAACAGCATCTAACACAACCTTGTTATTTTGAATGAATTTAATTTTCGTATAATCTAATTCAATTGCAATTTCTGTACCTTTTTCTAAAGGTTCAGTATGAGTTGCAAATAACAACTGCTTTCCAAATGGAATACCTACAAGATTTACAGTTCCAATTTGTTCTGAAAGGGAAACACTACAATTCTTTTCTTCGGAATTTGAGATTGTTACTGCAGATGTAGGCATTAACATATCATATGTTCCATCTTCTAAATGAATTGCTTTTGGTAAAGCAAACTTTGCTGTACCAAGTACAATATTGCCATTCTTAATATCACAAGTAATCAAATTCTCAGATGGAATACGAGGATTAATTGTGCATTCTGTTTCTTTATCAAACATGTGCATTTTGTCAATAGTGACTGCACATTTAGTAATATCGCCTTTTTTCATGCCATAGCTAGATGTACCTTTTACAATAATGCGGGTAGAAGTTTCAGCAAAACCATCTCCTTGCATATTGATATCACCATAAATTAATGTTTCATTTCCTAACTCCTCAAAGTGAGAAATGCGAACATCTATAACATATTTTGATTTAGAAACAATCTCAGGATCAAAGGATAAATGTTCACAACGTAAGCCAATAATAACTTCTTTTTCACCATCAAAATATTGAGGTTGAACCTTAGCTAATAAAGATTGTGGAACATCTAAACTATTGTCGCTCCATTTAAAATCAATATGAATGTTATCTTTGTTTCTTGTCAAATTGGCATGAAAGAAATTCATTTGAGGAGTACCGATAAATCCTGCGACAAACAAATTGTTTGGATAGTCATAAAGATTCTTAGGATTATCAATTTGCATAATACGACCTAAACGCATGACAACAACTCTTGTTCCAAGTGTCATTGCCTCTACTTGGTCATGTGTTACATAGATAAATGTTGTTTGCAATTCATCATGTAATTTTGCAATCTCGCTTCGCATTTGAGCTCTTAGCTTAGCATCCAAATTTGACAATGGTTCGTCTAGAAGCATTACCTTAGGATTTCTTAAAATAGCTCTACCTAAAGCAACTCTTTGTCTTTGCCCTCCAGACATTGCTCGTGGTTTACGGTCTAAGTATTCTGTTAAATCAAGAACCTTTGCAGCCCATAATACCTTTTCATGAATTTCAGCATTTGGAACATGTCTTAGCTTTAAACCAAATGCCATATTTTCATATACAGTCATGTGAGGATATAGTGCATAGTTTTGGAAAACCATCGCAATATCTCTATCCTTAGGTTCAACATCATTTACGATACGATCGCCAATGTATAATTCGCCTGCACTAATATCTTCCAATCCTGCAATCATTCTTAAAGTTGTAGATTTACCACAGCCTGATGGCCCAACAAATACAATGAACTCTTTATCTTCAATTTCCATTGTAAAGTCAGAAACGGCTTTTGTGCCATTCGGATAAACCTTATAAATATGCTCTAATCTTAATCCAGCCATATTTTCTCTCCTTTACTTAAGTATTGCTATACTATATGGTGGCATTTTAATTGTTTTGCCTTCTATTATTCCTACATATTTTTCTTCTTCACCTGTTATAACAATTTGACCAACTACTGAATCAAATTCAAATTCTTGAAAATCAATAGTTAAATCTTCTGTAGGTGAAAAATTAAATATGATACCAATTTCGCTACCATTGTAGGTTTTTTTAATTACTAATATCTTGTTATCTCTATCCTGTTTTAACAAAGAGACTTCGCCTCTTGCTATTTCAGGATTTTGATTACGAATGAGCAAAACCTTTTTATAATAGTTATAAATAGAATTTTTATCCTCCATCTGTTCTTTTACAGTTGGATAAGGATATTCTTTCTTTGTAGTTCCACTTGGAGCATTACAATTTCCTTCCTCATTTGCTTCACCCCATAAAATAGGAATGCGAACATTTTGATCTGGAGCATTTGCATTTGTTCCAACTAGGCCCACTTCATCTCCATAATAAGTAAAAGTTGCACCATTCATCATTTGCAATAAAGCAAATTGAAATTTAGAATTGGATAAATTGCCTGATGATGTAAATCTTGGCATGTCATGGTTGTCCAAGAATGGAGCAGGAATATGCGTTCCTGCTATCTCGATATTTGAAAGTAAGCCATCATAATATCGATTAAGCATTTTACCCTCAAGGTTTAAGCAATTAATTAAATAGCTTGAAGGAGTAGATACGCTTGCTTCAAAATTGAAGAAGGAATCAATCCCGCTTGTATAATAGCTTTCTAAAATGCTTGAACTAGTTTCCCAACATTCACCAACAACATAGGCATTTGAATTTTTTGCTTTTACCCATTTACTAATTTGATTTAATAACTCGATATTTTTTGTTTGACTATTAATATAGTAGTACTTTACCGCATCTAATCTAAAGCCATCAACGCCCTTATCCATATAGAAATCTATAATAGACTTAAATTCTTGCCGTACATTTGGATTATCACAATTAAATTCTGGCATATCTGAGGAGAAATTCGCTTCATAATAGAAACTTCTTCCTGGAACCTTTTGATAGCCTGAAGGAGGATTGTCTCCATCATAGAAACTATAAAAATCTTTAAATGCCTCTTCTTCTGAAGTTAGCGGCAATCCCATAATATATTTTTGATGAGCTGTAGCCGCCTTATTAAACCAAGAATGATTTAGGCTCGAATGATTCAAAACCAAATCTAAGATGATTTTTATATCTCTTTTGTGACATTCTGATATAAGTTCTTCTAAATCAGACATCGTACCATAGGAAGAATCTATTTGATAATAATCCTTAACATCATACTTGTGATAGGATGGAGAGGAATTAATTGGCATAAGCCAAATTCCAGTAAAACCTAAATCTTGAATATAATCTAGTTTACTAGTTACTCCCTTTAAATCTCCCTTACCATCGCCATTTGAATCATAAAAGGATCCTACAAAAATTTCATACCAATTACGATAATTGTCATCAACTTTATTCAACGTAGTTAAGTCCTCTTCTATACGTTTTCCGTAAGGAGCATTTTCTTCTTTTGCACAGCTTGTACAAACCATAAGAACTATCAAGCAAACTAAAGATAAGTATCTTCTTAAACTTTTCATATGACTTATCCTTTTACAGCTCCGCCTGTAACTCCCTCAACATAGTAGCTTTGTAATGCGAAGAATAGGATCATAATAGGAATAGATACAATTACAGCTGCTGCACAGAAAATAGGAAAATAGGATGTCCCCGCTTCCTTGCTGAGCATTTGCTGTAAACCTACTGCAACGTTAAATAGCTTATTGTCGCCACCCGCCATTACAGAGGCTAGCATATAATCACCCCAAGGGGCAGTAAATGCTAATAATATAGTATAAACCACGATTGGTTTAGATAATGGCATAATAACACGCCAAAAGATTGTATTTTTATTTGCGCCATCAATCATGGCAGCCTCATCTAATGAGGTTGATATTGTATCAAAATAGCCTTTTGCTACATAATAATTCATTACACATCCAGAAATATAAACCAATACTAACCCAAATAATGCTGGCATGCCTTGATTTAAATTTACTTGTTTTAATATGTAATAGGTAATAATCATACCTAAGAAGCCAGGGAACATACCAATAACTAAAATTAATCGCATATATCCCTTACGCATCTTAAATCTTAATCTAGAAAATGCATAAGCACTAACTAAAGTTAAGACTGTATTTAATACTGAAACCACCAATGCAATAACGAATGTATTTAAATACCAACGCCAGAAAGGATAAGTTTTGGCTAAAGAAACATCCTTACCTCCTAGATTCAAAACAAGATTTTGATCAAATAAAGCACGATAATTATTTATTGTCCAGCTTCTAGGAACTATTAAAGATGCTTCATAAGTTGTTGCAAAGGATTGAATAATTAAATACACAAATGGAACCAACCAAATAATTGACATGATTACTAAAATAATGTAAATAATTGTTTTACTAGTAATTTCTCTGGCCTTCTTCCCCCCAGACATACGAGGGTCAGCAAATAAACTAAATTTTTTATCTGGCATCATTGGAAATCACCTTCATTCTTTACAGCGTTCGTACGATTATAAACAATAGTTGAAATAGATGCTAATACAATAAATATGATAATTCCAATTACGGAAGCAACACCATAATCTTTTGTATTAGATGTCATTACCATCTTATATAACCAAGTAATCAATAGATCGGTTTGTCCTGCATTATAAATCTTTGATGCATCAATTAAGTTTCCATTGATATTTGTAAACATAGGGTTACCACCAGAAAGTAGATAAATTACATTGAAATTATTGATATTACCTACAAAGGTAGATATCAAATATGGCCCTGTAACAAAGAACATGTAAGGTAATGTAATTTTTGTGTACATCTTTACTGGATTTGCACCATCAATTCTTGCAGATTCATATAGGTCTGCAGGAATATTCATTAATATACCTGAGCACATCAACATGGTATAAGGAATACCAATCCACATGTTTACAACAATAATAGTAATTTTTGCTACTAAAGCATCATCTAAGAATTTAATTGGCGAAGAAATCCAGCCCCAATCTAATAATAGAGAGTTAATTCCTCCTGTTTCCGTTAAAAGCTTAGATAAGAACAATAAGGAAATAAATTGTGGTACCGCAATTGTGGTAATAAGGATTGTCCGCCATAGCTTCTTGAAACGTATTCCTTTTTTATTAATGATCATCGCAACAATCATACCAAAGAAATAGTTTGTAAAAGTGGCAAATATGGCCCATATTAATGTCCACAATAAGATTTGACTAAATACATGTACGAATGCTTCTCCACCATCTCCTGCCAATCCGAATAACCGTTGGAAATTATATAATCCAACCCAGTCAAACAGATGCTTGGGGTTCATATAGGTAGAAGAGTAGTTTGTGAAAGCTACCAATATCATTACAAATAATGGTAATATCGTAAACAATACTAAGCCTAGCGTTGGGAAAGAAAGCAATACCTTATGAAAGTTTCTTCCAACCAAACTTTTCATTGTATCCTTATCTGTGATTCTTTTTCCTATTTTATTTAAATTTTCTAACTCATTATTTTCTCTAATTTGAATAGACCATAAGAAAATAAAAATCCCTATAAATATAAATGTTAGAACAAAGTTCATTAATAACAATAAACTATCATCACCAATAGCTGTTGTAATTCTAACATATGCATCAGCTTCAGCATCGTAATATTCTGCTGCTTGACTGACAAATCCAAAAGTCCCTATTTTTGCAAACGCAGGTCCTCCTGTAGAAATCATAAAGTAGATGAATATAATTTCATATAATAGGTAAAGGAATCCTTTTATATATTGTTTTCTAAATATATGCCCAAATCCCATTACAAAAAATGAAGTTTTTGTTTTCCAGTCTCCACTGACAAAAATTTCACCAGTATGAATAAAGAAATTTGCAATTCCTCTGCCAATACGCTTTAAAAAGTTTAAAACAGTGACAGATAAAAAATGCCAAATTCCTTTTGGAATAGCACATAAAAGACTCCATAGCTTATATAAAAATCTTTTATATGAAGGAAGGGCAAGATATTCGATTGTAGTCATAAATCCACCTAGTATAATTAAAATTGTACTTAATAATTATACAATATCCTTCTTTAAGAGTTTCATTTTTAAAGTTATGAGTACAACATAACTTTTATATTAACACTTGAGTCAATATAATTTAGTTAAGCCTTGTAGCTTATTTCATTTTCTTACCTACAAGACACGCTTTTCTTCCAAAAAGAGTATAGACAGGCCTATTTCAGCCTGTTCCACACCCACATTTTAATTTTTATTACTTAGCACCTTTTACACTATCATTAAATTGCTTAACAGCTTCTCTAATTTGAGCATCAGTTGATACAGTTCCATCAGCAAATGCAGTAGTTAAAGTTGCTGGAGCATTCCAGAATTGATCAGGTACTGCAGTTTGAGCATGAGCAAATGTTGCTTGTTCAACTAAGCACTTAACATTTTCATCATCTATAACTCTCTTTTCAGCAGCAGCTTCCTTATTACATGGAGCGATGCTTGCATGATCAAATCTCTTTAATTGGCATTCCTTACCAGATAAGAATTTAGCTAATTCATGAGCAGCTTTCAAACGGTCAGTATCCTTACCAGCTCTTGAAGGATTAACACCAAGTAACTTACCACCTAAGAAAGCACCAAGATGTCTTGTTTCACCGTCAATTGTAATTGTTGGCATTGGAGCACATGCATAGTTTTCATCTAATTCGTTTTTATAAGCAGCGATATCCCAAGTACCAGCAATACAACCAATAAATTTGTTGTCTGGTGTTGGAGCGGCCATATCATTAGACCAAGCTGGATGATCCATGATTTGCTTAATTGCTTTTGCAGCTTTTACACCCTTTTCGCTATCAAAGTCAGCTGTAATTTCTTTGACACTTCCATCCTCATCAAATGACATTGAGTAGTCAGCACCGAATGTAAACATTGCAGCACCACCCCAGAATGCCTCCTTTAGATTATAGCCAAGCTTTAATCCTTTTGATTCAGCAATTTCTAAAATCTTTTCGATAGATGTAGCATCCTCTGGATTAGTAATAATAGACTTATCATATTGGAAATAATAAGTATTGTCACCTGTATAAGGATAAGCATATGTGCTTCCGTTGAATGAAGCTAAATCAAATCCTAAATCATTGTTGTTATCTTTTACCCATTTTGATTGAGTAGGGGTAAGTCTTGCTAAAGCACCTTTTTGATATAACCCTGTAATCTTATCAGATGCAAACTCAAATACATCTGGTCCAATAGTCCAGTCTTGAACTTCACTATCTACTTTATCTGGACCATGTTCAACATAAGTGATATTATAAGTATTTTTATCACCTGCAGCCTTTCTAGCGGCCTTGAAATCTTCAAATAAACCTACGTTAAAGTCACGGTCAGAAGCAGTACCAGAATATTCTAGTTCAATAGTCTTTCCCTCTCCGTCTAATAATGGATCATCAGTTGTTGTCTCATTGCCACAGCTAGCTAGTCCAACTGCAAGTAAAGAAACAGCACCTAGAGCAAATAATTTTTTCATTTTTTCTTCCTCCTTGTTTTTTTAAATATTTGCTTTTAATAATAGAAATCTAAGAAATAAAAATAAAAACTATAACCCCTCTTAGAAATGATTTCTACTTCTTATTCTAAAATTTTCTATTAATTTATTAAAATAGGAATTTTTCCTAGTTCAATACACAATTAATCATCCAATGTAACCTCTTATAATTAAAACCAACTAAATCAGGAGTAATTGATTTCTTAAAGGTTAAATTAGATTGGATAAAGATTGTTTTTAAGCCTAATTCTTTGGCTGGTAGTATGTCACATTCAATATCATTCCCTACCATTAAGGCCGTTTCCAATTTAAAATTCTTCATTGCTGATTGGAAGAATTCTAAGTTTGGCTTTTTTAGACCATAAGCTGATGAAATTGCAATTCCATTAAAATATTTATCTATTTTCAATTTTTTCAATTCAGGTAAAGTAAATGCTTCTTGGGCATTAGATAGCACGTAAAGAAAATATCCCTCTTCCTTTAACTTTTTCAGCAATTTTTTTACCCCTCTATAAAGACGAATATATTTAGTAGATGCTTTTCTAAATTGCCAAGCTACTTCTATTGCTTGTTGTTCTGTTATAGAAAGTAGTTCTTCAAACACCTCTAAAATAGCAGTTTCTTCTTTAGCTTTTCCTTTTTCTATACATATTTGGATATATTTGTTTTTCAATTCATCAGGAGAATAGTCATAATATTTTCTTACCTTTTTAGATATTCGCTTCCAAAACGTCATGCTAGCTTCATCTGTGTGAATATCAATCAAGGTGCCATATAAATCAAATAATATAGCTTTCATATTATACACAACTCCTCAATTTTTTCTTATAAACGCAAATATACCCCCCCCCCAGTATATTTTGGGTTTAAAAATTAAAGCCTTTTTTGGCTTAGACAAAATAGCTGAGAGAGGATATCATTTCACATTATTTTATTTTCGGTTGGCTTCCCCCCCTCATAAAAGCAACGGGGGATTCCCATCAGATTAAGTGATGAGAACCCCCAAAAAGGAGAAAAAACTAACATCACTTAATCTAATTTCGCTTATATTTCACAATATAATTTCTAATTCGAGTTGCAAGCTTATCGGACAATTGATTTTTTAAAATTCGATAACTCCAGTTACTCGTTGAAACTGTAGCCGGTAGATTCATTCTAGATGAACCATCTAAAGTAAGTAAATCTTGAACCGGTATGATGCAAGTATTTGCTACTGAAGCAAATGCAAGCTCTACAACCGTTTCCGTTACAGCTTCATAGTTTCCATTTTTCATTTCCACATTTAGTTTATTACATTCATCCTTTAAATCAGCAAGATATGTATGTAAACTATATGGATCAAGATCTAATATATATTGATATAGTGGCATATTATCATGGGTGCCCGTATAAACAATAAAATTTTCTTTGTAATTTGAAGGCTTATGTTCATTGTCTTTAGACCCGTCAAAAGCAAATTCCAAGATCTTCATTCCAGGATAATTGGTTTGCTTTAACAACTCTCGAACATCATCATCAATATATCCCAAGTCTTCTGCAACTATACGATAATCTAACTTATCTTTAAATAAATCAAATTTTGGGCCATCCATCCATTGGCCTACTTTAGCATTTTTCATACCATAAGGAATGGCATAATATTGGGCAAAGCCTCTAAAATGATCGATTCTTAAAATATCATATAAAGCAAATGCTTTTTTGATTCTTTCGTTCCACCAAGCATAATTTGTTTTCTTCATATAAGACCAATCATAAATTGGATTTCCCCATAACTGACCTTCCTCTGTAAAACAATCCGGCGGACATCCCGCAACAAGCTTTGGTTCCTTTTCTTCTGTTAAAACAAATAATTCCGGATACTTCCATACTTCTACACTATCATGTGCAACATATAAAGGCATATCGCCCATAATTTCGATGCCTTTAGTCTTTGCATAGGTATGAAGCTTATTCCATTCTTCTAAGAACTCGTATTGTGTCCATATCCAAAATAAATAATCTTCTCTATGCTCTGTAAGAATCTCGGTTTCTAATTCTTTAGAATAGGACTGATACTTTTTTTCCCAAAGATTCCACTGCCGATATTCATGCATTGCTTTAATGGTCATGAATAATGCAAAATCCTTATATTCACCCTTAGCTTCAAAGAAAGTAAAGTCAGGATCTTTCTTATCAAATTTATCATAGGCTAAATGTAAAACTTTTATCTTTTCTGTAAATAACAAGCTATAATTTACTTTTCCAGCATAGTCAAAAAACTTTCTTGTTTCATAATCCTTCTTCTTTAACAAACCTTTTTTGTGTAATATGTCAAAATCTATAAGATAATAGTTCAAGGCTGTAGAAGAAACAGATTGATACGGTGAGTCACCATAGTTAGTTGGCACAAGCGGTAAGACTTGCCATATAGACAATTCTGCTTTTTCCATCCAATCTATAAACTCATAGGCAGCAGCCCCTAAAGTTCCTACACCATGTGGAGAAGGGAGTGAAGTTACATGCAAAAGAATGCCGGCACTTCTTTTAAAATTCATAGCTACTCCTCCTTTTATTTATTTTATCGCACAACGTATATTTATTGTAAAGCGTTTTCTCTTTTAATGCAAGCGTTTTTATAAAAAATACGAAAATTCTCAAAAAACAAATAATTTTTTCGAAAAAATTTCGATTTAGTTACGAAAAAACATTGAAATATCAATATAAAAAGCCTATAATTAAGTAAGGGTGGGATAGAATGAAAATTAAAGATATTGCAAAAGAACTTCATTTATCGGTATCTACGGTATCAAAAGCTTTAAATGGTGCCTTTGATGTTTCAAAAGAAACCAAACAAACTGTTATTGCCTATGCAAAAGCACATGGTTACAAGTCACGAGATGAAAGACTTACCGTAAAAAGTATCAGAAGGCTGTGCTTTATTTATGACAATGTAACTGCACAATTTAATATTATTATGCCTTTGGGCTTATCCTTTTCTAACTATGCACGTAAGAATAATTTTGAAGTAATACAAATAGATATTAAAAGTATCAATACTTCTTATAATGAATTTATGCAACAAAATAACTTCGATGGAGCATTTATTGCAGGATTAAATTATAAAAGTCCATTATTAACTGAATTAAAAAACACCGTATATCCAACTGTGCTTTATGATAATATTATGGTCGCAGATATGGTGGCAACCATTCATAATGAAAACATCAATACAATAGCCAATTTAGTAAGCCTCTTAAAACAAAACAATCATACAAAGATTGGTTTTATTCATGGAGATAAACATTCATTTGTAAGTAATGAACGCTTTGCGGGCTATATTATAGGACAAACAATGAACGATATTGAGTATAATCCAAGCTATGTCTATTATGGCGATTTCACAGAAACCTCTGGAATTGAAGCAGCCAAATACTTTATTCATACAGATGTTACTGCCGTCATCTGTGCTAGTGATTTAATGGCAATCGGGCTAATTCATGGTCTTGAAGCGGCAGGAAAGCGCGTGCCTTTAGACATTTCAGTCACAGGCTATGATGATCTAGATGTATCTAAATATGTTAAACCATCTTTAACTACTGTAAAACAAGACTTAGATTCAATTGGTGAAAAAGCATTCACTTTACTTACAAGTATTTTAATGAATCGATCTAGTCAAAGACTAGTTATCAGTGGCGAAATTAAGGTAAGAGAATCTATCGCAATGCATCAAGAGGCTTAATAATTATCCACCAGCTAGGCTGGTGTTTTTTTTTACCAAAAAATAAATCTGTCAAAACAAATGACAGATTTACCAAACACTATTTAATATTAATTTAAGCTTTCCTTGTATTCTTTAACTAACTTATCAGCTTTATTAACAAATTCTGCCAATAAAGACCAATTCCTTAGTTTGGCACCACTAGCTTTAGCGTGGCCACCACCCTCATATTCCTCTGCTAATTTATTAATAATAGGACCACGTGATCTAAGCCGAATTCTAATCTCTTCTTTAGAATACTCTAATAAAATAGCCCATACCGGACAAAAGCCAATGCTTGAAATAGTAGATACTTGGGCGGCAGCATCCTCATCACTAACTCCAAATCTTTCAATTTCTTCACGAGTAAGAGTAATATAAGCAAAACCATTTTCAGTAATTTTAAAGTTAGATAACACATAACCTCTTAACTTTAAATTTTCTAAAGTTTCAACAGAAAGTTGATTGTCCAGATAACCCAAATCAACTCCTTTATCAACTAATTCGGCAGCCACTTTAAATGTTTGGGATGTAACTGTTTCAAATTTAAATCTTGAAGTATCAGTTAGAATTCCCACATATAAAGCAGTAGCAGCTTCTTTCGTTAATACCCACTTATCCTTATTCTTTAAATATAATTCTGCAATAATTTGAGCACAAGCCGGAGCCTTAGTATCAACATATTGATAAGCCCCATAATCTTCAACAGGAATATGGTGATCAATCTTGATATATTCTTCAGCAAGATTATAACGCTTATCAGATAAACGTTCAGCAGTTGCACAATCAACACAAATTGATAAAGCACCTTTAAATAATTCTTCGCTAACCAATTCTGGTCTACCAATAAAAGCTACATAATCACTACTTTCACCAGTAATATAAACCTTTTTATTTGGATAATTTTCTTTAATTAAATAATATAAACCATATTGACTACCAATACAATCGCCATCAGGTCTTACATGACCATGAATAATTATTGTATCATATTTTTCAATATATTCTTTTATCTTGTCCATAAATCCTCCTATACACCATAAGCTGGCCATGTTCGCATTGGCCTAGTTATACCATTTAAAGTAATTATTGTATTAAACCATTCACTATCTTTTAAAATCGTATTATTGTTAGAACAATTAACCTTTATTTCATTAACAGCATTAATAGTAACTGTAATGTTGCCGTTCATTGAAGCAAAATCAACAGCCTTTAAATATTCTTCACCACCTTTTGTTGCCACTTCATAAATGGCTAAGGTTGTTACATAAATTTTATCAGTGTATTTTGCAACTCTATTTATAAAGTCTTGAGTTGGAAACATATTGTCCGTAGCATCTGTATATTCGTTAGATCCTGCACAACAACAAACACACACCACTTCCGGAGTAATTTCGGATAATAAAATTTCATTTGAAGAAGTTTTTGATCCGTGATGTCCACCTTTGAATAAACGACAATGAGGTAAATTATTTAACTCTACAAGACTCTTTTCACCATCCTCTTCTAAATCGCCTGTAAATAGAAAACGATTTTCACCATATTTCAATAAAACACAAACCGAATGGTTGTTTTCATCTGAACTTTTTTGATGATAAAATTTTTGATCTAATATTTCAAAGCTAATCTTATCGTTGATTACAAATTCTTTTTTACCACCATTAGCGCCTGTTACACAATCTAACGCTGTATAATGCTTAGTGCCTGTAGCAACTAAGGCATCACGCTTATTTTCGTAATCCTTAGATATTTGACTTGAAGTATTTTTATAAGCATAATCAATAATAGTGTCACAATCATAAAGATCAAAAATTCCCTTATTAGACGTTCCCACAAAACCAGCTATATGATCCTCATGGGCATGAGTTGCAATGACATATTCTAATTTGCCGTCAGCTACACCATGTGTTTTTAAATAATTATCAATTACCGTTGAGCTAGCTTTTCTTGAACCGGCATCAATTAAAATATCCGTATCGCCGGCTTTAATATATACACTATCACCAGCATAACGATTTCCTAATTCTAAGAAATGAATTTGTAAATCTTCTTCACTATAAATTGATGAGCTTTGAGCATATTCAGGATATAATACGGCAACCCATTCCGGATGATCAATAAATGGATTACGATTCCCTTGATAGGATTGAACAACATTATTACGGTTTTTTTCTTTTTCACTGACAGGATCTTCATAGTGCCATTTTACTAATGTTTCTAATAAACCAAGTTCGCCATTCTTATCAGAGCTACCTGTTGAATGGTTAACCAGCTCTAAATCTAATTCATTGGCATCATCATAACGAACAACCATATACATTAAGGCTCTAGCAATATCACCTTTAACCTCATCTCTTGGTTCAAAATACGTGGAATTCCAACTATTTCCGTATTTATCGCTTGATCCATTAGACACTTCACCAAAGTCTTTATTATCTCGAATACCATTAATCGTTTTTTCAGAAGCAAATAAATGATGACAATCAGTATAAGCATAATAATTTTGATTGTTAAAACCATGACTCTTTGCCCAACTATGTTCACGATTCCAAACAATGCTTGAACTAGAAGCCCCGTCTCTATCACTCTTAGGAATAGATTGTCCTGTATAAATACAAATTATATTATTTTGATTATTTGGATCTTCATCAGCATCTTGTAAAATTGTCCAGACATTTGCATAAGTATTTTTGGTGGTATGAGTGGATTTTAATAAAGTGTGTAGCGTTTCTTTAAAAGTGCTATCTAAATGCCCTACCATTGATTCATAATAATCTTCTAAATCAGGATTAGTTGGAGTATCAGGGTCTTCAGGTGTTTCTGGATCAGTAGGTTCACTTGGCTTTAGTGTGCTGCCACCCTCAACACCATAAGTAAAGGATAAAGAATAGAACCAAACAGTAAAATTTGATGATGAATTAATAAAATATAAGTCCTCAGCATCTTCAACGACATAGGTGTAGGCAACACCATTAGTAATTTCACTAGTAGATGCCGTTTTTAAAATACCACTAGCATCTTTCCCTTGATAGAGTTTCATATTATCGTAGGTACCATAAACATTAGCAGATAAGGAATATAATACATAATCATCACCCTCAACTGTGAAGGTAATAGATTGTCCACCTAAAACACCAAATTCAGAATATTGACCATTTTCCGCAAAACCGGTCCATTTAATTTTTACTTTTGTTGTATCATTTAAGTAAATTACATATTCATCATCGGCAATAATGACTCCAAAAGGAATCGTTACAACCCCTTCTGATTTAGTAACTTTAGTCGTAATATCTACTGAATCCGAACTATCATCAGGAACATAGCCGTCATAATCACTACAAACAATAATAATCTTTTTAATATAGATAGCCTTTGAAGAGGTCTGAGTATAGTCAAAGGCTACTTTCCCATCAACACTATTAAATGTAAACAGATATTCTGTAGAAGTTGAAGTTAAAGTAGTTGAAGCCGATTTATTATCACCAACAGATACTGTAAAGGAACCACTTATTTGCGATGCACCAGAGGTCTCGATAGTAAGACTATTAACACCTTTAAATTCAATCTCTGAAATTAATTTTAAAGATTTAAATGGCTTATTACCAGAACCAAATTGTTGACCTTTTGCATTACTTGAATCATAACCCCAATAACCACCATCGCCACTAAGAGTCCATTCTACACCACCTAAATCAACAGTACCATTAGTACTAAATTTAGTAGAATCAAACATATAACTATATGTCTTTGTTGCTGGCTCTACAGGCTCCTCAGGAGTCTCTTTTGAAACTTTATAACCACAAACAAGACAAGTATCTTCTAAATAAGTATGCTTACCATAATTAGAGATCTCACTTTTATGTTCACATGTAGCATCATGCCAATGGTAATTTTCATCATAATTCCATTCGGTTTCAAATGTGTGTTCGTGAGCTGGAGTAAGTAAATTACAAGAGCACAGCATTATTAATGTCAATACTAAAATCAGGAATGTAAAAAACCTCTTCATAGTTTTACCTCCATTATAATTAATTATAACATATTACCCTGGTTTAACCAAAGGTTAATTTATTTTTGGATAAAAAAAGAGATAAAGCATTACGCCTTATCTCTAGATTCATATAATTTATTAAAATTATTCAGCATGTAATTTGAGCAGACTCTTTATTAATATTAATTAATAAAAGCTCCACCAACACTTACATTATAATAGTTTCCTTCTGCGGATGGGTAACCAGTCATCACAATTTTAACTGATACAATTCCTACACCTGTTAAGGCTACACTATTATTACCAACACTTACATTGTTTATTACAGCAGTTGCAACTTCCTCACCAGCTGCATTGTAACCATAAACTGTGAAGCAGTTTTGACTTGCTGCTGAAGTTTTTGAATTTTTATTTAAAGAGTTAATAATAATTACTACATTAACCTCTGATTGAGCTGCAAACGTTGCAGATTGTAATCCCATATTCTCATAATTAAATTTTAAGCCACCATCACCATAGAAGCTTGGATTAGGATATGAAGCGTTGTTTGTAAGATATGTGAAATCACCTTGAACTGCACTTTCAAATACAGAACTTGCTAACATGTCTGGTCTACCATTTAACCAATTTTCATCAACTGGAGTTATTTGTGGATTTTTATACCAGTTTAAGAAACCATATACTGTAACTGTTGCACCAGCAGTTAATTTTTCTGATAATGTAACACTATATGCAGCAGCATTTGCATAAACTTGAATTTGCTTGTCAGCATCAACCTTAACATAATAGTTGTTACCGTCAACTACTACTTCACCAGTAACCTTTACAAGCTTACCTTGAATCTTCTCAAGCTCTTCAGTATTACCTACTAAAGAATTAATATCAGCATAAGAAGGTAATATACCAGCACCATCTACAGTAACATCATCTAATTTTTTAATAACAAATTCATTTAGACCATTATATGCTGATATAGTTGCATTAGTAACAGAAATTAATTTACCAACAACAACCTTTTCTTGCCATGTAGCTAATTCAGCTGCTTTTGTATCAGCGTCTTTGCTTCGTACGAAATATAAATAAATTGATTCACCGGCATAGTTTTGAACTGTTGCTGCCAAATATGAATTATTTACAAGAGCTGCAGTTACAACACCTTTAAATTCATTTACTTCTGGCTCTGGCTCTGGTTCTGGTTCTACTGTACCTTGAGAAACAAGTGTGATTGAATCAGCAGCTAATGGATGAATTTGAGCAGCATTATACCAACCTAAGACACCACTAACACTAATAACTGCACCAACTTTAATTTCTAATGCCTCATAAGCTTTATAAGCATCACTATCAGTTGGTGTAATATAAGTATTAATTCTTACAACAATTTGCTTATTAGCATCTTCAGCATCACCAACAGTGATATTCCATCTGCCAGATGAATCCTTAGAATCAACCTTAACAACTGTTAAATTAGTAAAATGAACTAATTGATTTTGATAATCTAAAGAAACGCCTGTTCCGTTAGTTACCAAAGAAGTAATATCTGTATCCTTTGGAGTAACCTTTTCACTAGAAACTAGGTTATATGTACAACCAGCTGAACTGAATTCTCTTAAACCATTATATAATGCCTTTTCGCCAGTAACTATAATTGTATTACCAACTACTAATTCATTGGCATATTGATCTGCAGTACATTTTAATCTATAAGCATAAACACCACCAACACCACTAATGTCTTGTAAATAAACAGAAGTGTTGCCGTATGATTCAGCATATGGCTCTTTAGCTACAATAACACCTTCCATTGTTACTACTTTGCCACCACTTTCTTCATCATATTCTTGAATAGTAGTTGCTTTAAATTTAGGTACAGTGAATTCAAATTCCTTAACATAAGAATCTGTCTTATCTGGATTTTCTAATTTAGCAGATAATTTGACTGCCTGATTACTATCAAAATTAGTAATATAATTAACTGTGATAGTATAGAAATTTCCATCTTCAGTAGCATCACCTACAGAAGCAACAGCATTTGAAGATGTCCAAGTAACAGTATAAGTTACTTTGTCATCTCCGGTAACCTTAGCAGGAACATCAAAATCACCTGTTACAGAATCTGACTTGTCTTGAGGTAAAATAATTTTCTTAGCAGCTAATTCAGCACCGCTAGGAGCTTTGTCATTACTACCACAAGATACAAGCGTAAATAGTCCTAAAACTAAAGTTAAAACTAAAACACTTAATTTTTTAATGCTTTTCATTTTTCTTCTCCTTAATTTTTTTTATTTTAACGAATGACTACGTCACTCATTGAAATAAGCTTAATTTGATATGCACCTTCGTATTTTTCGACAATGCCTGTTACATCAAGAGTTTTACCTTCAAAATTTGAAGCTAAAACAATTTTGTTAAGATCTACATCATATTGTCCACTACGATCAACAATAATTACCGTTCTAACTGTAATTTCAACACCATCAACTTCACAATAAATAGAAATTGCCCCATTACTGCTACTACCAGGTGTATTTGTAGTATAAGTACTCTTAACTACTAAATTTTTTAATGTAACTAAATTAAATTCAATAGCGTGATTAGCAATATCAAGATCACTAACACTAATTTCTTGAGGAACAACAGGTACGTTTTCTTCAACAGCTCTAAGATTATTAACATCGTTTGATAATTTTTTATCAACAACATCCGTTATTTGATAAACACCAGCCGCCTCATAATAAGTAACGGTACCAGTAAGTTTAACTCTAACTCCAATCTGCATAATACCTGTGCTTGTTTTGTGATATACTTGAATACCATAGGTAACACCAGTTTCTAAATCTGTATCAATTAAATAGTATTCATCACCAGCAATTCTGGCTACGGTAGCTGTTAAAGCCACCTTTTGAAGATAATATTCACTTTCATTGCCTTTTTCAGCAAGACTATCTTTTAATTCCTTTAAAGAAATTTCAGATGCTCCATCATAACAATAGCCAGGCTCTTTTTCACCCCAAATTTTAATCTTTTGGTTACGAGCTTGATTAGCCGCTTTAGCAATAACTTCTGCATAACGCTTTGAGTCACTATTGTTATTAGAAGGAGATAAGCCTTCTTGAACAAGCTCAAGATTTAACAAACGATAATCAGCCGTTTCAGTAGCTTTATACCATACCCAAACTAGATAACGACCATAACCATCTAAGTTAGTTTTATTGCCATCTGATTCAAGTACAATTGAAACCGCATTGTTAACGATACCTTTTGTAAAAGCAGAGGCTGTTACACCCCAAGGTTCAACTTTAGCTGTTGATTCAGGGGTGTTAATGCCTAAAAATCTAAGTTTTAATATTGTGCCAGTACTATCTGTAACATGAATTGTATCACCATCAATGGCCTGAAGAAGCTTAACCTCGCCCATGCCATCTCTTTGAAATTCTTTTCCTGTAATACTAGCTGTTAATTTTGTTTCTTCTACATAATCTACTATTTCAGTAGAATTCACTGGAGGTTCTTTTTCTTCATTGTTTTCGCCACCACAACTCATTAATTGCAATGAGAATAAGGCTACAAGAAGAAAAATTAATAAATACTTTAATTTCTTCATATTTTTTTATTTAATCTTATAAACCTGATTGATAATAACACTCATCAATTGCATTTTGGAAAATACGTTCAATGTCAGCGTCATTATTGCTAGCTAATTGCATAATTTGGATAAATAAAGCACCAACTTCATCACGAGCAGTAGCTGAACCAACAAATACAGCTGAAGTGAAATAATTTTCTCTTTGAGCTAATGCTTGCTTTGCAGCAGCTGCAGCAATACCAGTTGAATAACCATTAGCCTTAGCTAGTTCTTCTTGATATGCAGGTAAATTAGCTGCAGAATTAGTAACAGGTAAGTAACCAGTTGCTAATGCAAATCTTGCTTGAACCTGATTATTTAATAAATATTGAGTCCATAACCAAGCAGCTAATACTTGTTGAGGATTTTCATTTTTGAATAAAACTAATGATGGACCTTGAGAAATAACCTTTAAATCCTTATTAGGTGCATGAGGAATTGGGGCAACGCCTGTTTCAAATGCGCCTGCTGAATTTGCTTGATATGTAGCACCAGCTGTAGAACCAATACACATATAAGCCTTAACTTCTGCAGATAAATCAGTCATTAAGCTGTTTGTATAAGAACCACCATTTAATTCCTGAGTTGTAAAATAACCTAAATCATACTTTTCTTTAAAAGTCTTCATAAGGCCTCTCATACCTTCGTTGTTGAAATCAAATGAGTTTGGTGAAGTATAACCATAACCATAGGTTTCAGCTAAAGTGATGAATAAATTACCTTCACTATCATAGCCTAGAGGACAAGCGTTAGGATCAATTTGCTTAATAGCTGCACATACATCCCACATTTCATCCCAAGTTGTAGGAACAGTTAAATGATTTTCTTCGAAGAATGTCTTATTATAGAATAATGCTTCTGTTGATCTTAAGAATGGCACTGTATAAGTAAGACCATCACCAAATTGAGCGCCTTCTTCAAGGAATGCTGTAACGAAATCCTCACGGGAAGGTGTGTCAAAAGCTACTTCAGAACCACCAAATCCATACTTAGAATTGCTCATAACATCATCTAATGAAACAGTAATTTGAGCTTCATTATATAAAGCTACGTGGTCAGGATAGCAATAAGCCACATCTGGATATTGTTGTACACCCATATTCATAAGAATTTGGTCACGTACATCATCATAACCACCAATGTATTCTGATTCAATTGTGATGTTTGGATAATAAACCTTAAATTCATCAATTGTCTCATTTAAATACACTTGAAGATTCTGACCCATTGTGTTCCAGAATTTAACTGTTACTGGTGTTTCTGTGTCAAATTCTTCTGGACAAGTAAAGTTTGGTCTTGCCTTTTGACCACCACATGAAGCTAAAGTAGCAACTGTAGCAACTCCTAATAATGCTGTAATAATTTTCTTTTTCATTTTCTTCTCCTATTTCTTTTTTTATCCCTTAGTACCGCTTCTAGCTACGCCCCTCATGATATATTTTCTAAAGAAAACAAATATCAAGAATAGCGGAATAGAAACGATAGTAACGGCCGCCATGTTTAATGGATAATCAATCATGCCTGTTGCTGTATCTGTAAAAGCAGACCGTAATCCATTTGTGATAAGCCAGTAGCTACCATCTGTTCCAGATGATACAAGTCTTGGCCAAATATAAGAATTCCATGCCCCCATCATTTTCATAATGGTAATTGTAATAATTGTAGGCATAGCAAGTGGAATCATAACCTTAGTTAGATATTTAAAATCGCTTGTTCCATCAACCTTAGCAGCATAATATAAGGAATCTGGAATTTGCTTGAAGTTTTGTCTTAATAAATAAATATAGAAGACACTCACTAAGAATGGAACAATTAATACTACATAAGAGTTTTTCCAACCCCATAAAGTAACTGTATTAAAGTTTGTTAAAGTAAACATTTCACCTGGAATCATCATTGTTGCAAGTAAAAGACTAAATAATAAATCGCGCCCTTTAAACTTCAACCTTGAGAAAGCGAAAGCTGATAAAATTGTAATAATTAAAGATAGAAATGTTGAAACAACGCCAACGATTACGGTATTTAACATATATCTACCAAAATCTGCACCATTAGCTGTCCAAGCTCTAGCATAATTATCCCATCTAACATCAAGTGGAACAAATGTTGGTACTGCCTTGTTATATTCTTCTAATGTTTTTAGTGATGAGTTAATCATCCAATAGAATGGGAATATCATAATTAAGGCAACCAAAATCAATAGTGCATAAATAATAACAAGTCTTACTACTTTAAAAATCTTTTGATTTCTTTCTGCTCGCTTAAGTTGATCGGCAGATTTAATGTAAGATGATAATAGTTGTTCGTTTTCTACTGTCTTTTGCATCAGCGTTACCTCCTAATAGTGTACTCTCTTCTTACTTACAAGGAATTGAATGCCTGTAAATAGAAGGATAACTAAAAATAGAACTACAGCACCGGCAGCAGCACGACCTGTAAATTGACCTGTCATGGAATCATAAATGAAGCCAACCATTGTATTCATATTATAAATTCTTAAATTTTCACCAAAAATACCTACAACTGAAGAATATTCCTTAAAAGCCCCAATAAAACCGGTAACTACAACATATAGCACCATTGGTGAAATAAGTGGAACAGTTATCTTTGTGAATACTCTTCTTTGAGGAGTACCATCAACTTTGGCAGCATCATAATATTGCTTATTAACTGATTGTAAAGCTCCCATAAAAATTAAAATCTTAAATGGCAAGGCATTCCAAACAGAATAAATGCATAATACAAATAGGTTACGAAGGTGTTGGGCACTAAATAAATCAACCGCACTAGCAATCCAAGTTGGTGAAGATTCAGCAGGCATCCCAAACGCATGTAGTAACATATTGAATAAACCATCGTTGTTTACAGTTTTATCAAAAATCATTGCAAATACCATACCGATAGCAACAGAGTTGGTTACATATGGTAAGAAGTAGATTGTTTGTAAAAAGCTTCTTAATGGTTTAATACTATTAAGTCCAACAGCTATTAGAAGACTTAATATTGTTGAAATTGGAACAGTAATAAAAGCAATTAACATGGTGTTAGTAAAACCCGCAATAAATTGTTTATTACCAGTAATAACATCAACATAATTTTGAACACCGACAGCAAAATCTACTCCCGCTGCGGCAAAGGTTGTCTTATAACCATTTAAAAATGAAATACCGATTGTATTTATCATTGGATAAAAGGTAAAGACTAACAACAATAGGACTGCTGGACCTAGATAAATCCAAGCCTTCCATTGATTTTTTGTTTCCATAGGCTTCCTCCTCCTAGTTTTCTAAAGTAGCTTCAGTAGCTTCTGTTTCACTAACTTCTTCTGGTTTAACTAGTGGTTCTTTGCCTAAGCGATATTCAGTCTGTCTGTTAAATAAATAGACCTTATTAGGTTTAAGGTTAAATTTAACAATTCCTGAAGCAGGAACCTTAACATCCGCATCTACAATTGAACGAATAGTAGGTTTTTCAGAAGCCGGATTCTTAGAAATAATTGAAATATCTCTACCCATTACCTCTAACTGATAAATTTCACAAGATAAAACGCCTTTATCAGAAACCACAAATCCTTCTGGACGAACACCAACATAAACCTCTTGGTCTTCAAACTCAGTATCCATAATTGGTTCGTTATTAATATAAACTTTATGATCTCTAATTTCACCTAAGAAAACGTTAATAGGCGGTGTTCCTAAGAACTTAGCAACAAATAGATTTACAGGATCATCATAAACCTTTTGAGGAACATCAACTTGTTGCATAACGCCTTCTTTCATAACAACTATGAAATCAGAAATACTCATCGCTTCTTCTTGGTCGTGTGTTACGAAAACAGTTGTAACGCCTGTCTCTCTTTGAATTCTCTTAATTTCTTCTCTTGTTTGTAATCTTAATCTCGCGTCAAGATTAGATAATGGTTCATCTAATAATAAAACATTTGGATTTTTTACCAATGCACGAGCGATAGCAACTCGCTGTTGCTGACCGCCTGATAACTCATTAGGCTTTCTATCCAAAAGGTTGTCAATCTGAACTAAACGAGCTGCATTTAGACACCTTTCATCAGCTTCTTTTTTACTAACCCGCATATTAGTAAGTGGAAACTTAATGTTTTGTTCAACAGTCATATGTGGATACAAAGCATAATTTTGGAATACTAACCCAATTCCACGCTTCTCGGGAGCTAACTGTGTAACATCTAAATCCCCAAAATAAATTTGACCAGCTGTTGGGGCTTGTAAACCACTTATCATAAATAAAGTAGTAGATTTACCACAGCCAGAAGGACCTAAAAGACCAACTAATTTTCCATCAGGAATCTCAATGTCCAAATTATCAACTGCTCTTACCTCTGACTTAGTCTTCTTGTTAACAAAGACCTTCGTTAAATTCTTAAGTACAATCTTCATTTTTTTACTCCTTAGTTCTTAAATTATCTAATTTTTTTAAGACGTTAGATTTTTCTTTTAATTTTTCTATAAAAACCCCTCTAGAAAAACAAGCAAAAAACACACGCGCTTACATGTTAATTTTAACATAAGCTTACTAAAAATTAAATAGAATAAACAGAAAAAAAACAAAAAAGAACACATTTTCCTAAAAAAATTCCTTATTTTAAATTCAATTGTAAAGAATAATTAACATTAATTACCATTTTTAGTTATGACTAACTATTTTTTTGAGTTTTTTTGGCAAAGAAAAAGCCAAAAATTTATTTTGGCCAAAGTAAAATACTAAAGTAAAATACTAATGTAAATATTATATATATTATATTTATATTTGTTAGAACTCACAATTTTTTGGTGTTCTTGGGAAAGGAATAACATCTCTAATATTTTCTATTCCCGTAAGATACATAATCAGTCTTTCAAAACCCATACCAAAGCCCGAATGAACACAGCCACCATACCTTCTAGTATCTAAATACCAATCAATATTGTTAGCATCAACCTTTAATTCTTTCATTCTAGTCAATAATTTTTCTAAATTTTCTTCTCTTTGTGATCCACCCATTAATTCCCCAGCTTCCGGTACAATTAGATCAACTGCCGCAACAGTTTCATTATCAGAATTTAATTTCATATAATAGGCTTTAATATCTTTAGGCCAATTGGTAATAAAAACAGGACCATTAAAATATTCTGTAATATACTTTTCATGTTCTTTAGCTATATCGCCATTATAAGTTGGTTCAAATTCCCATTTAATATTCGCTTTTTGTAAAATATCAATAACTTCCTTATGAGTAATGCGGGTAAAATTAGAAGATAATAATCTCTCTATTTTAGCTTTTAAGCCCTTAGCTACAAATTGATCACAAAAAGCAATTTCTTCAGGACATCTTTCAATGACATATTGAATAACAAACTTAAGCATTTCTTCTTCAATATCCATTAAACCATTTAGATCACAAAAGGCCATTTCAGGTTCTATCATCCAAAATTCATTTGCATGAACCTTAGTGTTAGAATTTTCGGTTCTAAAAGTTGGACCAAAAGTATATATATCTCCAAACGCCATAGCAAATGTTTCGCCTTGAAGCTGACCTGAGCCGGTTATAAAGGCTTGCTTACCAAATAAATCTTTAGAATAATCAACTTTTCCTGCATTTAAAGGTAGATTATTTAAATCTAGCGTTGTGATTTTAAACATTTGGTCTGACCCCTCACAATCAGCACAAGTGATTAGCGGTGTATGGACATAAAGATAGCCACGATCTTGAAAATAAGTATGAATGGCCATAGCTGCTACACTTCTAATTCTAAACACAGCTGAAAAAAGGTTGGTTCGTGGTCGAAGATGAGCAACCTCTCTTAAAAATTCTCTTGTATGTCGTTTTGGTTGAATTGGATAGGTTTCTGGACAATCACCAAGCATTTCAACCTTGCTGGCATGAAGCTCAAGAGGCTGTTTCATTTCTGGTGTCAAAACAACCTTTCCTCTAATATTAACAGATACGCCAACACCAAATTTAGAAATTTCATCAAAATTAACTAAATCATTTTCATAAACAACTTGTAAATTATTTAAAAAAGAACCATCATTAACATTTAAAAAACCAAATTGAGCTTGAGCTCGATTAGTTCTAACCCAACCCATAATAGTAACCTCTTGATCCTTAAATTTACTTTGACATCTAAATATTTCCTTAATCCTTGTACGCATCTTTTTTCCTCCTAAAATATAAAAAAGTCCTTAAATTTAAAAATTTAAGGACGATTTGCTCGCGGTGCCACCTTAATTCTATAAATTGTTTGAAAAATTTATAGCTCTTAATTTAATCTTTAACGCAGAAAATACGAATGGTTCTACTCTAATTTCTTCCATCACTCAGAGGTGTTAAATACTATCATTCATTACCTATTTTTCACCAACCATAGATTCTCTTAAAATGAATTTTGATAGACCCTTCCTCATCTTAGTTTTAACAATACTATTTTATAACAATATAAAGGCTATTGTCAAATAAAATTTTACTTAAAATTCTTTAAAAAAATAACTTAAAATTTCTAAAATTTTGCAAGTAAAAAATAATTATTTTAAGATGTTTCTAAGTTCTAGGAATAAATTTTTCTTCTTATTAATATTATTCTAATGTAAGGAGTGATATTTCTTGGCAGTTATAGCCCACAATAGTAAGGAGCTTGATTTACTTGCTAGATTAATGCGTGCTGAAGCTGAAGGTGAAGGTAAAACCGGTATGCTGCTTGTTGGTAATGTCTGTGTTAACAGAGCCTTAGCAAATTGTCTTGATTTTAAAAAAATCAACACCGTTGAAAAGGCGGTCATGCAAAAACCTGGTGGTTTTGAAGCAACTTCAAAAGGATATTTCTACCAAGCGGCACGTTCTCAGGATAAAGCCTTAGCAAAAAGAATCTTAAATGGGGAAAAATTTCATCCCGCATCTTATGCTTTATGGTTTTATAACCCACATGGGCAAGAATGTCGAAAAACGTGGTGGAATCAACAACAAAGTGGAGCCTATAAAAACCATTGTTTTTATGCTCCAAGCTCAAATGAAAATTGTTATTAGAAAGGAACTTTAAAAATGAATTATTTTTATCCAAATCCCTATGGTTATTATAGTGGTGGTTATGGTGGAGGATTTTATCCTATGCAGCAACAACAGGCTGATATGTCAGATGAACAATCATATATTGAAAATATCTTAAGATTAAATCTTGGAAAAATCGTTTCTGTTTACATGAATTTTGAAAATTCTCAATGGGGTTCAAAAATTTTTAAAGGTAAGCTAGAAGCTGCCGGAAAAGACCATATTATTATCTCTGATCCTAATAATAATATGCGTTATCTTCTCTTAACTATTTATCTAAATTATGTAACATTTGAAGAAGAAATTAACTATTATTATCCATATCAAAATCAAAAATAAATGCCGTATTTTTTTTAAATAAAAAAAGTCCAATTTAACTTGAAATTTCAAGCTGATTTGGACTTTTCATTTTTATTGATTTTTAGGTTTAATAACGATTGCTCGTTCTTCCCCTTCACCCTCTGATTCAGTATAGACATCACGCCATTCACTTAGCTTTTCATGAATGATTCGCCGTTCATATGAATTCATTGGCTGAAGCTTAACACTAACTTTAGTTTTAGCCACAGATTTAGCTGTTTTAGTTGCTAAAATTTCTAGTTGCCGATTTCTATTACTACGATAAGCACCAATGTCTAATGTAGTTACAATTTTATCCTTTGTATATGTACTGATTAATGTTCTAATTAGGACTTGCAAAGCTTCAAGAGTCTTTCCTTTAATACCAATTAATAATGGATTTTCATTACTATCAATATTGTAATAAATTTGCGAATCACCAACAGTACGAGCTTCAATTTGGTAACCAATATCTAAAGAATTTAAAATATTTTTTAAATATTTTTGCCCTTCCAAAGTTAAATTAACATCAACTAACGCTTCACAGTTTAATCCCTCAGGTAATTCTCCTAAGACATTAATAAATATTTTATCACTTGATAAATGCAATCTTTTAATGGCTTCAGCCATAGCTTGTTCTTGATTTTCAGCAATAAACTCAACTTTCTTTTGCATCTACATCACCTCATCATTAAATTACAGTGCTCTTTTTTTGAGCCTTATTATAATTTATCTCATTAATTTTTCGACCAATAAAGCTTTGGAATAATTGATAAATAGAACCAATTAACCAATATAAAGCAAGCGACGTTGAAGATAATGACATAAAAATAAACATAATAGTCATTATAATATTCATCATTTTCATTTGCTTTTGTTGTTGTTCTTGTTGAGCGGTTGATGGCTTATTACGATTGTAATCCTTAACATATTTAGGCTTTTTTTGAGCTAACTTTTGGGATAAAAGTGTCATACCTGCAAAGCTTAAAGCTAAAACAACCGCAAATATCTTATCGCGAATTAATCCTGCTTCAAAAAATGAAGTATTTAATTCAAAATAACCAAAAATCTTTGTGTTTTTTAAAGCAAATGTGCCATATTGAACGACATCTACACCATTAACATTGACAATACTAGTAGCATTGATACGTCTTACAACCTCATACATGGCCATAAAGATTGGAAATTGAAGAAACATAGTACCAACACAACCCAAAGGGCTAATTTTATATTTTTTATATAGTTTCATCATTTCTATTTGCATCTGTTGTTGAGATTGAGGATCTTTTCTACTACCATATTTTCTTTGAATTCGTGTCATTTCTGGTTGCATAAGACTCATCTTTAAACTCATGCTATTTTGCTTAGAATAAATTGGCCAAGCTAAAGTTCTAACAATTAAAGTTGTAAATAAAATACCCCAAAAGAAAGAATTTCCTAAACCTTTACCAATATTAGAACATATCCAAGCTATTGGCCAAGACAAAATAGATATTGGCCAGCCCCATAATCCTTCCCAAAAGTTTTCAAAATGAAACTCTTGGGCATAACCAGCCCAATTATCTACATAAGGTTTAGCTTGCCATGTAGCTGTATTAGTACGACAACCAGTTAAAGTTACTAGTAATAAACCTAAAAAAACCACTAAAATAAACTTATATTTATTACGACAGATGAAATTAATCATTTTTTTCTCCTTTTCTTAACAATTTTTGTTTTTGAAGTAGATAATTCATTTCATTTTTTAGGCTATTAAAATTCAATTTTAAAGTTTTAGCTCTTACAATTATAAAAAAATCTACACCATCAACTATTTCAAATTGTCTAATTAAAGCTCTTACCTGTCTTTTTAAGCGATTGCGCACAACGGCATTGCCTAATTTTTTACTTACGCTCACCGCATATCGAAAATGGTTGGTTTCGTTTGTTTTTATACTATAGATAATAAAACAAGAATTAGAAGAATGATTCTTATTATTTAAAATTTTTTCTATTTCTTCGTTTTTCTTTACGCGATATATTTTTTTCATAAGTTTTTTAAATTAATTAAATAATAAACAAAAAAGTACAACCAAAAATCGCATTTATTAATTGATCTGGTCGTACTAGTTATGTCAATTGTTTATTATTTAATTAAACAGTTAATTGCTTTCTACCTTTTTTACGTCTACGAGCTAATACTTGACGGCCATCTTTAGTAGCCATTCTAGCTCGAAAACCATGAGTAACTTTTCTTTTACGTTTATTAGGTTGATAAGTTCTTTTCATTGACTCCTACCTGCCTTTCTTACGAAACCATGCCTTATTATTCTAGCAAAAAACCTAATTGATGTCAATTATTTTTTGGTTTTTTAATTGGTTATTTTTCAGCAAAAAAGAAAATTGTTTATAAATATAAAAATTTGTCAATAAAATTTTTTTAAAATGTGGATAACTTAACTACATATTTATCCACAGGTTAATTTGTTGAAAAATAGTAAAAATTGGCTAAAAATCCGTTTATTTTTACCTATTTATCCACATTTTTAGACTTTTTTTTACGCTTTATTCTTCAAAGTTATCCACATTTTTAGTGGAAAACTTGTTCTTGTTATTTTAAAAAATTATGCTATGATAATCTAAGAAATGTAGGTGTTAATATGGATTTTTATCAAGATTTATGGAATAAAACACGGGATAAATTAGCTTCAAGGTTTGCAGAAAAAACTTTTGAAGAAATGTTTGATGATGTAAAAAAAGTTTTAAAATGTGAAAATGGGGTTATTTATGTCCTTACACCATCTACCTATATTAAAACAAAAATTAATAATGTCTACAGTAAAACAATAAGTGAAATTTTAAATGAATTGACAGATCAAAAACTTAAATTTAAATTTATTTGTGAAGATGAAATACCAGCAAAACCTACTATTAAAGCCCCTGTTAAATTAAATAAAAACAATTTAAAAAGTAATTTTACCTTTGAATCTTTAGTTGTAGGAGAATCTAATCGTTTAAGCTATATAACAGGTATGAAGGTAGCTGAACAACCGGGTGTTTTTATTAATCCTTTATATATATTTGGTGGGGTTGGACTTGGTAAAACTCACCTTATGCAAGCTATTGGTAATTTTATTTTAGAAAATGATCTTAATACTAATATATTATATGTTCAAGCTACTGATTTCATGGATGACTATATCAAAGGTATTAAAAATGAAAATATGGCAGCATTTGAACAAAAATATGAAAATTTAGATGTTCTTTTAGTTGATGATATTCAAATGTTAGCTATGGGAAATAAATCCCAGCAAGAATTTTTTAAATTATTTAATGATATGACAACAAGACAAAAACAAATTGTTATCACATCTGATTGTCCAGCTTCTAAATTGACCGGAATTATGGATAGACTTACCTCAAGATTTCAAATGGGAGTAAGTGTTGATATTCATCAACCAGACTTATCACAAAGAGTTAATATTTTAAAAAGAAAATTAGCTGAGAATTCTAATAAGGTTATTGATGAAAAGGTATTAACCTTTATTGCTGAAAATTTTGTTGATAATGTAAGAGAACTTGAAGGTGGTCTAAACCGTGTTTTATGGTATAGTGAGATGAACAATGAAACACCTACTTTAGAACTGGCAAAAGAGGCTCTAGATGTCTTAATTAGAGCGAAAAAACCTAATTCAAAAGATAATTATGAAACAGCCTTAAGTGTAATTTCTAATACTTATAGTATTAGTACAGCTGATTTATTGGGTAAATCACGCAATTCTAAGTATGTTTTACCTCGCCATATTGCAATGTATATTTTGAAAAATCATTATAATCTTACTTATTCTAAAATTGGCTCTATTTTAAATGGTAGAGATCATACTACAATAATGAATGGTTGTAATAAAATTGAAGAAGAAATTAAAACTAATTCACAATTAAAAATGGCAATTGATACAATTTTAAAAAAAGTTTAGAAATTGTGGATAAATTACATAGATTTCCACATAAAAATATGGTATAATTATATCGATATTTGAGGCTATTTTGGACTTTTCCACAAATCCACATCTATAATAATAACAATAATATATATAATTAATTAAATTTTTTTATCCACACATGGAGGTACAAAAACATGAATTTTACAATTGATAGAGAAATTTTACTTGAAAACCTAAACGTAATTGCTAGAGGCTTACCAGCCAAAAGCCCAATGCCAATTTTAACAGGAATAAAATTAGATGTTACCGATAGTGATTTATATATGACATCATCAAATACTGATATTTCTGTTGAAACATTTGTAAGTGATAGTTCATTACAAGTTCTAAAACCTGGTAAAACAGTTGTTCCAGGTCGTTTCTTTATTGATATTATTCGTAAAATAAATTCTAAAAAAGTAAGTTTAACTTTAGTTGATGAAAGAATTTTATTAATAAAAGCTGATCGTGGTGAATATAAATTACATATTATGGATCCACTTGATTATCCTAATATTGATTTTGTTACATTAGAAAATCCTTTAGTTCTTCCAGCTGAAAGAATTAAAACAATTATTAGGCAGACTTGTTTTGCCACCGCAACAAGTGAAAAGAAGCCAATTTTAACAGGTGTTCATTTAAAATTAGAAGGTAATAAATTAACTGCTGTTGCTACTGATTCATTTAGATTATCCCAAACTATTTTAGATGTTGGGGAATATAGTCCTTTTGCTATCACAATTCCTAATAAATCCTTAGATGAATTATTAAAAGCATTGGACAATTATAATGAAAATGTAACATTATATTTTTCTGTTAATAAATTATTAGTAAAATTTAGAAATGTTTTATTCCAAACAAGATTATTAGATGGTAATTATCCCGATACATCACGTTTAATACCAGCTTCTTATCCAATCATTATTAAGTTTAATAAAGATGAATTATTAGATGCTGTTGAGAGGGTATCATTATTATCCCCACGTGATAAAACTAGTGATCGAGAATTAGCTTATAGTATTATCAAATTAACAGTTGCTAAAGATCATACTGTTGAAATTTCAACAACTAATGCCTCTGTTGGTGATGCAAATGAGGAATTAATACCAACTGATACTCAAGTTGCCGGTCCAATTACAATTGGTTTTAGTTCTCGTTATTTAATTGAAGCTTTAAGAAGTTTTGAATCAACCGAGATAGCTTTAAATTGTTCTGAGGGAATTCGACCTTTTGTTATTACAGGTGAAAAGGATCATAATTTAACACAATTAATTTTACCTGTCAGAATGGATTAATAATAAATTTACATGCTTCTTTAATTAGAGGCATGTTTTTTTTATAGATAATAATTTTAAGTAATTAAGTTATTTATTCACATAAATAATGCTATTTTTCTTGAAAAATTGTCCTCTATATGATATAATCATATAGAATGTGGGTGTAAAAATGGAAAGTGTAAAAATTAATTCAGAATTTATTACTTTACAGCAACTTCTAAAACTTAAAAATATAATTAGTAGCGGTGGTGAAGCAAAATATTTTTTGAGTTCTAATGCCGTTTTGGTTAATGGAGAATTAGAACAGCGTCGTGGTAAAAAGCTTTATCCTAACGACATTGTTAAAATTGAAACTAAAGAATTTGTTATTAAATGATTCAAAGTATAAAACTGACTAATTTTCGTAAATTTAACCAAATAGAATTAGTTACAAATAATAAGATAGTTATATTAACTGGTCCAAATGCTGCCGGTAAAACTTCTGTATTAGAAGCTATATATTTAATAGCCACTGCTAAGAGTCATCGAACTAATGATTTGCTGGCTTTAATTAAGGATAATGAAAATTATGGAATAGTTGAACTTAAAGAAGAAAAAGAATTTAAATCAATTATTTCAAAAGAAGGTAAAGCTAATTATATAAATGGCGTTAATTATCCTAAATTAAGTGATTTTGTTGGAAATTTAAATGTTATAATGGTTTCTCCTTTAGATATTGAGCTTATAAATGGTTCTAATGGGGCTAGAAGGCGTTTTTTAGATTTAGAAATATCTTTATTAGATAAAGTATATTTAAGGTCTATAACGGTCTATAAAAAGCTTTTAAAGGAAAGAAATGAATTATTGAAGGTTTATAATTCAGAAAATTCTTTAATTTTAAATGTTTTAACAAATCAACTTATAAAAAAAATTAAGGAATTATATAATAAAAGAATTAATTTTATTAACACCCTAAATTCCAAACTAGATTTAGTTACTGAAAAATTAAAATGTGAAAAAATAAAAATTGAATATGTTTCTAGTTATGACATTAATAAATTAGAAAAAAACTTTGAAAATAAATTAAATTATGATCTTACAACTAAAACAACTAATATAGGATTACATCGAGATTTATTTAAAATATATATCAATAATCAAGAAGTTGAAAATTATGCTTCAGAAGGTCAAGTTAGAACAGTAATTTTAGCCATTAAATTAGCACTTAAAGAAATTTATTCAAGTAATGGTTTAATGGTAATTTTACTTTTAGATGACATTTTTGCAAGTATTGATCAAAAAAGAATAAATTACATTATGGAATATATTAAAACTGAACAACAAGTTTTTATAACAACAACATCGTTATTTAATATACCAGATGAATTAATTAGACAAGCTAAAATAATTAAGCTGTAAGGAGAATAAAAAATATGGAAGAAAAAAAATATGAGCATTATGATGCTCAAAATATCCAAATTTTAGAGGGTCTAGAAGCTGTCAGAAAAAGACCAGGAATGTATATAGGTACAACCGGTCCAGCAGGTTTACACCATTTAGTTTGGGAAATTGTCGATAACTCTATTGATGAGGCTTTAGCGGGCTTTGCTAAACATATCGAAGTTGAAATTTTAAAAGATAATATCATTAGTGTTACAGATGATGGTCGTGGTATGCCGGTAGATATTCATCCTAAAACAGGAAGAAGTGCTCTAGAAACTATTTTTACTGTTCTTCATGCTGGTGGTAAATTTGATGGCAATTCTTATAAAGTATCAGGTGGTTTACATGGTGTAGGTGCTTCTGTTGTTAATGCTTTATCTGAGTGGTTAGAGGTAACTGTTAGTCGTAATGGTAAACAATACTATCAAAGATATGAACGCGGTAAAGTTATGTGTGATGTAACTGAAAGTGGTGTTTCTGAACACACAGGAAGTAGAGTTGTCTTTAAGGCTGATCCTTTAATGTTTGTAGAAACAACAACTTATTCTTATGAAATATTAAGAGATAGAATTCAACAATTAGCATTTTTAAATAAAGGAATTAAATTAACTATTAAAGATAGTAGAAATGAAGAGGTTGTTGAAAATGTCTATTACTATGAAGGTGGTATTAGACAATATGTTGAATACTTAAATAATGGTAAAAAATTAGTATCTCCAAAAATTATCTATTGTGATGATGAAAAGGATAATATCCAAGTTGAAATAGCATTACAATACAATGATACATACAGTTCTTTAATTTATTCATTTACTAATAATATTCATACTCATGAGGGAGGTACTCACGAGGAAGGATTTAGATTAGCTTTAACACGTTGTATTAAAAATTATGCTAATGCTAACAATCTTTTGAAAAAAGATGAAGAAATAACCAATGAAGATGTTAGAGAAGGTCTTGTAGCAATTATTTCAATTAAACATCCTAATCCTCAATTTGAAGGTCAAACTAAAACAAAATTGGGAAACACAGAAGTTAGAGCTATTGTTTCTCAATGTTTAGGTGAAGTATTAGATCGACATTTCTTAGAAAATCCTAATGAAGCCAAAGCAATTATTGAAAAATGTTTATTAGCTTCTAGGGCTCGTGTTGCAGCTCGTAGGGCACGTGAAGCTACGAGAAGAAAGTCACCTCTTGATAATTTATTATTTGCTTCTAAATTGGCTGATTGTCGTTGTAAAGACCCTTCTAAATCAGAATTATATATTGTTGAGGGTGATTCAGCCGGTGGTTCGGCAAAATCAGGTCGTGAAAGTGAATATCAAGCTATTTTGCCTCTAAGAGGTAAGGTTTTAAATGTTCAAAAGGTTCGTCTAGAAAGAGCTTTAAGTAATAATGAAATTGTATCTTTAATTCAAGCTATTGGTACAGGTATTGGTGAAGAATTTGATATATCTAAAGCTAGATATCATAAAATTGTAATTATGACCGATGCCGATGTTGATGGTGAACACATTTGTATTTTGTTATTAACTTTCTTCTTTAGATTTATGCCAGAATTAATTGAAAAAGGTTATATTTATGTAGCTAAGCCACCACTTTATAAGGCCCAAGTTGGTAAAGTTGTAAGATATGCTTATTCAGATGAAGAACTTGAAGCCTTTAAAAAAGAATTTCCTGAACGTAAACCAGACGTTCAACGCTACAAAGGTCTTGGTGAAATGGATCCTGAACAATTATGGGAAACTACAATGGATCCTGCTTTAAGAACATTAGTCCAAGTTCATCTTCAGGATGCAATGATTGCTGGTCAAACATTTGAAATGTTAATGGGTGAGGATGTTGATCCTCGTAAGAATTTTATTCAAGAGAATGCTCATTATGCTAATAATCTTGATATTTAATAAGGAGTAACAAGATGGAAAAGGATAAAGAAAATTTTGTTGAGTTAGAAAAACAAGAGTTTGATAAAATTGAACAATTAGATATTAATAATAAAGTTAAGACATCTTTCCTTAATTATGCAATGTCAGTTATTATTGCTAGAGCGTTACCAGATGCTAGAGATGGTTTAAAACCAGTTCAAAGACGTATTTTGTATGGAATGAATGAATTAAAAATTTTTTCGAATGTAGCTCATAAAAAATCAGCTCGTATTGTTGGTGATGTCATGGGTAAATATCACCCTCATGGTGATTCATCAATTTATGAAGCAATGGTTAGAATGGCTCAACCATTTAGCTATCGTTATACTTTAGTTGATGGACATGGTAATTTTGGTAATATTGATGGTGATGGGGCTGCAGCTATGCGTTATACCGAAGCTCGTATGAGTAAAATTGCGATGGAAATGCTTAGAGATATTGATCGTAATACAGTTGATTTTACTGATAATTATGATGCAACAGAACAAGAACCAGTTGTTTTACCAGCAAGATTTCCTAATTTATTAGTTAATGGTACAACAGGGATTGCGGTAGGTATGGCAACTAACATCCCACCTCATAATTTAGGTGAGGTTATTGATGGTGTTATTGCTGTTATTCATAATCCTGAAATAACTAGTGAAGAATTAATGGAATATGTTAAAGGTCCAGATTTTCCTACCGGTGGCCAAATTTTAGGTCGAACAGGCTTATACAATGCTTACACAACTGGTAATGGTTCAATAGTTATTCGTTCTAAGGCAGAGATTGTATCTTTAAAAAATGGTAAGAACGAGATTGTTGTCACTGAAATACCTTATATGGTAAATAAAACGAAACTAATTGAAAGAATTGCTGAAGTAGCTAAAAATAAGATTGTTGAAGGTATTACGGATTTAAGAGATGAATCTGGTCGTGATGGAATTAGAATTGTTATTGAATTGCGTAAAGATGTCAACGCCGAGGTAATGCTAAATAATTTATATAAATATACACAGCTTCAAACCGGATATGGTATAAATATGATTTGTTTAGTTAACAATCAACCAAAAGCTATAACCTTAAAGGAAGCCTTAGATGTCTATTTGAAGCATCAAATTGAAATTATTACTAGAAGAACTCAATTTGATTTAGATAAGGCTTTAACTAGAATTCATATTTTAGATGGTTATATAATTGCTCAGGACAATATAGAAGAAGTTATTAAGATTATCCGTCAAACTAATGATGGTAGCGAAAAAGAAAAGCTAATGGAACGGTTCAAACTAGATGATATTCAAGCTCAAGCCATTCTTGATATGCAATTAAGAAGATTATCTGGTTTAAATAGAGAAAAGATTTTACAAGAACATCAAGAATTAAATGAGGCCTGTGCTGAATATCGTTTGATTTTAGCTGATGATACTAAAAAGGAAACAATTATTGAACAAGAATTGTTAGAAATTAAAAATAAATATAATGATGATCGAAAATCAGAAATTTGTTTAAGTGAAGATTTAACAATTGAAAATGAAGATTTAATTCCTCGTGAAGATGTTGTTATTACAATTACTTCAAATGGCTATGCTAAACGAATGAAACAAAATTCTTATAAAACACAAGGTCGTGGTGGTGTTGGAATGAGTGGTATAAAGACAAATGAAAACGATGATGTTCATTTCTTTATTCCAACTAACACCCATGATTACCTCTTATTCTTTACTAATAAAGGTCGTGTTTATGCTTTAAAGGGTTATAATATACCAGAAACCTCAAGAACGGCAAAAGGATTACCAATCGTTAATATTGTAACCTTCCAAGATGATGAGAAGTTAGCTGCCATCACAAGAGTAAAGAACTTAGATGATGAGAATTCATACTTATTTTTTGTTACTAAGCATGGTACTGTTAAGCGAACAGTTGTCTCTCAATTTAAAAATATTAGGACAAAGGGTATTATAGCTATCAACTTAGCTGAAAATGATGAGTTATTACAAGTTGAACTTACAGATGGTACAAAGGAAATTGTCTTAGGTGCTTCTAATGGTAAAGCAATTAGATTTAATGAAAATGACGTAAGACCAATTGGGCGTGCCGCTGCGGGTGTAAGAGGTATGGAGCTACCAGCTGGGGACATCATTGTCGGTATGGCAGTAGCAACAAAGGAACAAAATGAAATTTTAGTTATTTCAGAAAAAGGCTTTGGTAAACGTTCATTAGTTGATGATTATCGTTTACAAAATCGTGGTGGTATGGGTGTTAAAACTTTAAATATCACGGAAAAGAACGGTAAGCTTGTGACACTAAGAAGTGTTAATGAAAATAATGATTTAATTATTACAACAGATAAAGGTGTTGTTATTAGAATGCACGTTTCTGATATTTCTCAAACAGGCCGTAACACTCAAGGTGTTATCTTGATTAGAGTTAAAGAAAATCAACACATCGCAACAATTGCTATTGTTGATAGAAGTGAAGAAGAGAATTTAGAAGAAGAAAATGCATCATCTGAAACTTCAGCTTTAGAAAATGTAGCTACTCAAGAATAAAATAAATAAGAAAAAAAGGCTGTTAAGAAACTAAGAAGTTTCTAGCAGCCATTTTTTTATTTAACTATAATTCCAAATAAAACAATTCTATTTGAACTTGCAGTTATATTATATGTTTGACCTTGAGTTATTGTCAAAGTATAGGCATAAGCAATCTCTGAAGATTTATTACCTGAATTTGTAACATTTGAACCATTTATTTGTAATTCTCCACTTTTTGAAGTAACCTGACTACTAAAATTTTTATCAGTACAAGTAAAATAGATAGTTATTTCAACATTTTCTTTGGCAACAATTTCAAGTATTCTGCCTGTACCACTAGGTAGTAGTGCTTTATCAAATGTTAGATTAGAACCATCGTTTGCTGTTGCAGTAGTAAAGTTTGTAGCTACTGCGATAGCACCACCAGAAGATTCTGTATTTTTAAGAGTGTAATATTGACACTCATAAATCAAAGTATTCTTTTCATATTTTGTTGTACCTACATCCAAATCTTCTACATCAAATACATCCTTTGTTTCAGCCTCAGGGGTATTAGTACTACCCTGATTATTATTATTATCAGAACCGCCTTTAAATGCCCCCTTTAATGTGCCCGAATAAGCTTTACAATAAGCAGGGATTTTTTCGGCACCTAGTAGTACTGAAACATCTGATTTGCCGTTTTTATAATAGAATAGCACTGGGTTTGTATCGAAATTAGTATAATCTGTGCTACCATCAGGTTTACAGGTTGGACCAGTTAATGATTCTGTTCTACTAGTAACTGTGTTACCTTTTGTATAGCCACTTGATAAATTAGGAATATTATTATAAACATTATTGAACGCTTTAATAGAAGAATTTTTATTTTCATATGGATTCTTGGCTTGATCATAATAATTATTTTCAGCAAACACAAAGGCTCCAGCTCTTACACTTGAACAATAGCTTGTTGATTTATAATAATAATTGTTATAAATATGAATGTTAGATTGTCTTACTAAAGGCATTCTTGATCCACATTCATTATAGTAATTATGATGTAGTGTAATATTATATTGTAATGATGAATCACTTGAACCAATCAAATTAGTTTTATGGGTGTGATTATATTGACAATAGCTAATTGTTTCATTGTGACAATATTTAATATCTGTAGAACCGTCACCATCACCCTTGTCAGCTTCATAGGTAACATCCCAATTATTTACACCTATATCAAAGGTACAATTATGAATCCAATAATGACCATAATCTAAATCGGAGTTACTTTTACCTTCAAATCCTACGGCATCTTCGGTATAGTTATAAAATCTTATGTTTTTAACTTCTATGGAATTACACATTTTAAATGCGAAGCCCCATTGGAAGATAGCTGCATCAGAACCAATACCTTCAATAGTAATATTATAACCACCAGAAACATCTAACATATTAAAATATGAATCGTATTCATAAATACCATTTTCGTTGGTTTTCTTGGCTCTCGTAACGAAAGTAGTTAAACCTTTTAATTGGGTAATTCCCTTAGCCAGATCATTAGACATAGAATTTATGCCTTTCGCAATGATTTGATCTTCATATAAGCGTGAATAATTACCTGAAGATTTTTCATCCCAACCAGAAGAATTAGAAGTATAGTTAAATAGATTTTCTAAGTTGTTTTGTCTAGCAGCAGTATTACCAGTACCATGCGATTTAGCATTCCACTGAGTAGTTTGAATTTCACCGACAATTCGAATATCTAAGGCATATTTTTTATCAGTACAAGCCTTAATTATTTCAACCAAACCAGTATAAGTCTTATTACCAATTTTAGCGCTAACTGTATTTTTGGTGGCATCTGTAACATAAACAACGACAGCATTTGCTTTTAAGGTACCATCATTATTGTAGGCACCAATGCCATCAGTGTAATTAAAATGAGCATAGCCAGAACGATCATCAGCTGAAACTTCTACCGTTACTGTTTCTTCAATTACAGATCCCGCTTCAAGCTTTATTTCATAAGTACCAGGAGTCAATGCAATTATGTCAGCTCTACCAGCGGAAGTACCAATTCGAACTAAATTTGAATCAACAGAAGTGTAGGCAGATTCAGAAGTCTTTTTATAATAAACTTTATAATTTGCCGCTAAAACATTAGAATTTAAATTAAATTCAATATAAGCACCTTCCCGGTATCCACCATAATCAGAAATAAGGACAGTTTCCTCATCGCCTAAATCACGCCATTTTGCAACTAATGTTAAATCGGAATCAATTGGTGTGTTGATATTAAATTTAGTATTACCAACATACCAACCTACAAAGGCTTTACCTTCTTTAGTAGGTTCAGGAAGAGAAGTAAGAAGCTCACCCTCATCAACTGTTACTTTTTCGTGGGTATTATATTCATCTTCAAAAGTAATAACATAAACTCTTACCCAACCAGCATACAATGTAATATTTTCCGTTATTTTAGTATTGAAATTGAATTCATGTTCACATTCTTCATCAGTAAACCAACCTAAGAAACGATGTTTTTCATAAGTAGGGTCGGTTGGTCTTGTAACAGTAGTATTTTCCTCAACTATTGCTTTTTCTACCGAAGTACCACCATGAGAATTGAATGTAACGGTATATTTTTCAGTTTCTTTCGTAGACCATTTAGCATAAAGGGTAGTATCTTTAGTTACGACACTACTATTAGTCCATTTTTTAGTTTCTGTAAAGCTAGAATCTTCATACCAACCCTCAAATATTTTATTAGTTGCTTGAGGGATTGGCAGATTGTTGATAGTTGAACCACTATCAACTGTTAATGAAGCATGAGTGTTATAATCATCAACAAAAGACACTGTAAATGTTTCAATCCACCCAGCATATAATGTCATATTTTCCGTTATTTTAGTATTGAAATTGAATTCATGTTCACATTTTTCATCAGTAAACCAACCTAAGAAACGATGCTTTTCATAAGTAGGATCTTTAGGCTTTGCAACAGTTTTATCCTTTTCCACTTTTATTGAATCAATCTTACTACCACCAACCGTATTAAAGGTTACAGTATAATAAATATTTTGTTTTTCTTCTTCCCATTTAGCATAAAGAGTAATGTCTTTAACAACCTTATCAGTTGTAAAATTCCATTTAGAATCAGCATCATACGTAGAAGTAGAATACCAACCAGCAAACTCATAGTCGGCTTTAATAGGGTCAGTTGGTTTTTCAACAAGACCATCTTTAATAACTTTTTGTTCTTCTATAACGGTATTAGAATTTGTTACAAAAGAGACGGTATAATATACCGGCATATCAACTGTCAATTTGCAGCCTACTAAGAAAATTAAAAAAGTACTTAATAAAGCTGTTAATAAAAACTTCTTCATCTAAAACACCTCCTAATATAATTAAATTTTATCATAAAATTTAAAATAATGGTAGAGAAAAAATTAACCAACTTTGGCTATTTAATTTTTAGTAGGTCTCGTGGTATAATAGCCTAATAAGGAGGTGGCATTATGGAACTTAAAATTGCAGTTAAAGAATTGGCTTGTTTTGTCTGTCAAAGTGGCAATTTGACAAATGAATTTTTTTCTAATCGAGATTTAGAACTTGGTACCAAAGTGCATCGCTTCCTTCAAAGTAAATATAATGAAAAAAGTCAAAGTGAGGTCTATATTAAAAAAGAATTTTTTTATCACAATCGAAAAATTATTTTACATGGTTTTATCGATGGTGTTTTAAATGAAAATGATAACCCGATTATTGAAGAAATAAAATCAACATCTAAAGAGTTAGATGAAATAGATTTAAATGAAAGAAAAGAATATTTAGCTCAATTAAAAATTTATGGTTATCTTTATGCTTTAGAGCATAATGTTAATCCAATAAGTTTAAGATTAACGTTTGTTTCTTTAATTGATTATCAAGTAAAAAGTTATAACTTTGTCATAAACCTAGAAGAACTAGAAAATTTTGTTTTTAATGTTTTAGAAGAATATATGATTTGGCTTGACCTACAAGAAGAAGCTAATGTTTTAAAAGAAGAAACAATAAAAACTATCAAATTTCCTTTTGAAACAATGCGTAAGGGTCAAAGAGATATGATGAGAGCTTGTTTTCAAACTATGAAAAATGAAGAAATTTTATATATTGTGGCACCAACAGGAATTGGTAAAACAATGGCCTCTTTATTTTCAACGCTTAAGACCTTAGATAAGAATGACAAGCTCTTTTATTTAACAGCTAAAGGTAGTGGTAAAAACGCACCGATTAAAGCAATCAAATTATTAGCTCAAAGAGGTTTAAAAATTAAAACAATTGATTTGATTGCTAAAAAGAAAATTTGTAATGCTAAATTAAAAAATTGTAATCCTGAAGAATGTCCGTTTGCTGTTGGCTATTTTGATAGATTAAAGGATGCCACCTTAGAAATATTTGCTAATAATGACATTTATGATGAAGAATTGATAACAAAAGTATCTAATAAGCATAAGGTTTGTGCTTTTGAATTTAGCTTATATCTTTCCTATTATTGTGATGTTGTCATTGCTGATTATAATTATGTATTTGATCCGCGTGTACATCTTATTCGCTATTTTGAGGATGACACTTATCACCCAAAAGTTTTAGTTGATGAAGCTCATAATTTGATTGCCCGTAGTAAAGATATGTATTCAGCCAATTTAAATGAAATTGATATTAGAAATTTAAGAAAAGCTTTAAATGGGTATAAACCATCTATTAGAAGTGATTGTAATCAAGTAATTGAAAAATTTGATTCTTATCAGGATTTAATTGTTGATAAAGCCATTTATGTATCACAGATAAATGATCATGAATTAATTGTGATGTTAAAATCTCTTTTAGCCAAGTGTGATAATTTATTTTTAGAAAACAAAAAGATTCCTCATAAAGACGAAGCGTTGGAATCTTATTTTAAAATATTAGATTTTGTTTTAATAGCTGAGTATTTTGGACCAAATCATCGGTTACTTGCCAAAGTAGTTGATGAGGCTGTTGAACTTAATTTATTTTGTTTAGATGCTTCTAATTTTATTTTAGATACAATAAAATCAAGTATTAAAGGAATTGTTTTCTTTTCAGCCACTTTAAAACCTTTTAATTATCATGCTAATCTTTTGACAAAAGGTGAAGGGAAATTTTTGGAATTAGCTTCCCCTTTTGATCCTAATAAGCTTGATATAATAATTAATTCAAGAGTATCAACCAAATATAAACAAAGAAGTCAATCAATAGATTATATATTAGAAGCTATCGAAATTTTAACCAAAGTTAAACAAGGTAATTATATTGTTTTTTTTCCTTCCTACCAATATTTGAATATGGTAGTTGATTCTTTAGGAGAAACCGATTATGAAACACTTGTTCAAAAAAATAATTTTACAGAATTAGAACGAAGTGAAATAATTGACCGGTTTAAAGAAACAACAACTTGTAAAGTGGGCTTTTTTGTTTTAGGTGGTGTTTTTGCTGAGGGAATAGATTTAATTGGGGATTTATTAAATGGAGTTATTATTGTTGGTGTAGGACTCCCAATGATCTGTGATGAAAATAATATTTTAAAGGATTATTTTGAAATAGAATACGGCAACGGCTTTGAATATGCCTATACTTATCCAGGCTTTACAAAAGTTGTTCAAGCAGCTGGTCGAGTAATTAGAAGCGAAGAGGATAGAGGTGTAGTCATTTTAATTGATGAAAGGTTTAGGGAAGACCGTTATCAAGAACTGATGCCTAGTCATTGGCAAAATAAAAAATATCTTGCTGATGCCTATCATTTAAAAAAAGAATTAGAAATTTTCTTTAATAAAAAATAGGAGGAACAAACGTGCGAAACCTTTATTATTTTGTAAAAAAATTTGGTAAACAAAGCTTTAAACAATTTCCATTTAATGAAGTTGACAGCTTAATTTTAAGTCAATTATCTTATTTAAATCTGGAAAATTTTGTTCCTAAGTTAGAAGAAAAGCTATCAGATTCGCTAAGCTTAATTGACAAACTTAATGCGAAAACCATTTATGAGCTATCTTATGACACTTTAGATGAAAAACGCAATAAAAAACTTTTAAAACTCTTGCTGAATACAACAAGATATCAAGGCTTAAAGGTTAATTATTACCAAAATCAATTTTGTCCAGAAAAGATTGAACAATTCTGTGCTTTAACCTTTGTTTTTGATGAGTTTATTTATATTGCTTATAGGGGAACAGATTTAACCTTTGTTGGTTGGCAAGAGGACTTTAATTTAGCGTTATTGGATGTCATTCCTGCCCAAGCCGACGCCTATAATTATTTAGATATTGTTGCCAAATTATCTGATAAGTCACTCTATTTAGGAGGTCATTCTAAAGGTGGTAATTTAGCTTTATATGCGGCCTTAGCTAGTAGTGATTCAATAAAGGATAGAATAATTAAGATTTACGACCATGATGGGCCAGGCTTCAGCAGTGATATTTATCATAGTCAAGCCTTTTTGAAGTTGAAAAATAAATTAGATAAAACAACTTGTCGGGAAGCTATGGTTGGTATTTTATTATATCATAGTGGAAAGATGCGGTTTGTTGATTCTAGAAGCATTGGTATTTTTCAACACGATCCTTATAATTGGAAGGTTACTAAAGATGGAAAATTCAAATTGGTTAAAAATTCTAATTTAATGTCAAGAACCTTTGAAAAAACAGTAAGCATGTTTATTGAAAAAACATCTATCGAAGATCGGAAGAAATTTATTGAGATTGTTTTTAAATTGGCTAAAGAAAAGCCTAAATCAACCATTTTTGATTTTAAAAAACATCCAATTAGTTATATTAAAGGGATTCATACAAGATATAAGGCTTTAACACATGAAGAAAGAATCTTTTTCAAAAGTATTTTAAAGGGCTATCAGAAACTTTGGAGTCAAAATTTTAGATATTATTTAAAAAGAAGTTTAAGCTTTAGAAAAAAATTCGTTTCCAAGCGAGTATAACTATTTTATTTAAGGCTATTTTATGATAAAATAACACTATGAAAAAGATATTTAAAATGATTTTAATAAGCATAGAGTCAATATTGCTTTTTATAGTGGTTGGTGCTTTAACGACAGCCATTACTAAAAACATCTATGCCAACATTTTAATAGAGCAGTTTAAAGGAAGCGCTCAGTTTGAAGAAGAACGTTCCACACCCACGAAAAAGTTTTATCGTGTTCCTAAAGAAGAAGATGAACTTGAAGCTTTCGAAGAAATCAATGATGTTGTTTGGCCGGGAAAGACAGGCGATATTTTGATTAGTTTAAGATCAGAACTTACTATTCCATTTGTTGGTGATTTTGTTTCGTTTTTTGCGGGAGGACACGCCGCTTTTGTGTTGGGGGATTATCGCGATAAAGAGTGCAATTTATCTGAACATCGTACTTTAGAATCTTCTGGATTAACAGAAAACAATAATCAAGCCAATATTTATGACAAAAAATATTGGACAACTGCTACGCCTTATCAGGCTTGTATCGGGGTTAGAGTTAAATTGACAGAAGCTGAAAGACACTTAGTTTTGGCTGAGGCAATGGGACTTTGGAAAGATCCATATAATTATACTTTTATTTTTAATACTAATAATTCCTCTTATTGTAGTGATTTAATCAATAAAGCCTATAATAAAGTAGGTGTTAATTTGAATAAAGATGGCTTTACAACTTCAATTTATGATATTGTGGTTAGTGGGGAAACTTATATTTTTTATTATCATTATTTTGATAATAATGGAGTTCAACATGTTTATTATTTGGGTTAAAGGAGAAAAAATATGGCATATGTAGCATTATATCGAGCTTATCGACCTCAGCGATTTGCTGATGTTGTAGGGCAACAGCATATAATTAAAACTTTACAAAATGCAATAAAATTAAATAAAGTAGCCCATGCCTATTTATTTTGTGGCCCACGTGGAACTGGTAAAACAACTTTAGCTAAAATCATGGCTAAGGCTTTAAATTGTGAACATGGTCCAGCTATTGAGCCATGTGATGAATGTGCAATTTGTCAAGGAATTACCAAAGGCGCTATTTCTGATGTTGTTGAAATTGATGCTGCCTCAAATAATGGGGCTGATGATATTAGAGCCTTACGTGATAGTGTAAAATATTTACCGTCAGTTGGTAAATATAAGGTTTATATTATTGATGAGGTACATATGCTTTCTAATGCCGCTTTTAATGCGTTATTAAAAACACTAGAAGAACCACCTCAGCACGTCATCTTTATTTTAGCAACAACCGAACCTTATAAATTACCTAATACAATTTTATCTCGTTGTCAAAGATTTGATTTTCAAGCTGTTTCAATTGAGGACATTTTAAAAAGATTAAAAATAGTGGCTGAAAGCGAAAATATCAAGATAAGTGATGAGGCATTAAATCAAATTGCTTCCTCAGCTGAAGGTGGAATGCGCGATGCGTTATCGTTATTAGATCAAACAATCTCTTATAGTGTCAATGAAACAATTACTTTAGATGATGTTTTAGCGGTTAGTGGCAATGTTTCTTATGTTAAATTATTAGAGTTGTTAAATTCTTGTCTAGCAGGTGATGGAGCTACAGCTTTAAAAATTGTTGATAGTATTTTAAAAGAAGGTAAGGAAGTACCTAGAGTTATTAATGATTTAATCTTTTTCTTAAGAGATACTTTATTATTTAAGAATAATGCTGTTATTGAAGATCGTTTAGAATACCATAATCCAGAATTTAAAAATTTTTGTGATAAGGCCGCCAAACATGTTATTTATGAGTGGTTAAATCATTTAAATGAAGCGGCTAATAATATGCGTTTTTCTAATCAAAAGCGTGCTTATTTAGAATTAGTAATTCTTAAGATGAGTGATCTTAAATTAAACGAAGAAGCAAACCTTTTAGAAAGAATTGATCAATTAGAACACACAATTGATTTGCTTTCAAATAGACAGCCAGTTACTTTAAAGGAAGAAAAGCCTTTAAATGTTCAAGTTAATATTCCAACTAAACAGGAATTAGAAGAAATAAAGGCTGTACCACCGGTTGTTAAAACAGCAAGCTCCAACAACGAGGTTCAAATAAGCGAGATTGAAAATATCTTAAATACAGCCTCTAAACCAGCTAAGCTAAAGCTTCAAAATATTTTTAAAAAGCTTGGCGAAGAATATTCAGGGCTCTTTATTGTCCAAATTTTAGTTGCCGGAGAAATTGCGGCGGTAAATGAAGATAATTTTATTGTCATTTTAAAGGATTTAGGCTTCTGTAATCGATTGATGTGTTATGAAAGCTATGTTAAAATTATAGAAATTTTAGAACAATATGACAGCGGTATTAAGGATTATATTTGTTTACCAAAGACTGTATGGAATAAGATTCGCTTAGATTATAAAGCTAAATATTCAGTCGAAAACCCAATAGTTCATTTAGAAGAATTTAGTATAGGAGTGCTTAAACGGCAAACTCCTCAAAACAATCAACAAGAGGACACAGCTTTAGAGAAATTAAGTGAATTTATTGATAAAGATTTGATAGAAATAATGGAGGATTAATGATGAATCAACAAGCAATGATGCGTTTGAAGAAAATGCAAAAACAAATGATGGAAGCTCAAGAACAATTAGAGGCTACTGTTTTTACAGGGACAGCTGGCGGTGGCATGGTAACTGTTGAAGTTAAAGGGTCTCACGAGGTCGTATCTGTAAAAATCGATCCCGAAGCCTTAGAATCAAAAGAAGACATTGAAATGATTGAAGACACATTAGTTGCGGCTTTAAATGATGCCAATAAGAAAATTGATGAAGCAAGCTCTAAAGCTTTAGGTGGCTTTGGTGGCGGTCTTGGTGGCTTGTTCTAATGCTTAAATATCCTAAGGCTATCGAAAACCTTATCGAAGATTTTGCTAAATTGCCATCTGTTGGTAAGAAAACAGCTGAACGCTATGCTTTATACATTTATACGAGAATGAATGATGAGCAGATTGGTTCTTTTGCCAAGCATCTTAATGACCTTAAGGAGAATGTTAAGGTTTGTAAATGCTGTGGTAATATTTGTGAGGGTGAAAAATGTCTGATTTGTGAAGATGAATCAAGAAATCATCGACAAGTTTTAGTTGTTGAAACCATAAAAGATTTATATACGATTGAAAACGTTGATGAATTTAAAGGTATTTATCATGTTTTGAATGGGGCAATAAGCTTTTCTAAGGGAATAGGTATTAAAGATTTAAATATTGATACTTTGATTGCCAAAGCTAAAGCTAAAGAATATGATGAAATTATTTTAGCTACCAATGCTACTCTTGAGGGTGAAACAACAGCTCGTTATCTAAAAGAATTACTTGCGGACTGTGATGTTAAAATTACCCGGATAGCTCATGGTTTACCGGTTGGAGGAGAAATGTCATATGCTGATGAAATGACATTACTTAAAGCTATGGAAGGGCGCCACGAATATTAAAAAATTTTAAAGCATATAATTACTTGGTGATTTTATGCTAAAAATGTTCAAATACGTAGTAAAGTCTTTAGTCATAGGGATAGCTTCAATTTTATTATTTAATTTAGTTGGTCAATTTTTTAATTTAGCATTGCCTTTTAATTTATTATCAATTATATTAATTGGTTTTTTTAGATTGCCGGGTTTTATTGTCTTGTTAATAGTATTAATATTATAGGTGTATTATGAAAGTTAATTTTTTAAGCTTTGATGAGAATAATAACAAAATATATTTTACTAGTGATTATGTTAAAGATGACAACAAAATAGTCTTTTTGGACAAGTCTACTTTAAATACAGAAATCCATTTACAAATTAAGGATAAAGAGGTTGTTTTAGAAAGAATTGGCTCAACTAATATGCAGATGATTTTTAATTTAAAAAAGTTAACAAAGGGTTTTTATAATAATGATTTAGGACTTGAATTTAATTTTCAAATTAAATGTTATAAGCTTTTGTGTCGAGATAATAAATTAAATGTCGAATATGACTTAATTATGGAAGATGGCCAAAAACATGGTCATAAAATCGCATTATTATTTAATTAAATGCTTGCATAATTTATTAAACTTTAGTAAAATATCAAGTGTTGCAAAAAGTTGGAGGAATTATTATGGAAAGTATTTCACAAATGTCACTTTTGGAAGTGGCTATCTATTTAATGGAACAAAAGAAAACCAAGCAACCAATAAGAGCTCTAATTCAAGAAGTATTAGAAATTAAAGGATTAGATGATTCTGATAGTTCGCTTGCAACCCAATTATATATAGATATAACTACTAGTTCAAAATTCGTTTATATGGGCGATGAAGAATGGGATCTAAAGGTTCGTCAATCCTTAGATGAATATGATAAGGATGGTGCAGCATTTAATTCTAAGAACGATGAATATGAAGATGAGGATGAATTCCCAGATGATTTAGATGATGAAGATCTAGATGAATATGCTGATGAAGATGACGAAGAAGAAGATGAAGATGAGGACGAATCAGATGAATATGATGATGAATATGAATCAGAAGATGATGAAGAAGATTCTGAAAACGAATATGATGAGGATGATTTAATTATCGATGATGAAATGACAGAAAGATATTCAGAAGATGATGATTTCAACGAGGATAAATATAACGACCTTATGGATGATTATGAGGATATGTACGAAGAATAAAAAACAGGCCTATTGGTAGAATTGTTCTACTTAGGCCTTTTTCACATAATTTCACATAATTATATGATAATATTACATTATTTTTATTTTATAATATAGGTGTCTTAAGGGACAGTATCTATCTAAAAATCCCTATATAGATAGAAACTTTTTTCATAAGCAAACTATAACTCTCCCAATTTGAGTAAAGGGCAGCCTAACTTTAGGTTGCCCTTTATTCGTTTTTTGTTATATAATATTGTCTAAAGGGGTGATATTTTGTATAAAATTGCAGTTGTTGAAGATGAAAAGAATTTAGCAAGCCTTGTTGCTAAATATCTTGAAAATGAGGGCTATAACGTTGTGTGTTATGCAAACGGTGAAGAGGCTCAAAAGCATCTTGATGATGACATTGAGCTTTGGATTTTAGACATTATGCTTCCTGGAATCATCAGTGGTTATGATTTAATTAAAGAAATTCATCTCCACAATATCAATACCCCTGTTATTTTCACTTCGGCACGTGATCAAACAATTGATCGAGTAATGGGACTAGAGCTTGGTAGTGATGATTACATTTCTAAGCCGTATTCAATTAGGGAATTAGTATTACGTGTTAAAAATCTTTTAAATAGAACCTATGGAAACAATACTTCTACTAAAGAATATATAATAGGTGATTATTTAATTGATAAAGATAAAAGGAGCGTTTATTTTAAAAAAGAGTTGATTCAATTAACCTCTAAAGAATATAATTTGTTTTTATATCTAGCTGAAAATCCTGGTAAGGCATTTTCGCGAGAACAAATTTTAAATGCTGTTTGGGGTTCTGATTATTTTGGTAGTGATCGAGTGGTTGATGATTTGTTAAGAAGATTACGCCAAAAGCTACCTAATTTATTTATTGAAACAATTTATGGTTATGGGTATAGGTTATTAGTATGAGGAAGATTTCAATATCAAGTCAGATAATTATTTTATTCGTTTTAATTATGCTAGTAGCTTCTTCGGTTTTTTCCTCCCTTGTAATACTTGGGGTTAGAAGAACAGCGGAAAAAGAAATATATGCTCGCCTTTATAATTATTGTTTAATAGCTGAATCTTTCGATTCGGATCATGATTCAACAAATTTTCGTGATATAACTATTTATTTTATAAAAGTTAGTGAAGACACTCTTCTAAAAAGTGCTAATATTGAAACGATTATTAGTGAAAGTGATTATAATAATATTATCTCAGAACTAAATAAAAGTGAAGAACAGGCGATTTTTTCTAAAAAAACCAAGAACTTTGAAGGACAAACCATATATTTTGTCATGCGGAGCACTAACTATGGTCAAGCCTTTACTTTAGTTATGGCCAATGACAGTTATGTGCACAATCTAGTAAGAAATCTATCACTTCAGTTAATTGCTATCTTTTTGGTTATTATCTTTTTGGCTGTCTTAGTAATCATTATTTGGAGTCGATTTTTTATTAAAAGAATTAACACACTTAAGGATCATATTAGGCATTTACCTCAAGGGGGCTATGATTTAACCCTTGTTGATGATGGCTTAGATGAAATAGGCGATTTATCTAGAGCGGTTGAGGAAATGCGTATAGAAATCCAGCATAATGAAAAAATAAAACAGGAGATGCTTCAAAATATTAGTCATGATTTTAAGACACCAATTGCGGTTATAAAATCTTATGCTGAAGCTCAACAAGATGGCATGGCTGGGGAAGATAGTAGTAAAATAATTATTAATCAAGCTGAAATTTTAAAAAATAAAGTCAATCGGTTATTACAATATAATTCTTTAGAATATTTGGCTAAAGACCATGAATTTGAAGATGTAAACATGAAAAATGTTGTTTTAGATGTCATTGATAATTATCGTTTTCAAATAAACGTTAATATTGAATTAGATTTGACTGAAGATATTTATTTTAAAGGCTATTATGAAAATTATTGTACAGTTGTTGATAATATTATTGATAATGCTCGAAGATACGCCAAGAGTAAAATTAAAATCATTTTAAAAAAGGATCGGTTAAGAATCTATAATGATGGTGAGGCAATTAATGAGGAATTTATCAAAAATGGTTTTAAGCCTTACGAAAAAGGCAGCAAAGGTGAATTTGGATTAGGAATGTCCATTGTGCAAAAGATTGTTGATTTTTTTGGTATGACTTTAATTGTTAAAAATGAACCGGTTGGTGTGTCAATAATTATAACTAAAATGTAGGATTAAGGGTTGGTGATCAAATGACACAAAATGAAAGAAGAGGCTTACCGCTTTGGAAAAGAATAATATTTTTAATTTTAACGTTGATTATATTTGCTATCCAAATAAGCTTATTCACTTTATTATTTCAAATTAATTTTTCTAATCGCTTAAATATCTATATCTATTTATTAATTGAGCTTGGAGCTTTTTTGGTGGTTTTACATATCATTCATAAACCAATTTTAGCTAGCTATAAGCTTACATGGTCAATTTTAATTTTGGTGTTGCCATTACCATTTCTTTTGTTATATTTTTTAAATTCAAGAAGTAGAAAGCTACCAAAGCGTAAACAGCATAAGTTGAATGAAGCTCTAGAACTTTATACTGTGGATAATAAGATGATAACTAAATTACAAGAAATTGATCCTATGGCAGCCAAAACAGCAAGAATTATTCATAGTAATACAAACTATCCCCTTTACAATAATACAAAATTTACTTTCTTAAATGATGGCGAAGTAAAGTTTCTCGATTTTATTGAAGAGCTTAAGAGGGCTCAAAAATATATTTTTATTGAAACATTTATCATTGGCGAAGGCTTCTTGTTAAATGAGCTATTACAGGTTCTAAAAGCTAAAGGCGAAGCTGGTGTTGAAATTAAAATTATCTATGATGATTTAGGATCTAAAGCAACAATAAAATCAAAAACAATTAAAGACATAACCAAAATTCCTAATTGTAAAATAGTAAATTATAATCCTTTAGGCTTGAACATAAACCCCGCATTTAATTATCGTGATCACCGCAAGATTACGATAATTGATGGTAAAATTGCTTATTGTGGTGGTGATAATTTAGCTGATGAATATATTCATAAAAAAACGCGTTTTGGTTTTTGGCGGGATAATTGTGGCAAATATGAGGGCGATGCCGTAAACAGTTTTATTGGAATGTTTATTGAAACATGGTATATGTCAACAAAGGAAATACTCCAATTAGGAGATTATCTAGCCACTTTAGAAACAGAAGAACAATCAAGCTATATAATGCCTTTTGGTGATGGACCTTCCGATAAAAGTGATTGTGCATATGATGTATTTAGATCTTTAATTTCCAATGCAGGCAAAACCTTATATATCTCAACACCTTATCTTGTTATTGATGATGCAATGATTGAAGGCATTGTTTTAGCTTGTAAAAGTGGTGTAGATGTAAGAATATTAATGCCAGGCATACCAGATAAAAAAACAGCCTTTTATTTAGCTAGATTTCATTATCGTGAAATCTTAAAGGCTGGTGGTAAAATATATGAATTTACAAGAGGCTTTAACCATGCTAAAAACATTATGGTAGATGGAAAATATGCTTTTATTGGCACAATCAACATGGACTATCGTAGTTTATTTCTTCACTACGAATGTGGTGCTTTAGTTTTTTTAGATGATGAAATAAAGAAAATGCAAGAAGATTTCTTAAAAGCTTGTCAAGAAAGCAAGCAAATTACTTATGAATATTGGCATAAACGACCATTTTATCAAAAACTAGTGGCATATATAATTTATTTATTTGCCCCAATGTTTTAGTTTATAAATATATATCATTATCTAACAATCTAGTCAATTAAACTTATCAAAACAAAAAAGGGATTAATCCTCGCGGATTAAATCCCTTTTATTTTAGCTTAAAATTATCAAATTTAAGCAACAGGCTTTAAATTAATAGCAAATATATTAATGCCGCCTGTGAAATTTTCAAGAGTATATGATTTACCACAAGTTAATTCAAATGTAAATGAAACAGCATTATTTTCTGTAATTGTACATGTTTGAAGTTCTTGTGTGCCATCTAAAACTTTAAAACCTCTTGTAAAATCGTCTGATGTTGCAGTAGCGCACCAAACAGTAACTTCAACGGTACCTGTATATTGTGATAAGTTGATAGTTAATTTACGACCAGCACCATTTAATTTTAATCTACCAGTAGTAGTTAAATCGTTGCCATCAACATCTTTTACTTTTTTGCCACTTGCAGCGTCCATGGTAAATGCTTTGCCAGAAGTACCATTTAAAACAACAATACCTTTGTTATCCCAATCATAATCTTCTGTTATACTACCAGCAGTAATTGTGTCAACTGAGAAAGTAAGTTTAGGAGCAGCATTAGGCTCAGGATCAGTAGTAGAATCTTTTACAGCCACCATTTCAAAGGCATAGAAGTTAAATGTATTGTCTACATCAACATTATAAATCTTTCCACATTCTAAGTCAGCTTCTATAGTAAATACAGTTGATTTATCAGCAATAGTTTTAGAAGCAAGTGTCTCACTGGTTGGAGAAACTATAGAAATAGTACGTGTTGTATCACCAGAACCTACAAAGAAAATAGTTAATTTTACTTTTCCTTCATAGCCTGTTAGATCAATCTTTAATGTATTGGCTTTATTTTCTTGTCTAATTCGACCAGCTGTTTTTAAAGAACGATTACCAATTGTTAAACTCTTACCACTTGCTGCTTCATAATTCCAACCTTTTCCATCGTTACGAGCAGTGAATTGAATAATGCCATTTGCAGCAGGATAAACTTGGCCACCCTTATCTGCTAAATCTAAGTCAGACAAATCATCTGCTGTGATTTCAAATTCTGGAGTATTAACTGAATTTGCCCACTTAATATAGACATCAGTAGTTTCTGCGGTTAATTTAGCATTGGTATCAAATGCAGTTGTTAAAGTAGAATCAGTATAGAAGCCATCAAATGTTTTTCCTGCAGGGATTCTTTCTTCTTTAATTGCTAAATCAATTGCAGTCTTTAGTTGTGTCTCAGTTACATATGAACCAACGTATGAAACATATGATAATGTTGTGCTATCAAATTCTGAACCATCTGGATTCTTTAATACAATACTAGCATTTGGTAAGATACCTCTATATTCTTCCCTGCCTTCTCCAATTTGCGCAGAAGTAAGAGTTGCACCAGCCCAAGCAGAAGTATAAGTAGTTGTACCATTATATGGGCCAAATACCTCAAGTAAGCTATCGTATAATTCAGCTTGTGCAGCAGTTGCATAAGTTACAGTGTTCTTATAAGTATCACCTTCAAAATCAGCAGGAACTAAAGCACCAGCACCCTCATTGTTATATTCAAATAATTGAGAAGCTACTGGGTCAGCATTCATCTTGGTATAACGATCATTTAATTTACTTTCAGTATTACCATAAGCCTCTTTAGAAATATGAGCGCCTAAATTAGAATTCATAACCATAACAGTCATGCCAGATTCCCAACCACGAGCGATTGATACAGAACCATCCATAACATTTTCATCAGCAACAAAATCACAATTATTGAAAATATAACCATATTTGATATTATTGCTGCCAACAACATTACCCTTAGTAGCTACGACATAACCACCATTAGTTACATCTTTTCCAGCGCCAATAGAACGGATTGTTGAGTTATCAAAGTAAGCTGTTGCATCATCACCGAAAATGTAATCGGTACGACCTTCAATATCACAGTGTACATAATATTGACGACCTTTTCTAGCATACAATGTATCATGATATGAAGAGAATACACAGTCTAAGAATACGGCTTGATCTGCTTCAACTAATGCAGCTACAGCTTGAGTATCAGAGGTCATAGTTAATGATTTATTATATAATTCATTAGTATTATAATAATTCATAAATTTTACGTTATAGGCAAAAAATCCAACTGCATCAGCTCTAACAGAGACAGTAGCAGAACCATCTGTTGAATAAGCAACAGATTCACTAGGATCAACAAGACCATTTAAGGCATCAAACACAATAGTTGCAGGAGTTGCGCCTGGAGTAGGATCTGAAGCTGTCGGATCCATAGTAACAATTGTCAAATTAGGAACGTTGAATTCAACCTTTTCCCAATATTCTACTCCACTAACTAAGTAAATTATGAATTGAGTGTAGTCAGTATATTCTAACAAGTTGAAAATTTGCATTGCTTGATTAATTGTGTTTACTACAACTGGTTCACTACTAAATCCATGCTCAACTGCAAATGTAGCGCTTGGATCAACTAAAGCGGAAGCATAATCACCAATTTCAGTATCGATAGTTATAACTTCAATATCATAATTAGCTGTTAATTCTGTATCTCTTGAATAAGTGATTGCTACACTTTGATTACCAGGAGTATTTAAATTTAATTCACTAGAATTAATTGAATATTCACTCTCAGCTAATAAGAATTCAATATAATCATCACTTTCAGGCAATTTACATTTTGCCTTAACTACTAAATTATCAGCTTTAAATTGACTGCCAGTTAAATATATAACTTGAACATGTTGAGTAACACGGTTACTTGACAATGTATAATCATATAATACTAGTTCTTCTGGCTCACAAACATTAACTGTATATGTTTGAGTGTATGTCTTATCTGCACTAACATTATATTTGACAGTTACAGTTTTCTTGCCGGCTGTAGTGAAGTCATCGTTGGTGATTGTTAATTTATCAACATCGATAGGATCTTCTCTACCATTATCATAAGTTAAATAGGCATTTAATCCCTCAGCACTAAATTCTCTACCTAACAAGAAGTTAGTAGTTACACCAGAAAGATTAAGTCTAATTCCGGTTGTAGGACCTTGAGGTAATTTTTCTGTGATAGAAATAGCTGTGAAACGTACAGAACTAGCACTACCGATAGTATATTCGCCAGCAGGTAAATTAGCAACAACTTGGGCATCACATTTTACACTGTTAGCTACTTCAACTGTGTGGACAACTTCGCCAGCAGCATTTTTTACAGTAACAGTAGTATTGCTACCTGCACCTTTAGCAATGAAAGTAATTGTATTACCAGTGCCTTCACCTCTAAGAGTTACTTTAATATTCTTTTTTTGGTTATTTAAACAATCATCACCACTTGAAACATCAAAATAAACACCGGCTTCAACAGTAAATCTACCAAAGGTTGTATCTTCAGTAGTTTTTACCTTATCGCCCAATAATTCTCTTGGTGCTTTTAAATCAAACACTGTTGTTACAGTATCATATGCTTGATCCCATTTAGCATATAATGTTTGATTTTTATCAACAGGTAAATCGAAGTTGAAAGGATTTGTACATTCTTCATCAGTAAACCAACCAGCAAAATCAAAATAATCTCTAGTTGGATCAGTTGGTTCGTTAAAGTAGAATGAATCGCCATCTTTTACAGCTGTTAATTTGCCATCTGCTTGACCATTATTATACTTTAACGTTGCAGTATATTCTGTTGTGGTTGGTGTGTCAGGTACATCTGGATTATCTGGTGTATTAGGATTATCAGGTACATCTGGAGTATCAGGTGTATTTGGGTCTACTGGGTCTCCACCACCACTGCTACATCCTACTAATGCAAAAATAGCAGAAAGAGCTAACAAAGATACTAACAATTTTCTTTTCTTCATTATTTTTCCTCCTCTTAATATTTTATGCTTTATTATATAAAGCAACTTATTTTACCAAATTGGAGCCGAAATGTAAAGCGTTTTCAATAATTTTCATTTAAAAACTAATTGTTTTAGGGCTAAATTACCTAAAAATTGGAAATATTAAGTTTTTTTAAAGAAAAGTGCTACTTTTTTTATTTTCATGTTTGATATATAATAATTGAAAAGAATGGTAGGAGTCAAATATGAAAAAGGTCTTATTTTTAGTATTTTTAATTGGATTATTATTAATATCCTGTAACTCTAATCATCAAGAAACATATAATTTTTTTGCTATGGACACTATCATTTCTTTAACATTTTATAATGTAGATGACAGCAAAGAAATTGCGAAAGAGGTTGAAAATATTTATTTAAAATATGATGCTGTAGCTGGTGATTTTACCTCAGGAAGAAATGTTAAAAATGTTTATGATTTAAATATAGAACGTTCTATAAATATTAATAATGAATTAAAAGAACTTATTAATTTTGCCTTAGAAATGAAAGAAAAAACAGCAGGCTATTATAATCCATTTATTGGTCGTTTAACGCATTTATGGAAAGATGCTTTAGCAGCTGAAAAATTATTAGCTGATGATGTTATTTTTGAAGAACTAGCAGTTATGCAAAACACATCTATAACTATTGTAGATTCTAATGCGACTTTAATAGGTAGTGGCAACTTAGATCTTGGGGGGATTGCCAAAGGCTATGCTACTAATAAAGCCAAAGAATATTTAGATTCAATTAGTTGTCATGGCTATTTATTAAATGCGGGCTTTTCGAATATTGTTTTAGGTGATAAATTTGGTGATAGCTTTAGTGTAGGACTATTAAAAGCGACTAAAACGGGCTATTTTTATACTTTGAATTTAAAAAATAAAGCAATAGGCACCTCTTCAATAAGAGAACAGTCTGTTTTGATAGATGGCAAATATTATTCCCATTTATTAAATGCTAAAACAGGCTATCCTGCCACTGATTATGATTCAATTAGTATTATTGGTGATGATTCCGCTATTTTAGATGCTTATTCAACAGCTTGTTTTAGTATGCCAATTACTGAGCTTAAAGCTTTTTTAGCATTAGAAAATTTAGATTTTATAGTTTCTAAGGATAATACGCTTGTCTATAAATCATTAGGAGTTGATGATTATGCATAAGCTAAGAAATGATTTAATTTTAATAGGGTCTTTAGTATTTATAGCTGTTTTAGGAATAATTTTATTTTTTACCTTAAATACTAAAGAAAATCTTTTAGTTCAAATTTATTATGATAAAGAAGTAATTTATGAGATTGATATGAATGATGAACAAAAAATAGAAGTTAATGAGGTTGTTATTGTCATAACCAAAACTGGTGTTTATGTTGAAGATTCAACCTGTGAGGATAAAATTTGTGTTCATCAAGGAATCATTAATATTAGTGGGCAAACAATCACCTGTTTACCAAATAAGGTATTTATAAAATTGGTAGGTAAAGGGGTGGATATTGGCATATGAAAAATTTAAAAAGAGTCTGCATAATAGCCATGCTTTTAGCTATTGCAATTGTTCTTAATGTTATTGAATCTTTTATACCTGTATTTATACCTGGTGTTAAGTTAGGGTTAGCCAATGTTATTATATTAATAATGCTTTATGAATTTAAAATATATGAAGCTTTAGCTGTGGATATTTTAAGAATATTAGTTGTAGGCTTATTACGAGGAACTATTGCTCAACCAACTTTCTTTATGGCATTAAGTGGGGGCATTTTATCATTTTTTATAATGATGTTATTTTCTAGGTTGAAATTTTTTTCCGTAATTGGAGTATCAGTACTAGGTTCAGTAAGTCATGCAAGTGGTCAAATTTTAGTGGCGATAATTCTATTAGGAACAAGTGCTGTTGTTTATTATTTGCCATTTATTAGTCTGCTTTCGATAGCCACAGGGATTTTTAGTGGCATATTGACAAGAACATATTTAAAAAGAAGTATTACAAAGCAATTTATATCTTGAGCACAAAACTGTGCTCTTTTATTTTTTTATATTGTTCTTTTTGATAAATTTTTTACTATTTTAAGCATAGATTTAGAAGAGGAGAGAAAATAATGAAATATTCAAAAGATGATATTAGAAAAATTTGTAAAGAACAAAACATTCGTTATATAAGAATGCAATTTACAGATATTTTGGGAATGCTAAAAAATGTTGAAATACCTATTACCAGATTAGAAGATGCGTTAGATAATTCTGTAATGTTTGATGGTTCTTCAATAGAAGGCTTTGTTAGAATTTATGAAGCAGATATGTTCCTACACCCTGATTTAGATACTTTTTTAGTTTTAAGCTGGGAGGATAATTCTTATGGAAAGGTAGCTAGATTTATTTGTGATGTTTATAGGCCAGGACAGGATGGGAAGCACATTTCCTTTGAAGGTGATCCTAGACAAGTGTTAAAAAGAAATTTAGAAGAGATGAAGAAGAAGGGCTTTGCTTCTTTTAATGTCGGTGTTGAGCCGGAATTCTTTTTGTTTAAACTTGATGCTTCAGGTAATCCAACATTGGAATTTAATGATAATGGCGGGTATTTTGACATTTCACCAATTGATGCTGCTGAAGATTGCCGAAGAGATATTGTTCTAGCTTTACAAAACATCGGTTTTACTATTGAGGCTGCACATCATGAAGTATCTACAGGTCAGCATGAAATTAATTTTAAATTTGATTCAGCGATAGAAGCTTGTGACAATGTTCAAACCTTTAAGTTGGTTGTTAAAAATATAGCTAGAAGACATGGTTTACATGCTACATTTATGCCTAAGCCAATTGAAAGCATTAATGGGAGTGGTATGCATGTCAACTGCTCCTTATTAAGTTTAGATGGCAAAAATGCCTTTTATGATGAAACAACTAATAATAAGCTATCCACTACGGCTACCAATTGGATTTCAGGAATCCTAACTCACGCTCAAGGCTTTTGCTTCATAACTAATCCTATCGTTAATTCATATAAAAGAATAGTTCCCGGCTATGAGGCACCTTGTTATGTTTCTTGGTCTGATTCAAATCGTTCAACAATGATTAGAATTCCGGCAGCCAGAGGCTTGAAAACAAGAACAGAGATTAGAAGTGTAGATGTAGCCACCAATCCCTATCTAGCCATAGCCGCAATTTTAGCTGCAGGTTTAGATGGCATTGCAGGTAATTGCCCAAATGTTGAGCCTGTTTATGACAATTTATTTGCCTGTAGTGCTGAAAAGCGGAAAGCTTTAGGTGTCAAATCTTTACCGGCCAATTTAGAAGAGGCTATGGTAGAGTTTAAAAAAGATAAAGTAATTCAAGCTGCAATGGGAGAGCATATCACTTCTAAAATGCTTGAGGCTAAAGCTTTAGAGTGGGATGAATATCGCAAACACGTTTCAAAGTGGGAAATTGATAGATACATTAGTAGATATTAAAAAAAAGAGCATTTTAACTGGCAAAGTTAAGATGCTTTTTTTAAAATAATGATTGATTGTTAATAACAAGTTTAAAGCTTAACCCTAATTTACTTGCGGCATGCCGACACATTATCATTCGATCTAAAAAAATTTCAAAATATTCCATAACTGGAGAAATACTTGTGTCAATTTGTAAATCTAATGTATAAGTTTTTAAATTTTTATCAACAATTATCTTTGAAGATGTAACGGAATAATTAACACGGTCATGAATATCAAAGTTAGCTAGATTAGTATTTCTAACACGACTTCTTCTAACATCAGATTTATCAGCCAGAATTAAGGCTGCTGCCAAATGATTAACAGCTACACCGGTTCCCTCATCATGGTTACCAATTGCTGAAACAATTAAAGCAATTTCTTCAGGATCCATTTTTAAGTGGTCTAATAATCTAAAACTCATGATAGCGCCACTTTGAGCATGGTCAACGCGACTTACTAAATTACCGATATCATGTAAGTGAGCAGCTATTTTTACTAGTTCAACATCACGTTCAGAGTAGCCAAGTGATTCTAAAATATAAGCGCTGTCCTCAGCCACCTTGCCAACATGAGCAAAAGAATGTTCAGTATAGCCAATTGCTTTTAAAGATGCATCAGCATTTGTGATATAACAATTAATTACTTTATTGTTTTTAATATCATTAAATGTTATCATATTATTGTACTCCTTTCTAAAAAATTTTGATGACGCTTGACAATGATATCACAAAAATTTTTAGAAAGCAAATGTTTTTTAAAAAAAATTAGAGGTGGACTATGAAAACAGTTAAACAAGAATATTTATCAGGTGAAAGAGCTTTATTTAATTCAAAGGATTTAGAGGTTATAGATTGTATATTTGATGATGGGGAATCACCTCTTAAAGAAAGTAGCAATTTGAAAATAACAAATTCAATTTTTAAGTGGAAATATCCCTTATGGTATTGTCACAATGTTGAAGCAACTAATATTTCACTTTTAAATACAGCAAGATCAGGCATTTGGTACACCAAAAATATTACAATTAAGGATTCAATCATCGAGGCTCCTAAGACTTTTAGAAGGGCTGAAAAAATAGTTTTAGAAAATGTTGAATTGCCAAACGCATCAGAAACTTTTTGGAATTGTAATGATATTAATTTAAAAAATGTTACTGCCAAAGGTGATTACTTTGGTTTTAATAGTTCAAATATTCAAATAAATAATTTTAGTTTAAGCGGCAATTACGCTTTTGATGGTGGGAAGAATATTGAAGTGAGAAACGCTAAAATGCTATCTAAGGATTCTTTTTGGAATTGTGAAAATGTTACTGTTTATGACTCTTTAATCATTGGGGAATATTTAGGTTGGAATTCCCAAAATATTACCTTTGTCAACTGTACAATAGAATCTTTACAGGGTATGTGCTATATGAAAAATGTTAAGCTTATCAATTGTAAATTATTAAATACAACTTTAGCGTTCGAATATTCAACTGTCGAAGCAGAAATTAAGTCAACAATTGATAGTGTCAAAAATCCAATTAGTGGGCAAATTGAAGCCTATGGCATTAAGGATTTAATTATGGATGAAAAGGTGATTACACCTAGTAAGACCAAGATAAAGGTTGGTAAAAAATAATGGCTAAATTAGATAAAGTAACAAATAGAAAAGACACCTATTCTTTAAAGTGGGATGTAGCAGATAATGAGCTTCCAATGTGGGTGGCCGATATGGATTTTGAAACAGCCCCTTGTATAATTGAGGCGATTTGTGACAGGGTAAAAAATGGCATTTTTGGCTATTCAATCATTCCAGATGCTTATTTTGAAAGCTATATTAATTGGTGGGATAGGCGCCATAATGTAACTTATAAAAAAGAATGGATGATTTTTACAACCGGTGTTGTTCCAGCAATTTCTTCGATTGTGCGTAAATTGACTTCTTTAGCTGAAAAGGTTGTTGTGATGTCACCGGTTTATAATATTTTTTATAACTCAATTTATAATAATGGTCGTTATATTTTATCTAGCGACCTCGTTTATGAAAATGGCCAATATCGTATTGATTTTGCCGATTTAGAAGCTAAGCTTGCTGATCCTCAAGCTTCTTTATTAATTCTTTGTAATCCCCATAATCCAATAGGTAAAATTTGGACAAAGGAGGAGCTGGCAACTATTGGGCATTTATGTAAGAAACACAATGTTGTTGTTTTGGCTGATGAAATTCATTGTGATATTGTTGAACCTGACAAAAAATATGTTGCTTTTGCAAGTGTTAATGAAGAGTGTCTATTCAACAGCATTACCTGCTTATCTGCTTCTAAAGCCTTTAATTTAGCTGGTTTACAATCAGCTTGTGTGGTAGTGGCTGATGAGAATTTGCGGCATAAGGTAAGTAGAGGGCTAAATACTGATGAGGTGGCAGAACCAAACGCTTTTGCTTGTGTTGCTAATATTGCTGCTTTTACAAAGGGTGAAGAATGGCTAAATAATTTAAATGAATATATCGAAGAAAATAAAAAGGTTTTTAAAGAGCTTGTTAAAAAAGAATTACCAAATTTATATGTTGTACCTTCAGAAGCAACCTATATGTTGTGGATTGATTGTTCTTATTACACGGAAAATGCTGATGAGCTTTGTGCTTTTTTAAGGACTAAAACAGGGTTATATGTATCTAGTGGTTCTATCTATGGTGGAAATGGTCAAAAGTTTTTTAGAATCAATCTTGCAACCCAAAAAGAAAGAGTTATTGATGGTTTTAATCGTTTAAAAACGGGGTTATTGGCATATATTAATAGATGAAGCACGATTTTAGAAAGAGGTGATTAAGATTTTTATTGTTGTTATTGGCATAATTGCATACTATATAATTATGTATTTTCTAATCACCAGAACTTTGACTCTTTTTAATGTGAAAAGAAGACGATTGTTTCTAGGGATTGCTACCTTTATTTTTACATTCCCTATATTTTCTGTAATAGATTATTTAAATAGAGGTATTAAATTTGTTGAAGTATGTGGCACTATTGGTTATATAATAACAGCTTTTCTAATTTACTATGTTTTAACTTTATTAGTGATTTTATTAGTAAGATTTATTATTGCCTTAATTAAAAAAAAGCATCATGATGTCTATGACAAAACAACTGTCATTTTATCAACAGTCTTTAGTATTGTTATTTGTATTTTAGGAATAGTTTTAGCTCAAGTACCAGAAGTTAGCTATTATGATTTTGATATTGCTGGGGAGCACGATTTGAATGTTGTTGTTTTATCGGACATCCATTATGGATCGACAGGATCACTATTATCCTTAGATAAAATGGTCGATAATATTAATAAACAAGATGCTGATGTTGTAATACTGGCTGGAGATGTTTTTGATAACTATATTGGCAATTTAAGTCGAGATGAATTTGCTTCAGCAATGAATAGAATAAATAGTAAACTAGGTGTTTACGCAATAACTGGTAATCATGAATTTAAGCTTAATTCTCTTGAACAAATAATTTATTTTTATGAAGGAACACAGGTCAAGCTTTTATTAGATGAAGAGGTTATAGTTGACAATATTCGCTTTGTTGGTCGTATTGATTATAAACATGGTCGAAAAGAATTGTCTGAAGTTGTTTCAACCTCAAAGCTTCCTCTAGTTGTATTAGATCATCAACCACAATATTTTAGAGAAGCTATAGATGTTGATGCCGATTTACAAATATCTGGTCATACCCATAATGGTCAAATATTTCCTGGTGATATCATTGTTTATTTTTATAACCTGATTCTTTTTAATAGTCCTTCTAATGGAATTAATCATTTTGCTGATTTTACGTTGGCTATTACAAGAGGTTATGGAACTTGGGGATTCCCAATGCGTTTGTCAGGAGCTAGCCAAATCGTTATCTTTAATCTTAAATAGACTGGGAAACCAGTCTTTTTCATTTAACATTATCTTCTTACACTGCGCATATAATTTAGCAGGTGATAGGAATGGATATAAGAGTAGCCGGTGGTGCCAAATTAAGAGGAACGGTCATAACATCTGGATCAAAAAATGCAGCAATTCCAATTCTTTGTGCGAGTCTTTTAGCTAAAGGAAAAGTCTTACTTAGAAATGTTCCACGAATCAGTGATATTGATAATTTAATTGAAATTATTAAAAAGCTAAATTGTCAGATTGTTTTTAAAGGACATACGATATTAATAGATAATACTTTTTTAACTTATAAACCATTATTGTTCGAAGAATGTAGGAAGATTCGTGGTTCTTATTATTTAATTGGTGTGTTTTTAACTTTGTTTGCTAAATGCGAAATTTTATTACCTGGAGGTTGTCAAATCGGTAGTAGGCCAATTGATTTACATTTGAAAGCTTTTAATGATTTAGGGTACGATTATCATATTGAAAATGATGTCTTGTCGATTAGTAAAAAACAAGCAATAATTAGTAAAGCTTTAAAAATTGAGAAGAAGAGTGTTGGAGCTTCCATTAATGCTTTACTTGGTGGACTTAGTCTTGATGAATTAGAAATCGAAAATGGTTTGTTTGAACCTGAGGGTATGGACTTAATTAATTTTTTAAATAAATTAGGCTTTAATATTACTCAGAGCGATAATATGTTAATTTATATGCGTAAGGAAAGAGATTTTAAGTTGGTTAAACATACTATTATTCCTGATCGAATTGAGGCTATGACTTATGCTGTGATGGGGCTGTTATGTGGTGATATCACAATCAAAAAGGTTGATACTAAAGTTTTAAAATACCCTTTAGATATTTTGATAGCTAGTGGCTTTAAATTAAAATATTCAGATAATGAGATTATTGTTAGTAATAGTTATGGTAAAGCTTTAAATATTAAAACGGATGTTTATCCATTATTTCCAACAGATTTGCAACCTTTATTTGCCGTACTATGTGTTAATACTCGTGGTCAATCAAAGATTGAAGAGACAGTATTTGAAAACCGCATGCATATTTATCAAGATTTAATTAATAGTGGTATTAATTGTAAAGTAGAGAAAAATATAGCCATTATTGAAGGAAGCAAAAATGTAGTTTCTCAAGATTATAAAGCTTATGATTTGAGACATGGAGCGGCGTTATTAATTTTGGCATTAATTGGTAATAAATTCTCCACAATCAGCAATTTTGAATATGTTTTTAGAGGGTATGATGATATTATAAAGAAAACTATTGCTTTAGGTGCAGACATTCAAATGCTTTAATATTTAATATGTGTGTCTAATAAATAATAAAGAGGTCTGGAAAATAGAAAAAGCATTCAAAGACAAATAGTTAAAAATATTCTTTGAAGGATTTGATGAAACATCAAACCCTTTATTCAAGGGAATTCTTCAAGAAAGAGAAGAGTGATGACAAATGGCACTTTTAGATGGGTGCCTTTTTTAATTCATTAGAATTGATGATAAAAAAAGACCTTTCAAGTGGAAAAGTCTAATTAAATTTATCCTAAGGTGCAAGAAAAACGACCGATAGTGACCGATAAGCTTTTAATTTTGAATATATTTGATAGAATGACCATAAAATAAATCAATAATAAAAAGCACCCAAATACTAACTATTGGGTGCCATAAACTAGCTGATAAACTTATTTGAATTTATATTTGCCCTTGCCCTTTCCAATAACAGATTCAATTAAATCTAATTCTTTCAAATAATTGATAAGATTATAAGCAGACTTATCAGATACAGAAAGCAGATTGGATATATTAGTTCTGCTGAAAATTTCAAAGTGATAATGTTTTACAATTTGAACCAATTTATCTTTAACATTTTGTTTATATTTTGATTTGCCAATAATTTCAATCGGTAAGTTTTCCGTTTCAATCGGTAAGTTTTCCGTTTCAATCGGTAAGTTTTCTGTTTCAATCGGCAAGTTTTGCTTATCAATAGTCAAGTTTTTACTATTAGAATTAGGAATGTCATTTATATTTTTTATGAAAATAGTTAATTTAGTTTGATCCGGATTAAATCTATCCTCTAATATTGGACTTGGGTAATTTTCTGCTTTGGTAGCAGTCATAATAAGTGGAATACCGGTTCCACCTCGTTCACCAATATTAATATAAGAAAAAATATCTAATATGTTCTTATTTCTTGCTTTAGAAGTACCACCAAGTAAAGCAATATTTTTAGGAATTGCTAAAGCTCCAGGATTAGAAAAAACAATCCTATCATGATATTGCTTAATTACAACACCTAACTCCATATGGAAATCAGCATTAGATAATGTATTACATAAAGCTTCTCGAACCGCTCTTTTCATAGGAACATTATCATCTCTAAAAATGCCTTTCATTTTAAAAGGAGTAGAAATATCCTCTGTAATCTTAAAACAAATTCGATAAAAGAAGTCATATAAATTGCCACTCCACTCCCCAGAAGATGAAGTAATACGATCAGACCACCTCATATCACCGACTAAGTTTCTGTGATCTTGATAGTCTAATATGACTTTGGTGGTTTTTATTTGCTTTTAGTCTGCGTGCATTGTATTAAAACATTACTCTTTTTCCATATTGAAAGAATCAGATTGATACAAATGCATACATGTATGCGATGGTATCAGTCTATTTTTATGACTAATTGTCTCTTGGACTATCGATTATTCTCACAAATTGTGATATAATTTATGAGAATAGAAAAGGAGTTGTGAGAATGAGATACTTTGATTATTCAA